>JAFQVL010000051.1 GCA_017408045.1 Clostridia bacterium | reverse complement strand
TGTGGCTACGATTTCCTCGTCGTTGATTGCGGCAATCGACGTGCGCGCAATCCGAATAGAGCGCAATAAACCGCCCACGGCAAGCAATTCACCGCAGGAAAGCGCCGACCCCTTCTTTGCCCGTTGCAACTCGTCCGTCAGCTGAGGATAATGCTCAATCTTCGCAACGCCGTGCGTAAAGAGAAGTTTCACACACTCTCTCGTATATGCAAGCGACTTGCGAACCTCTGCAATATCCGAGGTCGGATGTAAATTCGCCAGCAATTCTCTGCCGCCCTCAAGAACGCAGTATTCCGAGGCAATCGCCAGAATTTTATTGAGTTCAGTTTTTTCAATCGCATGGAAATTCACGTTAAATTACTCCATTCTTGATATGTCCTGCGGTGTACGAAGAATACACCTGCTTTTGCTGTTGTTCGTTATGGATTACCCCGACTGCGGACGGTTTATCCTCTTGGACGGACACGTCCAGCAGTTGCCCTGCACCGCTTACTCCCTTGCCGATGAGTGAGGCACAATTATACACTTCGAAACGACAGCTACTGTCCGCAGCAACGTAGCGGCGAACGGGGAACGCTCTACCGTTTTCGTCTGTCAAGCGATACGTTTCCTTCTTATCGCATTGAAAGCAAGTCTTTCCAAATGGACAATAGCAAAGGTCCATCAACTTGACGTCGCCTGAAGAAAGTATGAAGGCTTTTTCGGAAATCAAAGGACGCATTTCCGCCTCCGACAATTCCTTGGAAACGGCATAGTAGGAAACCAACGAGAAAAGCTGCGACAGCGCAAGCGGATTGGTAAGGTTAAACCCCGTACCTGCAAACAGCCTACAACCGATACTATCAGCAATCACAATGCCGTCATAATTTTCCGCATAAATCCCGTCAAGATGATTTTCCTTAATGAGTTCTTGTATCCGCAATACGTCTTTTTCCGTGTGAAACGGGGGTAAATACAGATATTTTTCCGCTTTCAAAGTCAGAAATTCAGGGTCAATCGGGGCGGTATAGTCGTTGGGCTTGTAGATACCAACGTCGCACGCTATACCCGTAAAATCGTTTGAAATAACCGCTATGCGGTTGTTTTTACCGTTGAAAAATGGTTCTTCCCACGTTCGAGAGAGTGGGGAGCGATCTTCGCTTGCAAGCCTATTTCCAAGCGCTTCGTAAAACGCGCGGCGGAAAGCATTTAACGCCGACTTAGGCATAAATACGTTGCCGATCACCTCGACTTCGTCAAAGAAAACCTCGACAGGCAAGCCGTCCGTCTTTAAGAAATTGGCTTGGATATCCGCTTTGGTCAAAGGGCTTGTCGTTGCGGATTGCAAAACGTTTTCAGAAAGTAGAGAAAAGCCGTTGCCGATCACCTGCGCTCGTTCCCCTTCCGCAAAGCGCAAACGCAGACGCACTGCATACGGCTTTGCCTTGCCCTGCACCACACGCGCGTTTACGTCCGTATCGGTGGTGATAAATACCGAGTCGCCATTTTTCAATCGTTCCCTTGTAAAGAGGATAAATCCGCGGGCATAATTGCCTGCATAAGCCGCGCCGCCTACCTCTTTACCGTCGCGCAATATCTTAAAGGCGTCCCCCTGCTTTGCAGAAAAGCGGCTTTCAACCAAATACCTGCCCTTTTCGACCTTGACAACGCCTACCTTTTCGCCTAAATGCCCTTGCACCGAGCGTGATAAAAACCGCTTATCTTGTCCAAAAGCAAGCCCTTTTGTATAGTTGCCACGATTGTACGTTCTCTTCAAGTCGGAAAATGCCGCCTGCGAAGGCTCGCCGTCTAATATATGCCGATAATAGCGAACCGCCGCGCCCACGTATTCCTTACGGCGCATTCTTCCCTCAATCTTAAAGGAAACCACCCCTGCCGCAATCAGTTTTGTAATCTCCTCACCTACGCAAAGGTCGGATAAAGAGAGGGCGTAAGCATATTCTTCAAACCCACCGCGATTATAAGTGTACTTTTTTCTACACGGCTGTTTACATCTTCCGCGGTTGCCGCTGTTGCCGCCAACAAACGAGGAAAAGTAGCATTGTCCAGAGTACGCCGTACAGAGCGCCCCCTGCACGAAAACCTCGGTTTCTACAATTTTGGCAATCTTTTCAATTTCTGCAAGAGGCGTTTCTCTGGCAAGAATGACACGGGAAAAGCCGTATTCTTTGCCAAGCTTTGCGCCTTGCTCCGTACAGATACCTGCCTGCGTACTAAGGTGCAGGACGATTTGAGGATACAGCTTATGAATATATTTCCCAAGCAGCATATCCTGCAAGATAATGGCGTCAACCCCCATCGCCCACAAATTCAAAAGAGTAGTTAAAAAGCCGTCAAGCTCTGCCGTCTTTACAACGGTATTCATAGCAACGTATACCTTTACGCCTGCAAAATGCGCCTTTTGCAAAATGCGTTGCAGGGCGGCTTCGTCAAAGTTAGTCGCGCCGTCGCGCGCGGAAAAAGCGGTATACCCAAGGTATATCGCGTTCGCACCGCAAGCAATCGCTACTTCGGCGCACTCTTCATTTCCACTCGGCGCTAAAATCTCTAACATTTTTTCTCTTTCGTTTATATTTTTTCCTTAAAATAAGCATATATGCGGGCGGCAAGCTCTTCACCGATACCCTCAGCCTTGGTCAGCTCTTTTACGTCCGCCTTCATGATATTGTCAATCGTTTGGAACTCTAAAAGCAACGCCTCACGCTTTTTCTTGCCAACCCCTTCAATCTCCGAAAGGACGGAAGCAAGATTGCGTTTGGAATGCAAACTTCTAAAATAGGTAATCGCAAAACGATGCGCCTCATCCCTAAGTCGCTGCAGCATTTGTAAAACGTAGTCGCTCTTTTGTAAACGAATGCTCTCTTTTAAAAACGGCGTAAAGATTTCCTCATCACGCTCCGGCAAAGCAATCAAGGGAATATCGGTAATGGAAAATTCAGCAAACACCTCTTGGATTGCCGACAACTGTCCTTTACCGCCGTCAATGACGATGAGGTCAGGACGAGGGAAACGCTCCTCTTCCACCGTGCCAAACTTCGATAAGCGACGGCGCATCATTTCCTGATGCGAAGCATAGTCGTTTGCGCCCTCAACCGTCTTGATTTTAAACCGGCGATAACTGTTTTTATCCGCTTCGCCGTCGATGAATACAACCATCGAGCCCACTTTATCTACACCAGAAATATTCGAAATATCATAACATTCTATGCGGCGAGGATAACGCGGCAGGGACAAGAGCTGCTGCAATCTGCGGCAAGCGTTTTTCGTCCTATCATTCTTATGTTCGATTTTTTCTACGACCTTGGAAAGATACTCCTGCGCGTTCTTTTCCGCCATATCAAGAAGCTGCTTTCGCACCCCTGCTTTTGCGGCGGTGATAACCGTTTTCTTGCCAAGTTTTTCTTTGAAATAACTTTCCAGCAGTTCCTTTTCGCAAAAACCCTGAACGATAATCTCCTCAGGCGGCTCTCTGTGCGCGTAATACTGCAATATAAACGCCGTGAGCGCATCGCTCTCCGCCAAAGAGGCGTCCTCTAAAGCGTAATTGCTGCCCCCTTGCATAATGCCGCTACGCGTGATTAAAACGTTGACGGAAGAATACAGCTTATCCGAGCATAAAGCAAATACGTCGGCGTTAATATCCCGATTGATTGCCGTCAACCGTTTCAGCTTTAACTTGGACAACATCTGCAACTTTTCACGGTATTCCAAAGCCAACTCGAACTCCTCGTTTTCGGCAAAGGAAAGCATCTTGCTTTGCAGGATTTCTTCCGCTTCCTCGTAATTGCCATCCAAGAACGACAACGCTTTTTTCACTCGCTCAGCGTACTCCTCTTTGGAGCAGCTATGCGCGCAAGGACCGAGGCATTTCCCGATATGGTAGGCAAGACAAGGCTTTTTGGGCTTTGCACCGATTGCCGTCGTACACAGACGAACGCCGTAGACCGATGAAAGAATTTCCAAAATATCCTTACAGCGTATACCGCCCATAAACGGGCCAAAATACTTTGCATCCTTCGTCAATTTCCTCGTGATAGAAAAGCGAGGGAAGTCCTCTTTGATATGCGCCTTGATGTAGGGATAGGTCTTATCGTCCTTTAATAGGATATTGTATTTTGGTTTGTACTTTTTAATGAGGTTGTTTTCTAACGCCAAAGCGTCTATTTCCGTGTTCGTGATGATATACGAAAAGTCAGCAATATTCTCCACCATCGCCGCCACCTTGGACGGCTTTGCCGAGCCATGAAAGTATTGCCGCACACGATTTTTCAAAACTCGCGCTTTGCCCACGTAAATGACCGCGCCGTACTCGTCCAGCATAATATATACGCCGGGGCTATCTGGCAATAGTTTTAATTTTTCCTGCAATTTTCCCATTCGCCCCTCACCTTTGCACAAAAATGCATATAAGCATAATAACCGATATTAACAGTATACCACAATCAACGGAAATTTGCAAGAAAAAAAGCAAAAAAAACCGACGGTTAAACTTTGTTTAACAACCCAAAAATTCGATCCCTTTTAACAGCACGTCGTTGACCGTATCATCGACCAACGAATAGAAGACAATTTTCCCTTGCCGATAGCATTTTACAATCCCTGCGCTCTTTAAAAACCGAAGTTGATGGGAAACAGTCGTTTGATTCATCTGCAAAATGCGGGATAGGTCGCTTACACAAAGTTGGCTAATCGCCAAAGCGGATAAAATTTTCACTCTCGTATAGTCGGCAAAGACAGAAAAAAAGCACACAATCCCCTCTAAGACGTCCCCTTGCGGAACGTAATCCTCGATAAGAGCCAGCGTGCGTTTATCCAAAAGCAACATTTGCGACATATGTACACCTCCATAATATGTTAGTGTATGCATAATATCACGGTATTTTCTGCGCTTTTTGTCTTATATTGAATTTTTAGGGCTTATTTTGTCCTTTTTATCTCCACAACTTCGTAGCCTGCATCCACAATTGCGGCGGTAAAAATCGAATCTTCCGCTTCCGAAGCAAGAACCACGGTCGCCGTACCCGACTGCAAGTCAACCTCTACCGACGCGACGCACGGCAAAGCAGACAACGCTTTTTCTACGTGCGCTACGCAATGTTTACACATCATTCCTTCAATCTTGATTTCTACTTTCATAGTTTCCTCCTCTTTTTGGGGCGATATATCCGTTTGCAAAGGTTTTGCAACCGTTTTCTTTTTTCCAAACCGCATTAAACGCAGAGCGTTTCCAACGACGAACAACGAGCTTAAACTCATACATGCGGCGGCAATCATCGGGTTGAGATGCACACCTGCCCATGCAAATGCGCCACCCGCAACGGGAATGGCAACCACGTTGTAAAAGAATGCCCAAAATAGATTTTGCACGATGTTGCGCACGGCAGATTTGCTTAAATCTATCATCGTTGCAACCGAGCGTATATCCCCGTTTACAAGCACCACGTCCGCGCTGTCAATGGCGATATCCGTGCCCTTACCCATCGCGATACCAACGTCAGCCGCCTTTAACGCAGGGCTGTCGTTTACGCCGTCGCCAACCATTGCCACGACGCCGCCAACCGATTGAATTCGCTCTACCGCTTGCGCTTTATCCGCAGGCAGAGCCTCTGCAAAGAATTCCTCAATGCCAACTTTCTCAGCAATCGCCGCCGCGACGTTTTCTACGTCCCCCGTCAGCATCGCCGTCTTGATAGAACGGGCTTTTAACCATTCCACGCCCTCTCGGCTACTCTCCTTTAAAGTATCCGCTACCGCAAAGACCGCCATCAGCTTCCCTTGCTTTGCAAGGAAAATCGTTGTTTTTCCCTGCTTAGAGTACTTATGTTCCAAGGCGTAGCATTGTTTTTCCTCTACCGCATGGAGCAGTTTTCGATTGCCCAAAAAATACGTTTCGCCTTGATATTCGGCAACCGCGCCCTTCCCCATTTCATACCGGTAATTCTCCACCGCAAGACCGTCGTCCGCCTTGTCCTGCGCGTAAGCCTTAATACATTCCGCCAAGGGGTGATTCGAGCATTTTTCAATGGCGTAAGCCAAGGCTAAAACCAACCCGTCATCGTCAACAAAGCATTCAAAATCGACGACTTTCGGCAAGCCTTCTGTCAAGGTCGCCGTCTTATCCAATAATACGCAATTTATATCCTTTGCCCTCTGCAAAGCCTCCGCATCCTTGTACAATATCCCCAAGGACATCCCTCGGCCAGTAGCCGCCATCACCGCAACAGGGGTCGCCAACCCCAACGAACAAGGACAAGAAATGACCAATACGCTGATTGCGTAATTTGCCGCCTCGCCGATATCCCCCGTCGCCGACACCCAAATAAGCAACGTACACAGGGCAATCATACACACAAGGGGTACGAAAATCCCTGCAATTTTATCCGCCATTTTTTGTAAAGGCGCTTTGCTTGCGCCTGCATCTTTTACCATTTTGACGATTTGCGAGAGCGTGGTGTCCGCACCTACCTTTTCCGCAAGCACTTTAATATAGCCGCTTTTGACGATATCTGCGCCACTGACGGTATCTCCTTCTCCTACCTCGACGGGCAGGCTTTCGCCCGTAATCGCAGCGCGGTCTATAAAGGCATGCCCTTCCACGATTTTACCGTCAACGGGGATATAATCTCCCTGCCTCACGACGAGCACGTCGCCCACGACAATATCGGAAAAAGGAATCGTCCTTTGCGTTTCGCCCTGCTCAACAACCACGGTACTCGGCATCAAGCCGATTAATTTTTCCACTTCGTCGCCCGTTTTGCGCTTAGAGCGTTCTTCCAGCCACTTGCCCAAGGTCACCAAGACCAAAATCATCGCCGCAGATTCGAAATACATGTGCGGCTGTCTGCCGTCGACAAAATGAAGAACGGTCAAAACCGCGCTATATACCCAAGACACCGCCGAACCAAGCCCCACCAAGGTATCCATATTCGGTACGCGCTTTAAAAGCGCTTTCGTACCCGAAGTGAAAAATCTAAAATTCAAAATCAGGACAACCAAGGATAAAACGGCTTGAATGCAGTAATTATACGAGGGCGAGGGCACGGGCAAGCCGATCATTCCACCCATCGAACAATACATCAACGGCAACAAAAGCAGCAGCGAGATCCAAAACCGCATCTTCAAGGCGTCCGTTTGCGGCTTTTTTGCCTGTAATGCTTTATCGTCGTAGGGCTTGATTCCATATCCAAGCCCCTCCACCGCCTGCATGATTTCGGACGGCGACAACTGGGTTTCGTCATATGTGATCACCAGACTTTCTCCCATCAGAGAAACCTCCGCCGATTGCACGCCCTTTAATTTTTGCATCGTACGCTCTATGCCCGACGAACAAGCCGAACAGGTCATACCGTACACAGAATATTTTTCTTTCATACTACACTCCGTAGCATTAGTATATCATTTTTTTTTAAAAATAGCAAGCAAATTTAGATATTAACCAAGGTTAATTTATTTCCATTGGATTGATAACAACGCAAAAAAGCGGGCGCAAAAATGCAGCCCGCCTAAACGCATTAGACGAATAAATTAGTTGTTTGTTTCTTTCTGTGCAACAACCTCTTTGCCATCGTAATAACCGCAAGCAGCGCAAACCTTGTGCGCTTCTTTCAGTTCATGGCAATGAGGGCAATCTACCAACGTAGCTGCGGTTGCCTTATAATTTGCAAATCTCTTGTTCGTTCTGCTCTTAGATTGTTTACTCTTAGGTACTGCCATCTTAACACCTCTATTCTAATAATTTTCTTGTTTAATCGTTTTCGTTTCCTGATGAATATTCAATCGGCTGACACTCCTCTTTGCAAGAAAGGGAGAACGGCAAACTAAACACCACAGCGTCCTCGACCGCCTGGGTAATATCTACCACACCGCCAAAATAGCTGTAATCCTCAGCGTCCTTCTTCGGTTCGAACAGAGCGTTCAATTCGCCCTCCACCGTCGTTTCCACCTCTTGCAAGCAGCGAGCACATTGCCCTTTTAGCTGATAACGGACCTTGCCGCGGATTTCAAAAGCGTCGTCTTCGTAGAGATCATATTCAAATTCCACAGACACCCCGCCAACAAACTGTGCAAACGGAATGTTCAACAGCCGTTGGGGCGGATCGTAGGAAAATTGCATCTCCCCGTAGTAGCGCTTTTGCGCGTTTAGTTTTCTAATATCAATAACCATCATAAAACTGACTTAGACAAGTATAGTATATTTACAACACTTTGTCAACTTTTTTTCGCAGGAAAAACGGGATTTTTTATAACAATTCTACCGTTTCTCTGGCAATGACAAGCTCTTCATTCGTCGGAATGATCAAAACCTTGACCTTGGAATTTTTACCCGTAATATCGCGAATTGCGCCGTTGTTCTTTTCCAAATTCTTTTCAAGGTCGATTTCCAACCCTAAATACTGCATATTTTCACAGATTGCCTGACGCACCGACGAAGTATTTTCGCCAACGCCTGCGGTGAAGACGATACAGTCTACGCCGTTCATTGCCGCAGCGTATGCGCCAACGTATTTTTTGCAGTTATAGTTGAATACGTCCAGAGCAAGCTGCGCACGATGATTGCCTTCATCTGCAGCCTTTATCAAGTCGCGGAAGTCGCTCGATACACCGGAAAGCCCAGCCATACCGCACTTCTTATTTAAGTAGGTAAGCGTGGTCGCAATATCCCAGCCCTCTTTCTTCGCAACGTATTCTGCCGCGCCGAAATCAATATCGCCAGAGCGCGTACCCATAGGAACACCCGCAAGCGGCGTAAAGCCCATTGAAGTATCCACACACTTGCCGCCGTTTACAGCGGAAATAGAAGAACCATTGCCTAAATGGCAGGTAATTACCTTTAATTCTTCAGGCTTTTTGCCAAGGTACTTTGCCGCCTCTTGAGAAACGAACTTATGGCTCGTACCGTGGTAGCCATAGCGACGAATTTTGTATTTCTCGTAATGGTCGTAGTCGATTGCATACATATATGCGTGCTCCGGCATCGTGAAATGGAAACCGGTATCGAACACCATCGCCATAGGCTTATCGGGCATTGCCGCAAGACAAGCGTTCACACCGATTGCAGCTGCAGGATTGTGCAGAGGCGCCATATCCTCAATCTCTTTTAAAGCCACCATTGCCTCGGGAGTAACCAAGGTCGTCTTCTTAAAGGTTTCCCCAGAAGCAACTACACGATGCCCTACCGCGTCAATTTCGTCCATCGAAGAAATGACACCATATTCGCCGTCCGTCAGCGCCCCAAGCACCAAAGCAACCGCTTCGTTGTGCGTAGGCATAGCCTGCTCTTTAACAAGCTCCTTGCCCTTTGCCTTATGCGTAAGTTTAGAACCTTCGATACCGATACGCTCGCAAAGACCTTTTGCAATTACGCCTTCCGTTTCCATATCAATCAGCTGATATTTCAAAGAGGAACTTCCCGAATTGATAACCAAAACTTTCATCTTACTTTCTCCTTATAACTGTGTCTGCACCGCCGTAATTGCAACCGCTGCTACGATATCCTCTTCCTTACAACCACGAGAAAGGTCGTTCATCGGCTTTGCAAAGCCCTGACAAATAGGACCAACCGCCATAAATCCGCCCAAACGTTCCGCAATTTTATAACCGATATTGCCCGCCTGCAGGTCAGGGAAGATAAATACGTTTGCGTGGCCTGCAACCGACGAACCGGGCGCTTTCATCTCGCCAACCGAAGGCACGATTGCTGCATCGAACTGCAATTCGCCGTCCAGCTTGAGATCGGGAGCTTTCTCCTTTGCGATGCGAACCGCCTCCGCTACCATAGACACGTTGTCGTGCTTTGCGCTACCCTTAGAAGAAAAGGAAAGCATTGCAACCTTCGGGTCAATCCCTGCAATCGCCGCAGCGGATTTTGCCGTATCAATTGCGCAATCCGCAAGCCCTTCGCTGGTATAGGTGGGGTTCAAGCCGCAATCCGCAAAAACCACCAACCCATCGGGACAATATTGGTTGCCCTGCGGAGGACATATCATCAAGTTAAAGGAAGATACCGAGGAAGCACCGGGCGCAGTCTTAATAATCTGTAAGCCCGGGCGCAGAGTGTTTGCGGTGGAATGGCACGCACCGGAAACCAAGCCGTCTACGTCCCCCATCTTCAACATCATCGCACCAAAATACGTACCGTCCTGCAACAGCTTTGCTGCTTGGTCGGGGGTCATACCCTTGGACGCGCGAAGCTCACAAAGCTTTGCATTGTACGCAGGCAACTTGTCCGACGTAAGCGGATTTACGATTTCTACCCCCGTAAGATCAACGTCAGGGTTTTTCGCTCTGATATCCGCCTCATCGCCGAGTAGAACAATCTTTGCAATGCCTTCTTTCGTCGTCATCGCAGCTGCACGTACTACGCGCGAATCTTCTCCCTCGCAAAGGACGATCGTTTTACCCAAAGCCTTTGCCTTACTTTTAATCTGTTCCAAAATATTCATACGCTTATCTCCTAGAAATGCTTTATTTTTTTCTTTTTTTAGTATATAATAGTCGTATAGCTATTTTTGCTTTATAATTATACCACAGAAATTCCTCGATGTAAAGGATTACGGGAAAAGAAAATGAAAATTTGCGCAATAATTTGTGAATATAACCCCTTTCACAACGGACACAAATACCTCATAGCCGAGGCAAAACGGCAATCAAACGCCGACGCCCTGCTTTGTCTTATGAGCGGAAACTTCACCCAGCGCGGAGAAGCGGCAGTTTTGGAAAAACACCTGCGCGCAAAACACGCTGTTCTTTCCGGCGCAGACGTCGTCCTCGAATTGCCCACCGTATTCGCCACTTCAAACGCTGAAATTTTTGCAAAAGGCGCAGTTTCCTTATTATCAAAAATCCCCGCCGTGCAGCATCTTGCCTTCGGGGCAGAATTCGCCGACAAGGAAGTATTTTTGCAAGCCGCAAACGCCTTAATCAGCGAACCTCAAAACGTTTCTTCTGTCGTGAAAGCTCTGACAAAAAACGGTGTGGGCTACGCAGAAGCGATTGCCACCGCCCGAAGTAAGGTAGCCGACGAGCGGCTGTTCTCCTCCCCGAACAACATTTTGGGGATAGAATACACAAAAGCCCTTTTGGCGCAAAATTCTTCCATAGAAATTCTGCCCATACAAAGGCTTGGCGCGGGTTATCACGATGAGCATGCAAAAGATGACTTCGCCTCCGCCACCGCCATTAGAAATGCTATGCGCAAAAACGAATTATCCACGATTGAACCCTATCTCCCTAGAGAGGTTTATTCTGACTTGCAATCCGCAAGCGAAATCCGTTTAGACGCTTTTGAGAAAGCGGCAATCCTGCGCGAAACGCCCGAAAAAATAGCCGCCACTTTGGATTGTACAGAGGGCTTAGAAAATGCTTTTTTGAAAGCTGCAAGCGGCGCTATCACCTTGGAAGAGGCTTTGACTTCTCCAAGATACACCGCCGCCCGTATCCGTAGAATTGCCCTGCAAAATCTACTCAATATCCAAAAAGACCTTGTTTTTGAATGCTTGGAAAACGATTTGTATTTACATCCGCTTGCCTACAAGCACGATAGAGTAGAGATTTTATCCACTCTCTCTAAGGCAAGTATTCCATTTCTTGCATCGGGAATACAAAAAAGCAAGCTGAGCGCTACGGCAGCTAAATGCCTTGCCATTGATGAACTCGCCGAAAAAATGTACGCAGCTCTTACGGGTAGTGAATACGAAAATAAAACTTGTATCATTTAGTTGAAACCAAGCAGCAATCACGCCTGCGGCGTGTATACAATCCGCGCAAGCGGTATGAAATCCATTCGTCCGAATTGCATGTAATCAAGCCAAACATGACATACGCCTGACGGCAAATACATACACGGCAAGCCGTGATTACATACCAAACCTTTGGCTCGAATAAAAAATAGACAAGTTCCGAGGAGAAACTTGTCTATTTTTTGGAGCTACTGGCCGGACTTGAACCAAGGCGACCTATTGTCCACCCCAAAAATGCTTTCATTTTCGGGGACCCCATTCTTTTAATCAGCAGCCCTAGACGGTTCAACGCCTACAACACAAAAAAAATACGGTCGGCAAAAGCCAACCGTATTTTTTTGGAGCTACTGGCCGGACTTGAACCGGCGACCTGCTGATTACGAATCAGCTGCTCTACCGACTGAGCCACAGTAGCATTTCGCCTGACAGCTTTCTTATT
The DNA here is from genome assembly GCA_017408045.1 of Clostridia bacterium. GTDB lineage: Bacteria > Bacillota > Clostridia > Christensenellales > Borkfalkiaceae > Scatosoma. The sequence continues at coordinate 1,407 of JAFQVL010000051.1, read as the reverse complement.
ATACTGAATATTCCGTAAAAAAGCAAGCAATTTATAAGCGTTTTTTGCGTTTTTTTTCTTTTTTTGAAAAAATTATATTTTTATCATTCTATTTTTTATGGAAAGTTGCTCACAGCCAAAACAAGTAAAATTTCGAAGCGCATCAACGTATATCACCTTTTCCGTTAAACGGTTATTCAATTCCTCGGACAGGTTTAATAAAAAAACGGAATGTTCCTTTTCCCCTCGCCACGATAATAACTCCGCAATAGACTGTAATCCCTCGCGAACCGTTGCTTGCGCGTCCCCTTTTTGCAATATCTTCGTCCATTCTTCTACAATCTGCAATACGCTATACGCAAACGCATCCTCCGAGGCAAGAAAAGAAAGCTGCATAGGATAGAGCATCACTTGACTATATTCTCCCTCCAGCCTGCAACGTGCTTGTTCTGCTTCCCCCTCGGAAAAATATACCCCGAATGCTACACCGTCCGCAATCGCATAGCCAGCGCCGCCGCGAAGCGCAATTTGGCTACTGCTTGCCCCTATGCTCTCCGTAGGCTCAACGACGTAGTACACCGTTTTAACCGTGCCCATCGTCTGCTTACCACCAAGGGAAAACGCGACGGTTCCCATGATGAATATCGCACAAACAGCCAAACACAAACCTTTAAAAAACTTAACCGACATACAATATCGTACGTCGGTTTTCTCTTTTTTATTCGATTTCCTGCAAGGCTTCCCCACAATGGGCGCAAAATCGGTTGCCGACCTCGCAAACTTCACCGCAAGCAGGGCAAAGGAACGTATTTCTGTCCCGTTCTCGCGCCAACATAATGACGTAGACGAATACACACGCCGCTGCCATAGAGAGCCCTGCGACCGTAATCAATAAGAACCCCAACCAAATAGGACGAATCGCAAACAGATTGCAACCTGCCACAAAAAACAGCACAAGCCAAGCCGCCACCGCCGCCAAGCAGATGACACCAAGTATCCAGGCGCATACGGTATACACTTTTACCTTACGATTTTGCACTTTCCATCACTCCATATACAATACGCATTGCTTAGACAACAACGTCTTTTGGACGTCAATCACTCGCTGATTGGACGAACCGCGAAACTTCAAGCAAATATTGTGCAACGCCTCTACGTACGGACCGTCCACCAAAACGTCCATAAGTGCGATAAGTTCCCTCGTAAACGGCGTATTTTTATGCGTTTCCTTTAAAACGCCCGCCTTTTCGTCTAGAACAAACCCAGTATAGCACCATATCGGCTTTTCGGGATAACGGCGCTTGACCTCTTGCACAAACGGTAGCAACGCCGCTTGATTTTGCGGCTCGAACGGCTCTCCGCCCAAGAGGGAAAGCCCTGCGATAAACGGCGAGCCAAGCTCCTTTAAAATGCGTTGCTGAATCTCCT
>JAFQVL010000050.1 GCA_017408045.1 Clostridia bacterium | reverse complement strand
GCGTACTTGTTCGCCGTGGAGGAATACTTAAAGCGCACGTCCGCAAAGCGGATAGAGCCGTCCTTTACTTCTGTCGTTGCGTTTTCAGGACTGACGATATCCGATTCGCAATTCAGCACCTCTGCAATACGTCTTGCGCCCTCGATAGACATGGACAGCATAACGAAAATCATGGAAAACATCATCAGGCACGACAGCATTTGAATCCCGTATGAAATCAACGCGGAAAGCTGACCTTCGCCAAAGCCGGGATACGCCGCCCAAAAATTCGGGTCAATAATCGCGTACGCCGCAAAGGCGGAAATTAAAATAGAGGCAAAATTGATAAACAGCGTCATAATCGGGCCGTTCAGAGCAATGATTTTTTCTGCGCGCGTGAAGTCGTCGCGCACTTCTCCAGCCGCCTTTTTGAACTTCTCCGTTTCGTGGTCCTCACGGACAAACGCTTTTACCACGCGAATACCGCCGACGTTTTCCTGCACGGATTCGTTCAGCGCGTCGTATTTTTTGAAGATACGCCTAAAGAAGGGCATAACGAACCGCATCAGGCAGATGATGATTGCCGCCAAGAAAGGAACAATTACCACGAAAATCCAAGCCAGCTTGGGGTTGATGGTGAAACTCATGATAATGGCGAAGATGAACTGCAAGGGTACGCGAATGACGATACGCAGACACATTTGGAACGCCTGCTGGACGTTGGTAACGTCCGTCGTCAACCTCGTAACCAGCGACGAGGTTGAAAACTTATCCACGTTCGCAAAGGAGAACCGCTGCACCTTGTAAAAGAGGTCGTGGCGCAAATTTTTTGCAAAGCCGCAGCTCGCCGTCGCCGCAAACCGTCCTGCCAAAACACCGCTGGTCAGCGATACCGCCGCCAACACAATCAGGATGATACCGTATTTTAACACCGTCTGCAACGCCATATCAGCCGCAAGGGGCGGCTCACCCGGCGCAGGTTTAATCGCCGTAATGAGTTGCGCCATAAAAAAGGGAATCAAGCATTCGCACAGAGCCTCAATCACCATAAATATCGGGGTGATGATAGCAGGCCTTTTGTATTCACGAACGCTTTTCAGCAAAGTCTTGACCATATTTACTCCTGTTTTTCTATTTTTTTCACCGAGTATTATAAAACCTGCCTACGACAATTGTCAAGCAATCTTCCGCTTTTTTGCTCCTTTTTCACAAAACTTTTATTTTTCTAAAATAAAATTTGCGTTAAAGCAACGGCTCGAAAATCCGCAATACGGTGTCGAACGCCTTACCCAAAAAGCGGCGCTTTGTATCCGCCTCGGTGCGCTCTTTGGACACCAAGAACATTTGCTCGAAGTCCTCTCTAATGGCGGCAATGCAGCTCTCGTCGCGAAAATACACCATATTTTCAAAATGCAAGTATAGACTGCGGTAATCGTAGTTGGTCGTTCCCACGACCGCCGCGCCGTCGGAAAGGGTCATTTTGGCGTGCAGAAAACCGGGGGTATATTCATAAATCCTCACCCCTGACCGCAGCAAAACACCGTAGTTGGCGCGCGTCAAGCGGTACACCGTCTTCTTATCGGGAATCCCCGGCGTTAAAATGCGTACGTCTACCCCACGCATCGCCGCTAAACACAGCGCCGCCCGCAACGCCTCGTCCAACACCAAGTACGGCGTCGTGATATACAGATACTCCTTCGCGCGGTGAATCATCTCTAAATACACCGCCTCGCAAGTGCGCACTTCGTCTAAGGGAGAGTCGGCACAGGGAATGATACAAGCCCCCGTCTTCCCGTACGCAGGCGACTGCAAATAGGTGGAAACGTCCAACTGCGGCTCTTTGAGCGCCACCCACGTTTCCAAAAAGGCTTTCGTCATCGAGCGCACTCCTTCCCCTCGCACGCGAATACCCGTATCCTTCCAATAGCCAAAGCGTTTTTTCTCGTCGATATATTCGTCGGCGATATTCATGCCGCCCGTAAAACCCACTTTGCCGTCAACAATCAAAATTTTTCTATGGTCGCGGTGGTTATAAGATGGACTAAAAATGGGATATACTTTATTAAAAGCGAGGCAGCGTATGTTTTCGTGCAAGCCCTCCAAGTACCGCGCATAGTGCGGCGGCAGGGAAAACATAGACCCGAAATCATCGTAGATGATTTTGATTTGTACGCCTTCCTCTGCTTTTTCTAAAAGAAGTTTCAGTAGCTCTCTCCACATTGTACCGCCCGCGAGAATAAAGTACTCCATGAGGACGAATTTTTCCGCCCTACGCAGGGCGTCCAGCATTGCAGCAAACAGTTCCTTCCCCGTAGGATAATAGGAAACGTCCCCGTCATCGTAGGTAGGATAGCCAAGCCTTTCCAGCAAGGCAGACATTCCGTCCGCCCCTCTTTCCTCGGCAGCAAAATCCGCTTGCCCGGCAGACAACGTTTTTTCCGCCGCAGCGTATTTTTTTTCGCAAGAGTTTCATCGGCTTGCCGTCGCCGTATAAAAAGTACAGGGGCACGCCGACAAGAGGGGCAAGCAAAAGCAAAATAATCCACAGCGTACGGGTGGGACGGCGCTGCTCTCTTCCCTCTAAATAGACGACGAAGACAACCGAAAGCACCCCTGCCGCCAGTTGCCAAGCCCAACCGAATTCGGTAAGCAACAGCAACGCTATCGACACCCCAAGCTGCAGCAACGTAAAGAGAATACACGAAGCCACGCGATTGTAGACGATTGCCTTATAGCGGCGGTCGTTATCCAAAGTCTTTTCTATCCATTTCCGTTTGCGTTCGTTGTATTTTTTCCCCATAAAACTTTCCCCAAATTGATGAACTATATATTCATATTATATCGCAAACGGATAAAAAGCAACCCTTTTCCATTTGCTGGAAAAATTTTTCAACTTTTTTTCACAAAACTATTGACAAAGATTTCTAAATATGCTAAGATTAAAACAATTAATGAAACTTAGTCCTAATAAGAATGAGTTTTAATAAGAACTACGGCTATGTCGCGGAGAATGATTGGTTTTAGCTAAATTTCTTTAGCGATTTGACGAGAAAAATATAAGAAAGACTAGTGCTTTGTAAGGGCGCATACCCTCAGCGGTCTGTAACCGAGCAAAGCACGAAGGATTTCGCAATTATTTTTCCGTCAAAAATCAATCAGGCGATACGACAGAGCCAAATAAATAAATATAAAGAGGTAAAAAAATTATGAAGTATGTATGTAAAGTATGCGGTTATGTTCACGAAGGCGAAGGCGCAATCGAAACCTGCCCCAAATGTAAACAGTCGAACGTGTTTGAAAAGCACAACCCTTTAAAGGGCACGAAGACGGAAGCGAACTTGAAAGAGGCGTTTGCAGGCGAATCTCAGGCAAGAAACAAGTACACCTATTTTGCTTCCAAGGCAAAGAAAGAAGGCTTTGTGCAGATTGCCGCTTTGTTTGAAGAAACGGCGAAGAACGAGCAGGAGCACGCAAAGATTTGGTACAAGCTTTTGAACGGCGGCGAAATTTCTTCCACGGCAGAAAACCTTTTGGACGCAGCTTTGGGTGAAAACTACGAATGGACGGATATGTACGCTGGCTTTGCAAAGACGGCAAGAGAAGAAGGCTTTGAAGACATCGCTACTCTGTTCGAAGGCGTTGCTGCTATCGAAAAGGAGCACGAAGAAAGATACAGAAAGCTTCTTTCCAACGTACAGAACAAGCTTGTATTCTCCAAGGAAGGCGACGCTGTATGGCAATGCTCGAACTGCGGCCATATCGTAATCGGTAAGGAAGCACCCGACGTTTGCCCTATCTGCGCACATCCTCAGGCATACTTCCAGGTAAGAGCGGAAAACTACTAATTCTTGTAGTCAATGACCTCCACAATATAGACAAAACCCCGACGGCAATCCCGTCGGGGGTGTTTTTTATTTAGTGAATTAAAACAAAGTTTTGTGAATTGCATACTTTGTATGCGTGAATTGTTTTCGCCACGAAAACGTGAATTGATTGCCTATGGCAATCGTTATAGAAATATTAAATATAGATTCTTCGATTACGCTATCTCTCCACTCAAAATGACAAGTTTTGCAACCGCGCGCCCGTCATCCTGAGCGTAGCCCATAGGGCGCAGTCGAATGGATCTATTGGGATTCTTACTCGCCAAGACTTGTAGTGTCGCAAGGCATAGCCTTGCGCGTGCACTTGATTCAGAATGACAGCGAGCGCCTTCTACTCTCAACCAAAAAACCGATTTCTTAAACAAAAAACGACGAGGATTCGTCGTTTTTTATAAATCATAATCTTTCATTCCTAGTAAGTAATCCGTTGATACGTCTAAAAAACGAGCAATATCCACTATCATTTGCATAGGGGGCTCATTGTGGTCATTCAGCCATTCACAAAGAGTGGACGTCTGCACATTTAATTCTTCCGCTAATTTTTTTTGCGTTAAACCACTTTCCTTTAACGCTTGTTTGACTCTTTCTCCAAAAACTTTCATATTCATATTATATAAATTTTTTATCGTTATATTCTTGACAATTCATAAAATATGAATTATAATATACTTACAAACTATTTGGAGGTGTTCTATGACAAGAACAAAAAGATTTTTTAATGCAATTGCAGTAGGTATTATTTTTTGTATTTGCTGCCTTTTCTGTGGTTGTGCAAAGGCAGAGGGTACTTACAAGTTTAGCAAAATGAGCTATACTGAAAATGGAATCCTGGTTGAATTAGAGGCAGGGGAAAAATTTATGGGAATGATGACCCTGTCGGAAGATTTTATGGTTCTCACCCTCAATGCAGACGGTACGGCAACTTTAAAGATCAATTCTGATGGGGAAGAAACCCTTACTGGCACATGGAAAATGGTTGATAGCAAGAATATTGAGCTTATGTTTGGAGAATCTCAAACTTGTGTCTTTGACGGCAAAACCATTACGCTTGATATGGATGGAACAACCATCAGTCTTAAAAAATAATGCATTTTACAAAACCCCCCGACGGCAATTCCGTCGGGGGTATTTTTTGGTTAAGGTGAAAGTTTTCATTCACTAAAAAAGCGGCTTGCTGCTTACAAGCCGCTTTTGCCATTACAATATGCTTTTGATAAATGCTTCGGTCTGTTCCTCGGGAACAAAGCCCAACTGGTTTGCCACCGCTTTGCCGTCCTTGAACGCAATCACGTTGGGGATATTCGTAATGCCGTGCTCGATAGCCGCCTCACGGCTGTCGTCTACGTCCACCTTGACGAACACAGCCTTGCCTGCGTAGCGTTCCGAAAGCTCCTCTAAAATGGGCGCAAGCATTCTGCAAGGTCCACACCACGTCGCGGAAAAATCCACGAATACAGGGACTTCCGATACCGCAATCAAATCCTTCAATTCTTGACTATTTACCGTTTTCATTCTCGTTTCCTCCGTCGATAGTATTTATTGATTTTTCGAAAAATATTCCACAGCGGCTTCAAAAGCCACCTTTTCGCTCTCGCCCGTCGCCATATTTTTCACGTTCATCGCCCCGTCGGCAAGTTCACTCTCGCCGATGACGGCAACGTATTGCACGCCCAACTTGTCTGCATATTTGAACTGCGCCTTGATAGAACGCTCCATTTGGTCGATTTCCGCCAACACCCCTGCCGCACGCAATTGCGTACACAAGCGGAAGCATTGTTTACGGCTCTGCTCGTCCATGCCCGCAAAGTACACGGTGGGCGTTTTCGGCTGCGGAATTTCCGCGCCGCATTGTTCCATCACGATGAGCAACCGCTCCAACCCTGCCGCAAAGCCCACGGCAGGAACGCTCTTGCCGCCAAGCTCCTCAATCAAGCCGTCGTATCTGCCGCCTGCGCAAACCGTGCCCTGCGCACCGATGCCGCTTGCCACGAACTCGAACACGGTACGGGTGTAGTAATCCAAACCGCGCACAATGCGTTCGTCAATTTCGTATTCCACGCCTGCGATTTCGAGGTATTCCTTCACCTTTTCAAAATGCTGCGCGCAATCCTCACAGAGGTATTCCAAAATCGACGGCGCTGCCGCATTGATTTTCTTACAAGCCTCTTCCTTGCAGTCCAAAAGCCGCAAAGGGTTCTTTTCAAAACGAGTTTTGCAATCGTAGCAAAGCGCCTCGATATGCGGAGCAAAAAACGCCTTCAACGCCTCGTTATAACGCTTTCTACATTCGGGGCAGCCGATAGAATTCAGCTTCAAGCTAACGGAAATCCCCAACTTTTTCAAGAGGGTATTCGCGATCATAATCGCCTCGGCGTCCATCTCCGCGCCCTTTGCGCCAAACAGCTCTACGCCGAATTGATGAAATTCACGCAATCTGCCTGCCTGCGGTCTTTCGTAGCGGAACGCAGGGGTAATGTAGAACATTTTGAGGGGCAATACGCCGCCCTGCAGCCCGTTTTCGATAAACGCACGCCCGACGCCTGCCGTGCCCTCTGGCTTTAAGGTCATCGAACGGTTGCCCTTATCCAAGAAGGTGTACATTTCCTTGTTGACAATGTCCGTCGTGTTGCCCACGCCGCGCTGGAACAGCTCGGTTGCCTCAAATGTCGGGGTGCGGATTTCCTTTACGTTAAAGGAAGCCGCCACTTCACGGGCTACACGCTCCACAAATTGCCATTTATACGATTCTGCGGGCAGAACGTCCTTCGTGCCCTTGGGGATGTTAATCATAAGTTTTTTCCTTTATTGTATTTCGATGATAATGATTCATACCTGTCAGTGCGGCTTAGAACCGAGAAAGACAAGGCGCGTGAGGAAAACCTGAGGGAGTTTACTAAAGTGTAAACAACCGAAGGTTGCCACAACGCAACGCCGTATTTCGACGGTTATAAGACGTACTTCTTCAAGTTTCTATCGCCTGTCAGTTTCGCCAAATGCTCGTCCACGTACGCCTTGTCGATATGCAGCTCGACTACGGGGTGGTCGCCGCTGGCGTTGAAGGAAATCTCCTCTAAAAGATATTCCATGACCGTATGCAGACGGCGCGCGCCGATGTCCTCGCTGCCTGCGTTCAGCTCGACGGAAATTTCCGCGATACGCTCGATAGCGCTCTCATCAAATTCTAACTGCACGTTGTCCACGCTGAGCAATTTGGTGTACTGGAACACCAGGGAATTTTCCGTTTCCGTCAAGATGCGCACGAAGTCGTTTTTCGTCAAGCTTTTCAGCTCTACCGACACGGGGAAACGACCCTGCAATTCGGGAATCAAGTCCTCTACCGCCGCCACGTGGAACGCGCCTGCCGCAATAAAGAGGATAAAGTCCGTTTTCATCGGCCCGTACTTAGTGACGACCGTGCTGCCCTCGACGATGGGGAGAATATCCCTCTGCACCCCTTCACGGGACACGTCTACGCCCCCACGGTTGCCCTTGCCTGCAATCTTATCAATCTCGTCAATGAAGATAATGCCGTCGTTTTCCGCACGGCGAATCGCCTCTTCCTTGACCGCATCGTCATCCACCAGCTTTTCCGCTTCTTCCGCAAGGAATAAGCCCATCGCCTCTTTCACGCTGACCTTGCGTTTTTTCTTCTTTTGAGGGAACATATCCCCAAAGATACTGCCGATCGCAATCGTCGCGCCGCCCGTGGGCAATTCCATTTCCTTGGGAGTATCCGCCACCTCGATTTCCACCGTCGTGTTATCAAAGTAGCCCTTTCTGAGGCTGTCCAAAAGCTCCGCCTCGAATTCCTCTTGCTTTCTATCGCCGCGGTCGGATTTACGAAGATCTGCCAAGATTTTGACTAGCTTTTTCTCAACGCTGGCGGTTGCCTTTGCCTTGACTTCTTCCTGCTTTTCCGCTTTAACAAGGCGGTATGCACATTCTGCAAGGTCGCGCACCATGCCCTCTACGTCTTTGCCAACGTAGCCGACTTCGGTGTATTTCGTCGCCTCGACCTTGACGAAGGGGGCTTTCACCAACCTTGCAAGGCGGCGAGCAATCTCCGTCTTACCAACCCCCGTAGGCCCTTTCATAATGATGTTCTTCGGGGTGATTTCCTCGCGAACCTCGTCGGGGAGCTGACTTCTTCTATAACGATTTCTCAGCGCAATCGCCACCGCTTTTTTGGCGTCGTCCTGCCCGATGATATATTTATCTAACTGTCTTACAATCTGTTTAGGAGAGTAATCCATCTTTACTTATCCTCCTTTTCACCCACCGTTTCCAAGCGAATGTTATCGTTGGTAAACACGCAGATTTCCGATGCAATCTTCAACGCTTTTTTCGCAATCGTGGGCGCATTGTAGTCCGTTTCCTGATACAGAGCGCGCGCCGCCGCCAAAGCGTAATTGCCGCCGCTGCCGATAGCGCAAACCCCTTCGTCGGGTTCGATGACCTCGCCCGTCCCCGAAAGAATGAGCAGCGTATTCTCGTCTGCCGTAATCATCATCGCGTCCAGCTTTCTGCCGATTTTATCGCTGCGCCACAGCTCCGCAAGCTCCACCGCAGAGCGCATCAAGTTGCCCGAAAACTTGTTCAGCATCTCCTCAAAGCGTTCGGTCAGCGCAAAGGCGTCGGTAACCGAACCTGCAAAGCCCAAAATCACCTTGCCGCCGTAGATACGGCGCACCTTGACCGCCGTGTTCTTAAAAATGACCGATTCGCCCATCGTCACTTGACCGTCGCCGGCAATCGCCGTAATACCGTCCTTTTTGACGGCGCAAATCGTCGTTCCTCTAAATTCCATTTCCGTTCTCCTTTTCTTTTTCCGTCCGTACAATTTCCAAGGCACGCTCAGAGAGCGCCCGATACCGTTCTTTCTTGTCCCGAATCCGCAAAGACAGCGGGGTGAGTATCCCGTAGTTTGCGTTCATCGGCTGAAAGTTCTTCACGGGGGTAGAAATATGCGTTTCCAACGCTCCGCACATCGTGCGTTCGTCAAAGACACGGGCAGGCCGCCCCAAAATCTCGTCTGCGATATGCAGCGCCGCCAACAAGCCGCTTGCCGCGCTCTCCACATACCCTTCTACGCCCGTAATTTGCCCTGCAAAAAACAGCCTTTGATTATTCTTAAACGAAAAATTGCGATTTAAAACATCGGGGGATTGTATGTAGGTGTTTCTGTGCATCACGCCGTAGCGAAGGTACTCTGCGTTTTTGAGGGCAGGTATCAAGGAAAACACCCGTTTTTGTTCAGGAAATTTCAGGTTGGTTTGACAGCCAACGAGGTTGTAGGTTTCTCCGCTTGCCGTTTCTTTTCTAAGCTGCAACACCGCATACGGACGAACGCCGTCCTCGCCGTAAAGCCCTATGGGCTTTAAAGTGCCGTACCGCAGAGTATCTCTGCCGCGCGACGCCATCACTTCAATCGGCATACAGCCCTCGAAAATCTCTCGCTTTTCAAACTCGTGCAAGTGCGCCTTTTCCGCAGCAAGTAGTTCGTCCACAAAGGTGTAATATTCCTCTTTCGTCATCGGGCAGTTGATATAATCGCCCGTTCCCTTGCCGTATCTGTCCCCCGTAAACGCGCAGGACATATCCACGCTGTCCGCCGCAACGATGGGCGCAGAGGCGTCGTAAAAATGCAAGCCCCCACCCGTCAGCCTTGCGATATCCTCGCTCAAAGCGTCTGCCGTCAAAGGACCGGTAGCCACGATGACGTACTCTTTCCCGTCCACCTCAGGGATAGGCACGCAAAGCGCCTCTTCTTCCACGATTTCGATATTCGGTAATGCCTTTAATTTTTCGGTGATATAGGCAGAAAATTGCTCTCTATCCACCGCAAGCGCCGCGCCGGCAGGTACGCGCGTAGCGTCTGCCGCCTGCATCGTAAGCGACCCTAAAATCCGCATTTCTTCTTTGAGCAATCCGCACGCATTTGCATACTTATCGTCGCTCTTTAAGGAGTTGGAGCAAACCAGCTCGCCAAAGCCGTCGCCCGTATGCGCAGGCGTACGCTTTTTCGGTTTCATTTCGATAAGCCGCACGGAAATCCCACGCGTTGCAAGGTAATACGCCGCCTCGCTGCCAGCCAGCCCTGCGCCTATAATGATTACCTTGGGCATCGTTTAATCCTCCTGCCCGTAATAATCGTCGTAGACGGGCGGTTCTTCCGCCGCAGGAGGGAAGTCGGTCGGCTCGGTATTTTGGAAAACCCTTCTCGTCGCGCGGTTGGTCTTACAGTCCTTATTCGAGCATTTCGCCCCCTTGCCCGCCTTCACCATTGCCGAGCCGCAATCGGGGCACTTCTCTCCCGTGGGGATATCCCAACTCATAAATTTGCAATCGGGATAGCCAAGACAACTGTAATAGATTTTACCGCGTTTGGATTTTCGCTCGGTCATCGCCGCGCCACATTCGGGGCATTTGCCCACCGTTTTGGGCGCGCCGTCCTCGGGCATCGGCAGCGTAGTCTTACAGTCAGGATAACTCGGGCAAGCCAAGAACTTGCCGAATTTCCCACTCTTTACCACCATATTCTCCCCGCATTTCGGGCATTGTACGGCAGAAATTTCCTGCTGGATTTCGCTGACGATGTTCTGGCAGTCGGGATAGTTCGAGCAAGCCAGATACTTCCCGAACTTGCTGGTACGGCGTATCATCACGCTGCCGCACTTTTCGCAGATCTCGTCCGTGCGCTCGTCGCCGTAGGAAGATGCCGCACGCAGGTTCTTTTCAAATTCAGGATAGAAACCGCCGATGAGCGCCTGCCAGTCGCCACCCTCTTCAATACCGTCCAGTTTGGTTTCCATCTCTGCGGTGAACCCGATGTCCATAATGTCCGCAAAGCATTGCGCCAGCATATCCACCACCTCGTAGGAAATGAGGTTGGGCAGCATGTACTTGCCCTCTTTCCGCACGTATTTTTGGTTGAGTTTTGCGATGATGGTCGCGTAAGTAGAAGGTCTGCCGATCCCCTTTTCTTCCATCATCTTGACAAGCGTTGCGTCCGTATAGCGCAGAGGCGGCTTGGTAAATTTCTGCTCTGCTTTCATATCCTTTTTCGCCACCTCGTCCCCCTCGGACAGCTGCGGCAAAAGCTTAGAGGTGTCAACGCCGTCCTCGTCGCTCTTTTGCGAGAAGTCTTGGTACACCGCCGTAAAGCCGGGGAATTTCAGCACCCTACCGCTTGCCTTAAAGACGTAGCCGCTGTTATCGATTTCCATCTGCGCGCTGTTGTATACCGCCTCAGACATCTGCGACGCCAAAAAGCGTTCGTAGATGAGTTTATACAGCTTATAATGACGAGCGTCAATCAACCCCTTTGCCTTGTCGGGGGTCATCGAAAGGTCGATAGGACGGATTGCCTCGTGCGCGTCCTGCGCCCCTTTTTTGGTTGCATAATAGTTGGGCTTTACAGGGGCGTACGCATCGCCATACACCGCGCGAATGTGCGCCAACGCCTTCTTTTGCGCGTCTGCGCTAACGCGAACGGAGTCCGTTCTCATATAGGTAATAAACGCCAAGTGATCCCCACCCGAGGTTTGCATACCTTCGTACAAGTGCTGCGCCAAAGACATCGTGTCGGGCGCGGCAAAGCCGAGTTTTGCCGAGGCGTCCTGTTGCAGGGTACTCGTCGTAAACGGCGCAGGCGCGTGCGATTTCACAACCGCATTCTTCACCTTGGAAACGACGTATTTCCCCGCCGAAAGCGTTGCCAAAACGCCGTCTGCCTCTGCCTTAGAAGAGGGCTTATATTTCTTCGTGCCCTTCTTTTCCAGCATCGCCTTGAAAGGAGCGTGCTCTCTTTTCAAATCGACCAGCTCTACGGTCAAATTCCAGTATTCTTCCGGCTTGAAAGCGGTGATTTCCCGTTCTCTTTCCACGATGAGTTTTAACGCCACCGATTGCACTCTACCGGCGGAAAGACTGCGTCTGCCGTCTGCCGATTCGTCGATGATTTTATGGTTCAAAAGGGTGGACAGCTTATAGCCTACCAAGCGGTCCAGCACGCGGCGCGCCTGCTGGGCATCCACCAAGCCGTAATGGATTTGACGGGGATTTTGCAACGCCGCCTCGATAGCGGTACGCGAAACCTCGTTAAATTCGATACGGTTTTTTTCGTTTTCATCCAGCCCAAGCACCGTTTGCAGATGCCAAGAAATTGCCTCTCCTTCTCTATCAGGGTCGGTTGCGAGATAAACTTTTCCCGCCTTTTTCATCGCGGCGGTCAAACGAGCAACCACTTCTTCTTTCCCTTCGGAGATGACGTACTTCGGCTCGTAGTTGTTTCGAATGTCCACACCCAGAGAGTGTACGGGCAGGTCGCGGATATGACCTGCGGAGGCTTGTACGATGTATTTGCCTTGCAAATACTTTGCGATAGTTTTCGCCTTGGAAGGCGACTCAACGATAATAAGATCCATTCGTTTTCCTTCTTTTCATGAATTGACTATATTTCCTCCCGCAAACGCCTTTATGCAAAGCGCCGCAGGGGACTAAACATTTGTATGCAGAGTTTCCTCTGCTCGTTCTTTACACGGCAGAATAACGGTTTCCGCCGATTTTTACCGCCAGCCCTTTGACCTCCAACGAGGCGAGCGTTGCGGTCAGTTTAAAGGTGGCCACGCCCAGCCGATTGGAGAGTTCGGAAATATGCATTTCCTCTACTTCCGCCAGCAAGTCTACGATTTTTTGTTCGAGTTCCGTTAAAACGGGCGCGACCCTTTGCGGCTTTTCGCAGCCGTATCGGGTGAGAATATCCCCTGCCGTTTCCGTCAAATACGCCCCTTCCTTGATGAGCCCGTTGCACCCCTCGCCTGCCGCCACCGACGGAGCGTAGGGAATGGCAAAAACCGATTTTTGAAAGGCTTTTGCGTACTTTGCGGTAATCAGCGCTCCGCTCTTTTTCGCCGCGCCCAGCACCAACACGCCTTCGCACAGCGCCGCAAGCAACTTATTTCTGTACTCGTAAGAATATACTCTCACGGGAGTATCCAACGGACAAGCGGCAACCACCAACCCCTCTTTTCCCACCGAGGGCAACAGGGGATTTTCTTTGGGGGTAGAGCCAAACCCACCTGCTAAAAAGCAGATTGCCTTTCCACCGAGCAAGCCGCCTTTCAGCGCCGCCTCGTCGCCGCCGTCTGCCGCGCCGCTAACCACCGCGAATGGCCCGCACAGTTCCTTGGCGATGCTTGTACCCAGCTTTTTCGCTCCCTCTGTCGTCCTTCGAGAGCCTACGACGGCAAACTTTCTCTCTTTTAAGAGGGACAACTTGCCCTTTGCGTACAGACATACGGGCGCGTCCGTCAGCGTAGTCCAGCCCACAGGATAGTCCTCGCCGCCAAAAAATACGGGGGCGATTTTTTCCTCTTCCAACCGCGCTGCAAGAGCGGCAAAATAACTGCCGTCCTTCAGCGTTTCCTGCATACGAAAAAATACCGCTTTGTCGGAAAAATGCCCCGAAAAGTCCCCAAACCGTTTCACCAGCCGTACGGCGCTACCCGCCGCCGCAAGTAGGTTGTGCTTGAAGGCAGGCTCTAAGGGGAAACTATCCAGCCAAAGCAGAGATTTTTCTTCCTGCGTCCACATCGTTTAGATGCCTACCGCCGCAAGGTACGCCGCCAAGACGATCTGCCACAGCACCCCGACGATGTTGACAAGGTAGAAATACCAATGTTTGGTCTTGTGGCGGAAGATCCCCATGCCGCACAATCCGCCGATCGCGCCGCCGAAAAAGCCTACGGCAAGCAACAGCTTTTCAGGGATTCTCCACAGGTTATTTTTCGACCGCATCTTGTCCGATGCGTACAGCCAAAAATTCGCCAAACTGATGAGTACCAACACCAATAAATAGACCAAAAATGCAACCATGATTATTCTATCTCCCCTCCGTAAGTTCTATAAGAAATCGCCTCGTATAAGTGTTCCGCCGTGATTTCTTCCGAAAGTTCCAAATCGGCAATCGTCCTTGCCACTTTCAGGATACGAGAACGCGCCCTTGCCGAAAGCCTCAAACTTTCAAACGCCTCTTTTAATATCCCCTCGCATTCCGCAGAAAGTCGGCAATAGTCGCGAAGTTCCTTTTCCCCCATCTCCGCATTCGTCTTGAGGGCTGTTCCCTCAAAGCGTGCGCGCTGAATTTTTCTCGCTTGGTCGGCGCGCGCTTTTACAACCGCGCTGCTCTCCTCTACCGTTTCCGAGGTGAGGTCGTCGTACTCTACGCCGTCCACCTCTACTTGAATGTCTATTCTATCGAGCAACGGCCCTGAAATGCGGGCGCGGTAGTTGCGGATATCCCTCGGTGTACACACGCAACGCCGTTTCTTGCTGCCGTAATTGCCGCAGGGACAAGGGTTCATACTCGCGCAGAGCATAAACGACGCAGGATAACTCACCGTGCAGCCCGAACGGGACACGGTGATAACGCCGTCCTCTAACGGTTGGCGCAGCGCCTCTAAGGTCGAACGCTTGTATTCGGGAAGCTCGTCCAAGAACAGCACGCCGCCGTGCGCCAAACTAATTTCCCCGGGGTGTACCGTCTTATTGCCGCCACCGCAAAGGGAAACGGTCGTTGCCGTATGATGAGGAGTACGGAAGGGGCGTTCTTCCACGATCCCTGCTTCCCCAAGCACTCCTGCCACCGAGTGTATTTTCGTAATCTCTAACGCCTCGTCAAATTCCATCTGAGGCAATACGGACGGAATGGCGCGCGCCAGCATCGTTTTACCGCTGCCT
The DNA here is from genome assembly GCA_017408045.1 of Clostridia bacterium. Lineage (GTDB taxonomy): Bacteria > Bacillota > Clostridia > Christensenellales > Borkfalkiaceae > Scatosoma. The sequence goes on along the minus strand of JAFQVL010000050.1, from coordinate 20,110 downwards.
GGCGGCCCGACCAACAGAAGGTTATGCCCACCTGCCACCGCTACTTCTAAAGCGCGTTTTGCCGTCGGCTGCCCCTTGACAAAGGACAAGTCCTGCCCTACCTTGCGGGCGGTTGTAGACGAAGAAAAGATAGAGGGCTGCGCCACCGTTAGACGGTTTTCGCCCTTCAAATGCTCGACCACTTCTTTGAGCGTCTTGGCAGGGTAGATATCCACCCCCTGCACGTACGCCGCCTCTCGCGCGTTGGCATCGGGCAGAATAAAGGTACGATACCCCTTTTCCTTGGCGGAAATAATCAGGGGCAGTACGCCCGTAATCGGACGAAGCTCTCCGCTTAAAGCCAGCTCCCCGAGGAATACCACGCCGCTAACCTCTGCCGTCAAAGCCCCCGATGCAATCAGCAGACTGACCGCCACGGGTAAGTCCAGCGCCGTCCCCTCTTTGCGTACGTACGCAGGGGCAAGGTTGATGGTGATTTTGTGGGTGGGAAAGGGAAGCGCGCTGTTTTTGATCGCACTTCTGACACGCTCCTTCGATTCCTTCACGGCGGCATCAGGCAAGCCTACCAGCTCGTAAGCAGGCAAGCCCTTGGAAACGTCCGTTTCCACCATGACGGCAACCCCTTCTAAACCGTTTAGCGCATAGCTTTGTACCTTTGCAATCATACTTTCTCCTTCGTAATTCCCAAACCGCCACAACTGACGAAAATTGTCTTTTCCTACGCGCGCGCGACCTTGTAAAAGTCGCCCTATTGTTATTGTACCGAAAAACGGGGAAAAAGTAAACCGAATTACGGCGACTTTTCCCCCGAAAATCAAAAAAATAAAAATTATTTTGTCGAAACTAAACAAAACGCTCCACCGAACGGCTTTTCTGTTTTAGATGCAAGCAAGACAAGGAAGGCGCGGATTTTTCGCAGGGAGTGTAACCCCAACGTCGCGTTTTAAGTCGCAGTTGCAAGCAAGACGAGGAGAGCGAGGATAACCTGAGGGAGTTTACTGAGCGTAAATGACCGAGGGTTGCCACAGCTCGACAAAGTATTGCATAGCAAATCCGACTTAAAAAAAAGAAGAGGCTGACTTTGCCTCTTCTTTCCTCGATTTCATTCTATTGAACTTAAATCTTCTCCTTAACCTTTGCTGCCTTACCGGTCAAACCGCGCAAGTAGTAGAGCTTCGCTCTGCGAACCTTACCCTTTCTTACAACCGTGATGGATGCAATCTTCGGGGAGTGCAGAGGATAGGTTTTTTCAACGCCTACGCCGTAGGAAATGTGGCGAACGGTGAACGTTTCGGAAATGCCGCCGTTCTTCTTTGCGATAACGACGCCTTCGAAATTCTGGACACGCTCCTTGCCACCTTCGATGATCTTGTAGCCCACCTTAATCGTATCACCTACGTTAAACTGGGGAACTTCGGCTTTCAGGTTTTCAGCGTTAATTGCTTCAATCAATCCTTTCATCAGACTTATACCTCCGTTATTTACGAAACGTTCATAACCCGCTGTGTAATTCCTCATTACACCCAAAAAGGCAGCGGAACGCTCGAAGTCGATAAACATTATATCTTATTTTTTTGTATTTGGCAAGCGTTTTTATATGCCTAAACAATTTTTTTTCGACACTTTTTACGCAAAAGTTGAAACGAATAAATACACGTAATACGCCACAAAGCCAACCAAAAGGATAATCCCCCCAACACGGGTGATCTTGTTTCCTTTCAAGTATCCAAGCACCGCCAAAAGCACCGCCGCCGCAAGCGCAATACAGCCGTCTACCATAAACTTTGCAGAACCTGCAATCGGCAAAATCGCCGCAGACAGACCTGCCACCATCAAAATGTTGAAGATATTGCTGCCTACGATATTGCCAACGGCAATATCCGTCTTGCCCTTGGTTGCCGCCGTTACGCTGGTAACCAGTTCGGGCAAAGAAGTACCGATAGCCACCACCGTCAAGCCGATGACCTTTTCGTCTACCCCCAACTCACGGGCAATAATCTCTGCGTTGTCCGCCGCCAAAACACCGCCGAATACGACCATGGCAAGCCCAACGAACAGCAAAATCAGCAAGAACCAAACCTTGTCCTTCATACTTGCATACCAAGCGCCAAAACCGCTCGTGGGTGCTTCCTCTTCCTCTTCGACTTCGATGAGCCCCTTCTTTTTCTGCGACAAAGAATGCACCACCAAAAATACGGTATACCCCACCAAAAGCGCCGCCAGCAGGATGCCTTCCCAACGCTCTAACGTGTTGCCCGTCCAAATGAACAACACGAACAGCGCGGATACCCCCATCAGCATGGGGAAGTCGATTTTCTTCAGCGAACTGCCAACGGGCAGCGCCGTAAAGACCGCCGAAAGACCTAAAATCAACAAGATGTTCATAATATTGCTGCCTACGACGTTTCCAAGGGCAATCCCACCGCTCGATGCCGCCGAGGATAAGGATACCGCAGGTTCCGGCGCAGAAGTGCCGAACGCTACGACGGTCAAGCCGATGACGAGTTGCGGGATTCTTGCCTTCCCGGCAACCCCTGCCGCACCGTCTACAAACCAGTCCGCGCCTTTAACGAGCAGCACGAATCCAACGACTAATAATAAAATTGCCTGTACAATAGGTGGCATCTTTACTCCTTTGCATGGCGCAAAAGCGTCCACGCACAAATATTTCCGCTATTTATTCTACAAAATTTTTTTGCCCTTGTCAACGCTTTTCGATGGGTAGTGGATTGACAAATTCCCTCAAAAGGTTTATAATATGAATTAACGTAGCCTAACGAAAGCCGAACCCGTTAGGCTATCGTAGAGGGACTTATGACGAACTTACTTTTAAAGTTATTTGTGAAAAACCGCGACGACTTAAAGAATGAACGCGTACGCGGCGCGCACGCTACGCTCGCCTCTGCGACGGGGATTTTGATGAACCTGCTGCTGTTTGCAGGCAAGTTCATTATGGGGCTTTTGACCGCCTCTATTTCCGTCCTCGCCGACGCCTTGAACAACCTTTCGGACGCAGGCTCTTCCATCGTTACGATGATCGGCTTTCGCCTCGCCTCAAAACCCGTCGACAAGGAACACCCCTTAGGGCACGGACGATTTGAGTATATCACCGGCTTTATCGTCGACGCGGTGATTATTCTTGTGGGCGCAGAGCTTTTCATCGGGTCGGTGGAGCGTATTTTTACCCCCACTACCCCGACCACGGGAACGGCAACGCTGATTATTTTGGGCGCGTCTATTCTCGTCAAGTTGTGGCTGTTCTTCTTCTATCGCAAGATCGGCAAGCGGATTGATTCCGCCGCCTTGAAAGCCACCGCCTTGGATAGCATCTCCGATTGCTGTTCCACGACCGTTGTACTGTTTGCGGCGCTCGCTGCAAAGTTCGGCTGGTTTGGGGCTTTCCCTCTAGACGGCGTTGCAGGAATCCTCGTCGCCTGCCTGATTTTGTTTGCAGGCTGCAAGTCCGCTAAGGAAATTATCGACCTTTTATTAGGTTCGCCGCCTAGCCCGGAATTTATTCAAGAAATTTACGACTTCACCGCAAACTATCCGCAGATTGTCGGCATCCACGACGTCATGGTACACGATTACGGCCCCGGACGGAAAATCGTTTCTTTCCACGCCGAAGTCCCCTCCGATTGCAACATCAATTACGCCCACGAAATTATCGACGATATCGAACGGGATATGTACGAACATTTTCAATGTATCGTCACCATTCACCTCGACCCGATTGCCGTCGGCGACGAGCAAGTGAACGCAATGCGCGCCTTTGCAGAAGAATGCGCAAAAGCGGTAGATGCAGGCTTTTCTATCCATGATTTCCGTATGACCCAAGGGGAAACGTACACCAACCTCATCTTCGATTTGGTTGTCCCCACCGACAGCAAACTGAGCGTCCCCGATGCAGTAAAAGCCGTGGCGCAAGTCATCAAGGAGCGCAACGAAAATTGCTTTGCCGTCATTCGCGGCGAGCACCCGTATGTGTAAGAAAAAGAACCGTTCGCAATGGAACGGTTCTTTTTTTAGTGCATTGAAAACTTCGTTTTCGTGAATTGCATGCTGCGTATGCGTGAATTGTTTTGCAAGGCAAAACGTGAATTGATTGCCTATGGCAATCGTTGTGGAAGTATTTAAAATTTTTCCATAACGCAAAGCAACGCTTTGCAATTCACGAACGCGTTTAAGCGTTCAATTCACGACGGGTTATCCGTCAATTCACGATTGCCATCGGCAATCAATTCACTTTATCTAATAAAGTTTGTCCAGACCTTCTTTTCCTTTTCAGGCGCTAATCCAGCGGCTTTGCCCGCCTCGATACATTTTAACAGCCAAGCCATATTCTTGCCCAACACACGCATCGTCTGCAAGCCCTCTAAATCCTGCAAAGCCTGCTCTGCGGTGTTGCCGTGGATTTCGTTCCAGTAGTTGGAAGAAACGACAGGCATCTGATTGATGGTGAAATACTTATTCAGGACGTCAAAGGTCGCCGATGCGCCTGCTCTACGGCAGCTCACCACGCAAGCAGCAGGCTTATACGCCATCTTCCGTCCGCTGCTGTAAAACAGTCTGTCCATAAACGATACGATTGCGCCTGCCGCCGAAGCATAATGCACGGGCGAGCCAAAGATGAACCCGTCTGCCTCCGCCGCTTTTAATGCAAATTCGTTCACCTTGTCGTCCACCACGCATTTCCACAGCTTACTGCAAGCCGCACAACCGCGACAGCCTTCCAAGGGCTCTTTGCCGATCCAAACAATCTCCGTTTCAATCCCCTGCTCGTTCAAGGACTTCGCCGCTTCGCTCAAGGCAACGTAAGTGCAACCGTGCTCGTGCGGGCTACCGTTCAACATCAAAACCTTCATATTGTTTCTCCTACTCTCTATTATTTATCAAAGTCAAACATTGCCGAAACGCCGTTGGCAACGATACTTTCTCTTGAATTTCCGCAAGCGGATACGCCGTGAACGGCGCAGCCTCCGTCTGCACGTGATACACCAGCATTTCCCAACGAATGTGGGTAAAGATATGGGTATACAAGCCCTCTTTGCAGAGCGTGAAGGAAGCCACCCCCAGCCTCTGCAAAGCCTGTTCGGGCGTCAAGCCAAGTTCCGCCTCCACGGAGGGAAACTCGTACGTGCCCTTCAAGACCCCTTTTTCACGCTTTCTAACACAAAAACCGTTCGGAGTTTCTATCAGGAAAACAAACAGCCGCTGTTCCTTTTTGGGCGGCTTTTGCTTTTTCACGGGGAACTCCGTCTGTGTACCCGACGCTTTTGCTCTGCAAAGCCCCTGCAACGGACACTCCTCGCAAGAGGGAGAAGTCGGCTTACACACCAACGCGCCAAGCTCCATGAGCGCCTGCGTAAAATCACCGCAATCCCGTCCTTTTGGGGGATACACAGCCAGCAGTCTTTCCTCTAAATATTTTCGGTAGTTCGGCTCGTCAATCGGCGTAGCGTTGCACATCAATCGGGAAAGCACCCGAAAGACGTTCCCGTCCACCGCCGGCGCGCGCATGCCAAAGGCAATCGACGAAATCGCCCCTGCCGTATATGTTCCGATGCCCGCAAGCCTCGTTAACGCCTCTACCTCCGAGGGAAATACACCGCCGTATTCCTCCACGACCTGCCGCGCCGCCTTTTGTAGGTTTCGCGCCCTCGAATAATAGCCAAGCCCTTCCCACAGTTTCATCAGTTTATCCTCGTCGCACGCCGCCAAAGCGTACACGTCAGGCAAAGCCTGCATGAAACGGGTATAGTATCCTTTTACCGCTTCCACGCGGGTCTGTTGCAGCATAATTTCCGAAACCCACGTATGATAAGCAGAGCCTTCCACACGCCAAGGCAGGTCGCGTTTATGCTCCCGATACCACCCTAACAAGGGGGCAGGTATGCGTTCAAGCGGAAAATCGTCCGTTCTATACAGCATATTATTCGGCATTCCTAAGCTCAATACATTCCGCCACGGTCGGCATGGCAGGGTAAAAGCATTTCTTCGGCAAGGTCATACTGCCGTCAATGCCCACGTAGGTAATATCCATTTCGCCACCCACGGAGGGAGCGACCAGACAATTCCCCAACCCTACAAACGCCGCAGGATAGCCTGCAAAAATCGTCTTTGCGAGGTCCACCCCCGTGATGATTTCGATGCCCGACGTCCCAACCGCCTCAAAGAAGGGACGATAGCAATCGAGTGAGGAGCGTTTCCCCTCCTCCACTAAAAGTTCTAATCCGTCTAATACGAGAAAGGTTTTCGCCCTCGTCTTTTTTCCTTCGCGTTGCTTTGCAAGCGCGCGTACCGTCTCTAAAATGGGTGGAATATCCCGCTCCGACGTCAAAAAGGGAACGCTGACGTCTGCCGTTGCCAACTTCATAAACTGCCCGTAATACAGGTTGGGCGATACGATGAGAAACACCGCCTCTGATTTTTGATACAAACCCGTCATGGTCAATAAAAGTCGGGCAATAAATTCCGCGCGCATCGCGCCGGTGATACAGGTGTGGTGATATCGCTCCACGTCGTTTTCACGGTGAGAAAGCACGTATGCACCGTCCGAATATTCCCCTAAGGGCAACCGCGCACGCAAGTCCTCAAAGCGCTCCTCATCCACACGGCTCTCCCCTTTTATCCTTGTCAAAAACTCTTCCGTTTTCATAGCAGCTCTCCTTTATCCACTTTTTAAGTATACCACACAGCTTTTGTTTTTGTCAAGGTTTAGTATAGAAAAAAGGCTTACCCGTTCTGAAACAAAACAATTTCGTCGCTTACGAGCAAGCCTTCTATTCTTACTAAATTTTAATCTACCGCCTTAAAGCTGCCGGCGCTATTCAGGGTAATAGAAACAGTCGTTTCCACCCCAGCTCTCAACACGGAAAACACGATCGTATCCCCCTGCTTGACCCTTAAAAGTATATCCCCAAGGTGGAACAAGCGCGTCAACGGATAGGTGGTGCTACCTAAGCGAACCGACTGCAAAATATCGTCCGTACGCAACTTTCCATATGCCGCGGAGAAAAGTTCTACCTCGCCAACCTTCAGCGTTTGCACGATACTGACCGTGCCGTCCACGTTCATCACCGCGCTGCTGGAAACGACGTGTACCATTACCCCAAGTGTAGCGCGTTTTACGCTGCCTTGGTGGTTGAGAATGTTTTCTACAACCCCTTGAACCTGCGCCGCAGGCAGGGCAAAGCCTGTATTTTCTACGTTTTCGGCAATACTCTTAGCGTTGACGATAGCAATGACTTCGCCACGGCTGTTGAACATCGGACCGCCTGAATTGCCGCCGTTGATTGCCGCATCCGTACGCATAACTCGATAGTCTACGCTGCGCTTGCTGCCATCCAAAGCCGCCATGGAAATATACTCCGAGTCCACGGAAAGCACGCCCTCCGAGATGGCAATACCAAGCCCCTGCGAGTTGCCGATTACGAACACCTTTTCCCCCACCGTGGCCGCATTAGAGTCCCCGAATTGCGCCTCCGTCGCCAACGAATTTTTCAACACTTCGCTGCCCGAAATTTGCAAAACGGCAATATCGTAATCCATCGAGCCGCCGATATACTGCGCCTTGATACCGTCGCCGCCTTCGTCTTTACCCGTGCTTGTATCAAAACCGTTCAGCGACCCATACAGGTACAGATAAATACTGTCAGAAATCCCCGTATCAGACAACGCTTCATTGTCGTACACTACGTGGTAGTTGGTAATGACGGTGGCGTTTCCGTTTTGCTTATCCAAGTCGATGATAACGCCGCTGCCTGCCGAGCAAACGATTTTGGTCTTATCTTCTTCCTGCTTTTGAAAAGCGGTATAAATGCTTACCGTAGACAGCAGGTTGTTCGACAGCATTTCAACGTCGTTGTTGTTCGGCACGTCCAAGGTCAAGTACTGTTGCAAGAACTCGTTGAACGTTCCGCTAAACGAACCGTCTGCAATCGCGGCATCGTAAACGTCGCGCACGGTAATAGCCGGCGCGTCCTTGCCGTCTGCGCCCTGCAGGCTTGCCAGCCATTCCTGCTCCGTACCAATAAAGCCATTCTTTACGGCAATATCATAGGCGGACTCTGCACAGCCCCCCAGCCCCACCGCCGAGAATGCCAAAAGTCCTGATAATAAAATCGTCAATAGTTTCTTTTTCATAATCTCACTCTAGTTATTATAGCGTTTTTTTCTGGTGCGTATTCCTCTTACAGCCCTTCTAATTCGTCCAAAGTCAAGGAGAAAGAAGGAATAAAGTGTTCGAAGAAATATTCTACCTCCGGCATCTTTCTTGCGTGAAGATCTTCCTCGATGCTCTTTTTCGCCTTTTCGAACTCCCCGTTGCCGGCACGCAATTCTTCCAGACATTTCACGTAGGCACTCAGGCGGTCTGCCGCTTTCACCAGTTTGTATTCCTCGCTGTCCTCATCCGCCAAGATACAAGGGGAAAGCTCCTCCTTGAGCTCTTCGGGCAACATTCCTGCCATTCTTTCGGCGGCAGAACGTTCCAAATCCTTATAGGCGTTTCGAATGCTATGGTTATAATATTTAATCGGCGTAGGCAAATCCCCCGTCAGCACCTCGCTGATTTCGTGGTACATTGCGTACAATACCGTTTTTTCCACGTTTACGTTGCCGCCGAATAACTTATTGCGGATTACGGCAAGCGCGTGCGCCAGCATCGCAACGCTTTGCGAATGCTCCATAATATTCTCGTCGCGCTGGCTGCGCATCAATTGCCAACGGCGAATGTATTTCATTCTATCCAGGTACGCATAAAAATCGTAGCGCATATTTTTCCCCCTTTTTTTCTTTGATTTTGTTGACAAACAGAATTTTTCTGTATATAATAAAAGCACAAATAAATATTCCGTCGTGGGTGCTGTATGCAAACGCTGTGCGTTGGCAAAGGCTGAGATTATACCATTTGAATCGGCAAGGTAATCCTTGAGCGAAAGACTGATAGCGGTTTTCTATATCTTTGATATAGAAGTTTTGGCGTCCACACGAACAATGGGTGTGGCGTTTTTCTTTTTTGGAATGAAAACGGCTTTGCGACGGAGAAGGAGTGTGTTTTATGTTTCTCTATACCAACCTGCTCGCCGTGTCCGAGCAAACCACCGAAACGGTGAAATGGGTGTCCGTCGGCGGCATCATCGTACTGCTTGCTGCCATCGCGCTGATCGGATATTCCTCCAAAGAACGGAAAAGTAGCGCCAAGGAGTTGGCGTTTGCAGGCATCTGCGTAGCGCTGTCCTTTACCTTATCCGTGTTAAAGGTGAAGATTTTTGCAAGCGGCGGCTCTATCACCTTCGGTTCGTTTGTTCCCATTATGATTTACGCCTTCGTGTTCGGACCAACCAAGGGCTTTATCGTAGGCATCATACACGGGCTGCTCAACTTTATCGAATCGCCGTACATTCTGTCCGCCGCAACCTTCTTATTCGACTACCTTTTAGCGTTTATAGGGGTGGGCATCATGGGATTTTTCGGCAAAATGTCCCGTGAAAAGCGCGCTGCGCTCCCCCTCGTCTTGGGGGCGGTTTGCGTGATTGCCGTACGATTGGTTTCGCACTTATGCTCCGGCGTTATCTTCTTTCACGAATTTGGTCCAGACCTTGCCTTCCCCTCATGGGCAATCGGCAACCCTTGGATCTATTCCCTCATCTATCAATGCACGTACGTGCCCATAGACGGCGCGATTGCCGTTGCAATCCTTTTCACTCTTTGTAAAACGGGCGTTTTAGACCAGTTGGTCAAGATTATGAAACCGACGAAATAACACCTTAATATTTGACGATTTCGCCGTTAATATACGGCGATTTCGTCAAATTTCTTTTTATCGACAATCAGCTTTCTTGCCGCCATATCCACCTTGCGTACAACGCCGTTCACCACGGGAAAGAGGATTTTCTTCCCCTCTTTTTCCAGCGTGTAAACGTCTGAGGACAGCTGTTGTACGTCCGTAAGCGTACCCAAAAATTCGCCAGCCTCACTTTCGCAAGAAAGCCCGATCATATCGACGATATAATATCTGCCTTCCTCCAGTTCGGGGGCGTCCTCACGCTCCCCCTCCAGCTTTTTGCCGCGGAAGAGCTCCGCTGCGTTTCTGTCGGGAATGCCACGCAAGCCCAAGTACGCTGCGCCTTTTCCGTCCGCGCGGAAAGAAAGAATTTTATACGCCTTACCGTCGATATACACCGTCCCGAATGCCTTTACGTCCTCGGGCGCGTCCGTGTACGTTTTAATTTTCAATTCCCCGCGGATCCCTTGGGGCTTTAAAACCTCGCCTATAATCAATCGTTCCATACCTGCCACCCTCTTTTAAGTGAAAATACCGCAAAAAGGCTTCCCCTTTTTCAAGGGAAGCCTTTTTAGCTTACTTCTAAATTATTCGGCTTCCGTTTCATCGCCAAGGTCTACGACGTCGCCGCCTTTTTCGCGGATTTCCACAACGTATCTCTTGCTATTTCTGGGCGTTGCCGCGCGCACGATGGTGCGCATCGCTTTCGCAATTTTCCCCTGCTTGCCGATAACCTTACCCATATCCGAGGAAGGAAGAGTAATTACAACCTCGATAACACGGTCCTTTTCGTTTACCGTGTACTCTACGTTCTCCTTGTCCTCTGCAAACTGATTGACGATATACTTAATCAAATCCAACATAATCAAACTCCTGTTTCTTAATTCCGGCAGTCGGCATCAAAAAACATTATTTGTCAGACTTTTTGCCTTTCGTCTTGGAAGGGCTGAGCTTTGCGGATTTTTCCATAGCGCCGGCCTGAACCAACAAGGATTTAACCGTTTCGGTGGGTTGAGCACCCTTTGCAATCCAAGCCTTTGCAAGTTCTACGTCAATCTTCACCTGCGCAGGGGTCGTACCGGGATTGTAGTGGCCAACGCATTCGATGTATTCGCCAGTAGCAGCCTTTCTGCTGTCCGCAACAACCACACGGTAGATAGGGTTCTTCTTGTCGCCCATTCTAAAAAGTCTCATTTTAACCATAATAATACCTCCATAGTATCTTAAAATATTTTTTCTTTATTTTTTTCGGGTCACCCCGATTTTTACAAGTGTAGTGAATTGAAAGCTGTAAGCTTTCTTGAATTGCGCCGCATATCCACGTCTGTAAAAACGTTGCAGATGCAAGCAAGACAAGGCGAACGCGGCTTTCCCGACGGGATATTTACAGAAGTAAATGAGCGAGGGAAAACGCAAGTTCAACGCTGTATTGCGCCGCATATCCAACGTTTTTTAAAAAGGTAAGCGCATTCTGCCCTTATTCCCCTTTAACTGCTTCATGAGCATCTTCGTCTGTTCGAACTGTTTCAGCAGCTGATTGACCTCTTGCACCGACCTGCCAGAGCCTGCCGCAATACGGCGTTTTCTCTTGCTGTCGATGATTGCAGGGTTCTCCCGTTCTGCCATCGTCATGGAAAGGATAATGGCTTTGGTATGCTCCATTTTCTTCTCGTCAAGGTCGCCTTCGTTGACCTTCAACTTACCTGCGCCGGGGAGCATCGAAAGCATCGCTTGCGCTCCGCCCATTTTTTTCATCATCGCAAACTGTTCGAGGTAATCGTTCAGCGTGAAGGAATTTTCCTTCATCTTTTGTTGCATTTTTTTCGCTTCTTCCTCGCTGATTGCCTGCTGCGCCTTTTCAATCAAGGACAGCACGTCCCCCATGCCGAGAATTCTCGAAGCCATACGGTCGGGATAGAACGGCTCTAAGTCCGTCAATTTTTCCCCAACGCCGATGAACTTAATCGGCTTACCCGTCACCGCTTTGATAGACAAGCACGCACCGCCGCGGGTGTCGCCGTCCAACTTGGTTAAGATAACGCCGGTGATATCCAAACGCTCGTTAAAGGTCTGGGCTACGTTCACCGCCTCTTGACCGGTCATTGCGTCCACGACCAACAGCGTTTCGGTAATCTCGACTTCCTTTTTGACGTTTTCCAGCTCCTGCATCAGCGCATCGTCGATTTGCAACCGACCAGCCGTGTCCAGAACCACCGTATCATAGCCCTGCGAACGAGCATATTCTATCGCCTGTTTTGCCGTCTTGACGGGGCTTTGCTTGCCCTTTTCAAAGACTTCGGTCTGGGCATTCTTACCCACGACCTGCAGCTGCGTAATCGCCGCAGGACGGTAAATGTCCCCCGCCACCAAAAGCGGACGTTTACCCTGCTTTTTCAGCTGCAAAGCGAGCTTGCCGCACAGCGTCGTTTTGCCCGCACCCTGCAAGCCGCACATCATAATCACGGTGGGAAGCTTAGGCGAAACCTCTAACTTCGCATTTCGAGAGCCCATCAAAGAAATCAGTTCTTCATTGACGATTTTGATAACCTGTTGCGCAGGGTTCAGGGATTGCAAAATCTCCTGCCCAACCGCCTTTTCGGAAACCTCGGCAATGAACTGCTTTGCGACCTTCAGGTTGACGTCTGCTTCAAGCAGCGCCACACGCACCTCACGCATTGCGGTACGAATTTCCAGTTCCGTCAGCTTGCCCCGTTTCGTCAGCTTTGAAAATATATGGTTTAATCTTTCCGATAATCCACCGAATAAAGCCATTCTTTCTCCTTAACTAAACACCGCCTGCGCTTTTTTCAAAGCAATTTCCAACTCATCCAAGTCCGCAGAGAATTGCGGATCGGTTTTTCTCTTTGCCGCTATCCAGCGCGCTACCGTTGCCGTGTAAGCGGAATACTCTTCCGTCAGTTCGGTCAGCGCCCTATCCAGTTGCAGCTTTTCCTCATACTTTTCCAGCTGTTTTCTGCATTTTTGCAGGCAGTCGGAAACGCTTTGACGGGAAACCCCTTTTTGTTCGGCGATTTCCCCCAAGGAAAGGTCGTAGTTAAAATACAGGTCAGTAATCTCCCGTTGGGTCACCGTCAGCAGCGGCGAATACAGATCCCACAGCCGCAAAAAATGCAAATCTTCTTTCATATCTTTGCGCCCTCCCCCATATTCCTCGTCTATTATACACGATAAAAAACAGGCTGTCAAGCATTTTTACTTGACAGCCGAAATTTTTTAGAAAAGTTTTAACAAGTCAATCAAAATGGCAAAGCCAAACAGCAAGACAATCCCTGCGAAGTTGATAATCGCCTCTACCTTGCGGTTGACGGGCTTTTTGCGTATCCATTCAATGATACAGAAAATCACCTTACAGCCGTCCAAGGCAGGCACGGGCAACAGATTGAACACGGCAAGGTTTACCCCGATAAACGAGGCGACGTAGAGGAAGGAGAAGGGACTTGCGCTGGCAATCTGCGCCGTCTGACCGATCATGGAAATTGGTCCGCCCACGACGTCCGCGGTCTTATCCCCGAACGCGCCCGTAATCAATTCCCCCAACGTCCGCAAAACGGAAGTCGCCATTTCGCCCGAATATTCAAACGCTCCGCCCACGGTATGCCAAAAATCCCGCCTTACCGATTGCGTAGCAATCGACAAACCAATGGTCTTTTCCAGTTTCTCCATATCCGCCGAGCTGGAAAAATCCCCGTCCGTAAGCAGGGTAAGCAATACCTCTTTCTCTCTCCAACCGCGCACGGTATTGCCGTCGACCGTTTCCTCGTACAGACGGTACACCACAACGGAAACGGTATCCCCCGCCTTTTTCCCCGCAAGGGCGTCCATACAGTCGGTATACATATCAATCTCCCTGCCCTCAATGGACACGAGAATATCGAGCGCCTCTACGGTAGGGGTTTCCCAAGCCGTCGGGGTAAGCTTTTCCCCCTTGTACCCTACGGGTACGGTAATGCACATCGGCACACCGTAGGAAAAGCACATAATCAGCAACAATACGAGGGCAAGCAGGTAATTCATCAGCGCGCCCGACACCAGCACGATAATCCGTTTCCAAGGGGCTTGGTCGTTAAATCGCTCCCCTTTCGGCTGCGGATATTCCTCCTCTTGGGTTGGCGCAGGGCTCGTTGCAGACACGGTAGGGTCTTTTGCGCCCTCTTCGCCTTCCAACAATTCGGTAAAGGGGGCTTGCACCGTTTGCGCGCTTTCCCCTTCGGGTAAGTCGTCTTCCTCGTAATCTTCCCCGTCAAAGGCGCAATAGCCGCCCAAGGGAATGATACGCACCGCAAAAAGTTCTCCCGTTTTTTTACTGCGCTTTTTGAAGATAGCAGGGCCAAAGCCTATCGAAAATTCCGTGATACGGAAATTGAGCAACTTACCCGAAAGATAGTGCCCAAATTCGTGAATGGTAATCATCGCCAGCAAAATCAACACCGCCAGCAAGATACCGCCTATCCATTGTCCAAACGCCGCAAAATCAATTGCCAATACTTTGTTCAAATTCTCACACACTCACTACTTTTTTACGATATATTCGGTTGCGTACGCGCGCGCCGCAGCATCGGTCGCCAGCAGCGTTTCGAGGCAATCGGCTTTCGCCCTCGCCGTCTTTTCCATAGCGTACGCCATCACGTCGGAAATCGCCAAGAAGGGGATTTTTTCGTCCAAGAAAGCACGCACCGCCACTTCCCCCGCGCCGTTCATCGCACAGGGATAATTATCGCCCATTTCTATGGATTTTAAAGCCAGGTCATAGCAGGGAAAATCGCTACGCCGCAATGGCTTGAAATGCAAAGCTCCCACCGCCTCGAAATCGAGCGGTTTCAAGCCGCAATCCAGGCGATCGGGATAGGTGAGCGCCAGCTGAATGGGCAGCTCCATGGTCGGATAACTCATCTGCGCCATCACGGCACAGTCCTCAAATTCGACCATCGAATGGATAATGCTTTCAGGGTGTACCACCGTATGGATTTTTTCAAGCGGACAATCGTACAGCCACTTCGCCTCGATGACCTCTAAGCCCTTGTTGAGCAGCGTGGCGCTGTCAATGGTGATTTTCGCGCCCATATTCCAAGTCGGATGCTTGAGCGCCGATGCAGGGCTTACTCGTTCCAGTTGCTCGCGCGTTGCCCCGTAGAACGGGCCGCCGCTTGCGGTGATAACGAGCCGCCGAAACGGAGCGTTCATGCGGAATTGGAGCGCCTGCCAAAGGGCGGAATGTTCGCTATCCACAGGCATTAAACGCGTACCTGCCTGCTGCAAATTCCCCATAACCAGCTCGCCGCCGCACACCAGCGTTTCCTTGTTGGCAAGCGCAAGGTCTTTCCCCTGCTTAATCGCCTCTAACGAGTATTGCAAACCCGCAAACCCGGTAGCCGCAACAAACGCTATTTCGCCGTAAGCAATCGCCTCCAGCGCTGCCTGCTTGCCGCAGCCAAAGCGCACCCCTTCGGAGATTTGCGATGCAATTTCTCTACCTGCCGCTTCGTCTACCAGCGCCGCATACTTGGGTCGAAATTCCTTCACTTGCTGTAAAAACAATTCCGCGGACGCATTCGCCACCAAACTTTCGATTTGATATTGATTACTATGCCGACGAACGACGGACAACACTTGTTTACCGATAGAACCCGTCGAACCGATTAATGCAATCTTCTTCATTGTATCCTCCGTTGAAAACTCGGATTTTTAGCTTTGGTTCAGCCCAATCAGCTTATACCGCCAGCACGTTGACCAACGCAAATGCCACGTAAACGACCACCGCCGCAAACAGCGTGCTGTCGATACGGTCCAAAACGCCGCCGTGCCCGGGCATGATGTTGCCCATATCCTTCAAGCCACGCTGCCGCTTGATAGCGCTCTCCACCAAGTCGCCAAAGCAAGAGGCAATACTACACAAAAGCCCCAGCAAGATATATACAGGCAACTGTATATACATATTCGCAAACGAGCCACAAATTGCATTATACACAAAATAGATCCCCGCACCTGCAAGCATACCGCCAAACAGACCGCCGATGAAACCTACCACCGTTTTGTTCGGACTGATGGTGGGCGCAAGCTTTTTGGGGAACTTCTTTCTAAGGCTCATTCCCGTAAAGAACGCCGCAACGTCCGACAACGGAGAAACCACGAAGATGAAACAAATTGCAAGCGTCGAATCTGCCAAGACTTCGGACGGATTATTCAGTTTATCGTGGATAAAGATCGGGTCTTCTCCTAAGTGGTTGGCAAGCATCAACAGACACAGCAACAACGTCGGGTACAGCGCGCACACGAATGCGCAGCCGATATTTTCCATCGTGGACTCCTCGTTCTTAAAGATCAGCAAACTAATCAAAGCAAGCGCCAACACGAAAAAGCAAATGGCTATGACGTGAATACCGTACCCCCAAAACGCCTCGCTAATCGAGCAGACGGGAATACAAACCACCGAAAACACCGCCACGATTCCCTTCACGCCCTTCGCCAAGGACGCGTCCATTGCGCGCAGCATTTCCCAAGTACCCACCAACGAGCAAAAATAAATTAAGACGTCAAAGCCTAAATTGCCCCAAGGCTGCGGTACGAATATTTTTACCAAAAAGAATCCCAGCAGCAGCGCTGCGTAAACGATTCCCGATATAATGCGTTGTTTCATACTCTTTTCTCTATGTATAGGCGTGCAATCGCCCTACCTCGTTCTTTGGTTTAACCTCATTTTTACAGCTGTTCGTCCGTCTTACCGAAACGACGGGTACGCCTTGCGTATTCCTCAAACGCTTCCTCTAAATCAGCATCGGAAAATTCAGGGAACATTTTATCAGAGAAATACAACTCTGCATACGCCGCTTGATACAGTAAGAAGTTCGACAACCGTTTTTCCTTCCCCGTACGGATAATGAGGTCGGGGTCGGGTTGCCCAGCCGTGTATAGACGATCGGAAAGGCTCTCCTCCGTCAACGGCTTCCCCTCGGCAATCGCTTCGTTTGCCGCGCGTACGATTTCTGCGCGCGCGCCATAGGCAAGAGCGATATTCACACCTCTGCCCTCATATTGTGCGCTATCCGCCTCAACCTTACGCACCAAATCTTGAATATCTTGCGGCAACAGCGAAACGTCGCCGAGGACACGCAGACGGACGCCGCGGTCGCAGACCCTGCGAACACCTTCCACGAAATGCTTACGAACAAGATTATACAGACCTTCTAACTCCTCCTTGGGGCGTTTAAAGTTCTCGGTAGACAGCGCGTATACGGTGACGTATTCCACACCCAAATCGTAGGCGTGCTCCATCAGCCCGATCATACGGGAAACCCCCTGCTGATGCCCGAAGTTTCGGGGGAGTAAGCGAGATTTTGCCCACCGACCGTTGCCGTCCATGATGATTGCGACGTGGCGGGGTACGATGCCAATGTTTTTTTGTTCTTTTTTCATGCGATACCTTAATTGTGGGCGGCAATCATCGCCACCCACGCCTTCATAGTCATATTCGTTATAGCAAAATCCACCGCCATTAAACGGTAAGCAGCTCCTTTTCTTTGGCTGCGATAATGCCTTCCAGCTTGGTCATCGTCGTGGAAATAAACTTTTCCACCTCTGCTTCGCAGTCGGCAATCATATCTTCCGACAATTCCTTTGCCGTCTTCATCTTTTTCAAAACGTCCATAGCGTCGCGGCGCTGGTTGCGGATTTGCACCTTAGCCTCTTCGCCCATCTTTTTAATCTGTTTTACCAACTCTTTTCTTCTCTCCTCGGTCATCACAGGGAAGACGAGGCGGATTACCTGACCGTCGTTGGTGGGGTTGATACCGATGTTCGATTGCAAAATCGCTTTTTCTACCGCTTTCAAAAGGGACTTATCCCAGAGGTTAATTTGCAGACAACGAGCATCCAACGCCGATACGTTGCCAAGCTCGATGAGTTTCGACATACCGCCGTAAGCCTCTACTTCAATCCTATCCAAAATGCGGGGGTTTGCTCTGCCTGCGCGAATCGCAGCGTATTCCCCTTCCAAAGCATTGAGCGCCTTTTCCGCTCTTTCTTCCAAATCAAACATCATCTCTTCAATCTTTTCGTTTTCAATCATTTTTCTATTCTCCTAAATATATTCTATGAAATTCACCGCGTTTCATTACACGGAAATCATCGTGCCCAGCTGCTCGCCGCAAACCGCGCGAACGATGGAGTTTTCCTCATTCAAGCCGAACGCAAGCGTCGGGACGTTATTCTCCATACACATGGTCGCTGCCGTAAAGTCGATGACCTTCAAGCCGCGGTTGATAATGTCGGCGTACTTGAGTGATTCGTATTTTTTCGCATTCGGGTTGGTTTTGGGGTCGGAATCGTAGATACCGTCGACGTTCTTTGCCATCAGCAGAATATCTGCGTCAATTTCACACGCGCGGAGCGCCGCCGCCGTATCCGTCGAACAATACGGATTGCCCGTACCGCAAGCAAAGATGACGATGCGTCCCATTTCAAAGTGCCGCAAAGCCTTTCTTAAGATAAACGGCTCAGCCAAGGAAATCATATCAAGCGCCGTTTGTACGCGCACAGGAACGCCGTGCTGTTCGATGGCGTCCATCATTGCCAGCGAGTTCATTACCGTTGCCAGCATGCCCATTTGGTCCGCCGTCGTTCTGTCCATCTTCGTGCCCTGTCTGCCGCGCCAAAAGTTGCCGCCGCCGATAACCAAGCCAACCTGCACGCCCATTTTATGCAGCTGCACAATCTGCTCTACAACGGGAGCAATCACCTCGTGGTTCAGCCCAAAGCGCTGTTCGCCCGCCAAGGCCTCCCCAGAGAGTTTCAACAGAATTCTTTTGTACTTGGGTTGCATGGAATTCCTCCTTTTTTACCGCCCTTTTCGGGTGGTTTCCGCACCTAAAAAAAGCCGCATTTACTCATTTTTACCATTGTACCATATTTCCTTAAAAAAATCTATACTATTTTCAAAAAAATTCCTGAAAAAACAAAGTTTTTTTGTAAAACAAAAACCCGTGGATAATTCCACGGGTTTCTTCATGCTTTTTAAGCGATTAGTTCTTCATTGCAGCAACCTGCTTTGCAACTTCTTCGCTGAGGTCTTCGCTCTTCTTTTCAAGACCTTCGCCCATTACGTAGAATACGCAGTTTGCAACGGAGATGTTGCCCTTCTTCAAAAGGTCAGCAACCTTCACGCTGTCGTCCTTAATGAACGCCTGCTCTACAAGGCAGTTTTCCTCGTAGTATTTCTTAATTCTACCCATAACCATCTTTTCAGCGATTGCTTCGGGTTTGCCTTCGTTGATAGCCTGCTGCTTCAATACAGCCTTTTCCTTTTCAAGCGCCTCTGCGGAAACCTGATCCTTGGTGATGAAAGCGGGTTTCGTGAAAGCAACCTGCAACGTAAGTTCGTGTGCAACTTCTGCAGCCTCTTCCGTCTTTTCGCCAGCGAGGTCAAGCATAACGCCTAACTTGCCACCCAAGTGGATGTAGGTAGCCAAGAAACCGCTGGATACGTACTTCGTGAAACGACGAACCGCAATCTTTTCACCGATAACGGCGATCTTGCTCTTCAAATATTCTTCTACTGCGCCTTCGCCGGGAACTTCGCAAGCAAGCAGCGCGTCAACGTCTGCAGGGTCGCAAGCAACGATAACCTTTGCGATTACGTTTGCGATTTCAGAGAACTGAGGGTTCTTTGCAACGAAGTCGGATTCGCAGTTGAGTTCGAGCAACACGCCGACGTTGCCGTCTACGTAAGCGGAAACGATACCTTCTGCCGCAATACGGGACGCCTTCTTAGCAGCCTTTGCAATCCCTCTTTCTCTCAAGAGGTCTGCCGCCTTGTCCATATCGCCGTCTGCGTCGGTAAGTGCCTTTTTGCAATCCATAACGCCCGCGTCCGTTCTTGCGCGGAGTGCCATTACGTCTTTAGCCGTGAATGCCATAATTCTATTCTCCTTATCTTTCTATAATTTTTTCTTTACAAAGAAAACTTACGCGTTTTCTTCGGTAGCAACTTCTTCTGCAACTTCTGCAACTTCTGTAGGAGCAGCAACCGCTTCTTCGCCCTGATTTGCTTCGATAACTGCGTTTGCAATTACGGAAGAGATCAACTTGATTGCGCGGATTGCGTCGTCGTTGCCGGGGATTACGTAGTCGATTTCATCGGGATCGCAGTTCGTGTCGGTGATTGCAACGATCTTGATGCCGAGCTTCTTTGCTTCCTTGATTGCGATGTCTTCGTTGTGAGGGTCTACCACGAACATAACGCCGGGCATAGCCTTCATCTTCTTGATACCGCCAAGGTTTGCCTGCAACTTGCCCATTTCCTTTTTAAGG
>JAFQVL010000049.1 GCA_017408045.1 Clostridia bacterium | reverse complement strand
TTTCCTGACGGAAGCAGGTACAGCCGTGCTGGCGGTTAAAAGTGGCGTAGTCGAGAGTATTTACTCTGGCGATGTCTTAAAGGGGACGGAGATTGTTCTTGACCACGGCGACGGATTGAAAACGGTCTACCGTTTTGTCAATGCGGTGGACGGGCTTGCCGTGGGAGATGAGGTCAAGCAGGGGGATACGATTGCCGTGGTAGCGGAGGCGACGGGCAACGAGTACAAGGACGGCGCGCATCTGCATTTCGAGATTTTGGAAAACGGAAAAACGGTAGATCCGACTGCGCATCTGGATTTTTTAGAGAAATAACCGCTTAGGCTCATATATTGGGATAGAAAAGCATAAAATAACCTGCTATTACTTTTTGTAAATAGGGGTTATTTTTTTATGAAACGGATAGGGTGGATTGTTTTATCGGGAATACTGTTTTTGGGCTTTGTTTTTGGTGGGACGGGCTGCGTAAAGCAGTCAAAGGAGCGTACCGTGTACGAGGTTGCCGTCGAATACAAGCCGCTCGACAACGCCTTGACGGGTACGGTAAAGGTGGATTTTTTCAACCATTCGGAGCAGGAACTGGATTGCTTGCAGTTGCAGTTATATCCGAATGCTTATCGAAAGGGCGCAGTCTATTCGCAGATAGGCTACGACGCAATGACGGAGGCGTATCACGCAGGGGAAAGCTATGGGGAAATTTCCATTTCTTCCGTCTTGGGGTGTACGGGTTTTACGGTCGGCGGAGAGGATAAAAACGTGCTGTATGCGCATTTGGAAAAGCCGCTTGCGCCAGAAGAGCGTATCACCTTGGATATAGGCTTTTCAACGCGGCTCGCGGACGTCAACGCGCCGTTGGGGCGTACGAAGACTACGGTGAATTTTGCGGGGGCGTTTCCGACGGTGTGCGCCCTGACGGAGGAGGGGTTCTACGAATGTGTGCCCTCGGACGTCGGTCAGGCAATCTTTGCCGATTGTGCGGATTATTCCGTGCGGCTCACGCTGCCCAAAGAATACCGCTTGGCGTGCGCAGGGGAGATTATAGAGGAGAAGTCGCTGGAAAGCAAAAAGCAATATACCGTGTCTGCGATCGGCGTGCGGGATTTTACCTTTTCGCTGTCAACCTCGTATACGCCCTTGCAGGGCTACACGGGGAAAACGGAAGTTGCCTATTACCATATAAACGACGAAAAAGCGGATGAGGTGCTTGCTTTGGCGATGCAAGCGGTGCAATATTATTCCTCTATTTTTGGGGAGTATCCGTACAAGCGGCTAGCTCTGCTGCAAACGAGTATCGTACAAAAAGCGGTGGATTACGCAGGCATTTGTATGCTTTCCAAGGGGCTTGACGGGGACGACATGGTTTGGTCGATTTTGACGAAAACAGCGGCGCAATGGTGGTATGCGGCGGTGGGGGCAAATCGAGTGGAAAACGCTTGGCTCGTAGACGGCTTATCGGCGTATGCGGCGGCGCTGTTTTTAGAGGCGCACCCAAAATACGAACGGTCGAAAAAGGAAGTCGTTGACGATGCCCGAAGGGAGTACGACGGATATCGGGAGTCCTATCGAAAGGCGCTGGGGTGGGTGGATACCCGTATGAACCGTCCCCTTTCTACCTTTTTAAACGGCTACGAGTATCGCTGCATTTCCGAACGCAAGGCGGTCGTGATGCTTTCCGAGTTGGAGAAAGCGGTGGGGGGCAAGCGGTTGCTTGCTTCCTTGCGGAAGTATTATGCGGAAAATCTCTACGGCTCGGCAACGCCGGCGCACCTTGCAGGCGCGTTTGAAAGAACCGGCTTAAACGTGGCGGGCTTTTTAGAGAGTTATTGGGCAGGGAAGGGTACTTTTTAAGAAAAAGTGAAAAAACGCTTGCCAAAATACTTTTTGAGGCGTATAATAGGGGTAAGGTTGTGGGTGAAAACCACAATGGAAACGGCACGCAGACCGTTTCGCGAAAAATCCACTCTGCGGTGTTTTGATAATCGTATCAAAAAAGGAGACGTTATGGACGCTGTTCCCGATAGTCGAAGTTGCTACGTTTACAATGTAAAAGCTGCCGCTGTGTGGTATCCGATCTAAGCAATTTTATTGATTGTACGGCGCACGGTGGCTTTTCCCGTGCGTTTTTTGTACTCTTTTTTAGGGTCAAAAGCGGCTAACCGATGAAAAAATCCGAAAAAGGCGGTACAATCTATGGTAAAATTTTACAAGACGGAAAATAACAGAATCGTTGCGTTGGAAGAATTCGAATCCCGCTGCTGGGTCGAGATGGTCAACCCTACCGATGACGAAGTGGAAAATATCGTTGCGCTTAGCGGTATCCCCGAGGGCTTGATTAAGGCGGCGCTCGACGAAGAGGAATCTGCTCGTGTAGAGGTGGATGACGGGGCGACGATGTATATCGTGGACAGCCCGATGATCGTGGATACGGAAGACGGCGACCAGTACACGACAATCCCTGTAGCAATCATCTACAACCCGAAATGTATTATTACGGTTTCGCTGAACACAGACCCGATTTTGACGGGCTTTTATTCCAACCGAACGAAGGTATCGACAAGCAAACCCGTGGGTTTTGTGTTGAACTTTATGCTGGGCAACGTAAAACGCTTTTCGTCCTTGCTCAAGCAGATTGATAAGAAGTCCTTGCGCTTGCAGGCAGAGTTGCATAAATCCATGCGAAATCAAGAGCTTATCGAGCTTTTGGACCTGCAAAATTCGTTGGTGTACTTCTCAACGGCGCTTTCGGCAAATTCGACGGTGCACGGTAGGCTTTCCCGCATGGAATCGGTGCAAAGCAACGAGGAATATCGGGATCTGCAAGAGGACGTCCTGATTGAAACCAAGCAGGCGGTGGAGATGTGTTCCATCTATCGGGATATTTTGAAGACGACGATGGACGCGTTTAGTTCGGTCATTTCCAACAACGTGAACCATGTGGTAAAGAGATTGACTATCATCACGATTTTGGTGGCGATTCCCACCTTGATCGCAGGGCTTTTGGGGATGAATATAAAACTTCCGTTTGGCATGGATTCGGCGAACGGCAGCCCGTGGGAGTTTTGGATTGTCCTGGGTATTTGTCTTGTGTTGGTGGCGATATTCTCCGTGGTGTTGGTGAAGTCCACGGGCTCGGTGAAAATTCGTACGCTCAAGCAGATTAAGAAGAAAAGGAGAAATGACTGATGCCTTTTTTACAGTATAAATGTAGCGCCTGCGGTAAAAGGTTTGAGGAGCTGGTGGTAAAATACGACGACAAGGTTTCCTGCCCCGACTGCGGCGGAAAGACGGAACGAGATTACGCAGGGGAACTGTATTCGGCGACGGGTAAGCAGACGAAGAAGTGTTCGGGCAATTGCAAGACTTGCGGTGGCTGCCGATAAAAGATAACCAAACGAGGGAAAATTGTGTCCCTCGTTTATTTTTTGTTCTTTATAACGTTTATGATATTATGTAAACGCGTCCATACACGCGCGCATAGACGTCTTTTTAAGCAAAATAACATTTTTTCAAAAAAAAGAAAAAAACTTGAAAATCTTTTCAAAAAATGCTTGACATTATTATTGGTTAATGGTATTATATTTAAGCTGTCATGCGGTAAAACGCAAAAACGGCGCTCTCTGTTGAGAGCAAATATGGAAGATTAACAACTGCATAGCAAGATAAAAGTTTTTTTCTTAAAAAGGAAAAGACGAGTACAAAGGCAAATTTCATAATTTGAAAGTAAAGCTAATGGTTAAAAAGCACAAACGTAAGGACGATTTTAAAAAGCCCTTGGAACTGCAAAGAAACGATTAGCCGAGAGTAAGAATTAGAATTTTGTGTAAAGACGAGTAGATGAGAGAGAAAAAGATCAAGCTACAAAGGGCTTACGGAGAATGCCTTGGTACATGGCGCCGAAGAAGGACGTGACAAGCTGCGAAAAGCTACGGTTAGGAGCAAATATCCGTTGATCCGTAGATATCCGAATGAGGGAACTCAGCACGAGTAATATCGTGTTATCATGCACTGAATAGATAGGTGTATGAGGGGAACCCGGGGAACT
>JAFQVL010000048.1 GCA_017408045.1 Clostridia bacterium | reverse complement strand
TGCTTTTGCGGTTTCCAAAATCACGTCAACCGCTTCTGCCGCGTCGTACTGTTTCGTCAAGTCATATGCTTTTACGCTATCTTGATATTTCTTTCCGTGTTTCATTTTTTAAATCCTCCTTGTGGTCGATCGCGAGATAAAATCTCTGCCACGTTCTCCTTTTAGTCTTCTACGGTGATGCCCATGCTGCGAGCCGTACCAGCGACCATGCTCATTGCGCTCTCGAGGGAAGTGCAGTTCAAGTCAGGCAGCTTCGTCTTAGCGATTTCTTCTACCTGCGCCTTGGTCAGTTTCCCTACTTTTACGCTGTTGGGCTTTGCGCTTGCCGTTTCAAGACCGAGTGCTTTCTTGATGAGAACGGGTGCGGGGGGGGTCTTCAAAATGAACGTGAAGGAACGATCTTGGTAAATCGTTACAACAACGGGGATGATGAGACCGGGTTTGTCTGCCGTTTTTGCGTTAAATTCCTTCGTAAAGCCGGGCAAGTTGATACCGAAGGGACCAAGGGTCGAACCTACGGGAGGAGCCGGAGTCGCTTTACCAGCGGGAAGTTGCAATTTTACGACTGCTGTAATCTTCTTAGCCATAAATATTTTCTCCTATTGTGGTTTTGACAAGGTATGCTGAAAGTATTTCATACCTCTCCCACTTATTTAACGTAATAAATGTTGCGGATACCCGCCGCAACGGGGGGGGTTAGCCGTTTACTTCCTCATCGGAAGGCGCGGGCATAGGCGCATCGACACGGGTGATTTGGATATACTCCACCTCTACGTCCGTTTCTCTGCCGAACATAGTGGTAGAAATCTTCGCCTTCTTTGCGGAATCGTTCAATTCCTTCACCGTACCGAAGAACCCTGCCAAAGGACCGTCGTCAATCGAAACGGTATCACCTACTGCAAAGGTAGCCTGCACGTCGGTAGGATCTTCGAGGTGCATCTTACGAATCTCCTCCGCCTTCATAGGAACGGGACGTCCCTGAGGGCCGCAGAAACCGGTTACACCACGCGTGCTGGTGACGTAATACCAAATCTGGTTGGTGTAGATCATTTTGATAAAGACGTAGCAAGGCAGCAACTTCTTTTCGACAATCTTCTTCTTGCCGTTCTTTTCCTCAATGACCTGCTCCATCGGGATTTTGACGTCCACGATATAGTCGTGCAGCTTATTGTTTTCAATCAGCTTTTCCAAGCTTGCTTTTACCATCGCCTCATACCCGGAATAGGTATGAAGAATATACCACTTGGGTTGTTCCATCTCAGGCATACGATTCTCCTCCGATTACATCCCCGTGTTGGTAAGCATTTCCAACAGCTTCAGCAAGCCGAAATCCACGCCCGTCACAATGACCAAGAACGCGAGGACAATGACGAGAACTACGCCCGTCGTTTTTACAACCGTGCCAAATTTGGGCCACGATACTCTTTTTAACTCAGAGAACGTTTCCCGAATCTTCGCGCCGGTACGTTTAAACCAGTTCGGCTTCTTGTTTTTGTTTTTGCTAGCGTTTGCCATTTCAACCTCTGTATGCCCGATCGTCTAATACATACTAAACGCGCGGACAAGAATTCTACTTATTTCGCTTCTTTGTGTTCGGTGTGCTTTCTGCAACGAGGGCAGTACTTAGAAAGAACCATTCTGTCGGGATCGTTCTTTTTGTTCTTAATACTGTCGTAGTTTCTGCTCTTGCATTCGGTGCATTCGAACGTGATTTTGTTTCTAGCGGTTTTAACTGCCATAATAAAACTCCATGCAAAAAAATTACACCCCTTAGGTGCTTGTCTATATTCTAACATAACCTAAGGGGGTTGTCAATCTTTTTTGAACGGATTTCTCCGTTTTTTTTCTTTTTTTTCAATTTTTTTATTCGCGAAGTAAAAGACAGCTTTCCCCCAAAGGGGGAAGTCGTGTTCACCTATCAAGATTAAGCCTTTAAACCGTACTCTTTCGCCAGTTTTTCAAAGGCAGGCATCGCCCTTTCAATCCTTGCCGTGTCCACGCAGTAGGCAACGCGCACGTATCCTTCCGCACCGAAATCGTCGCCTGCGACCAAGAGCAGCTCGCGCCCCTTTGCTTTTTCGCAAAACGCCGCCGAAGAAAGTTCTGGACTTTTGACAAAGAGATAGAACGCACCGTCCGGATAAACGCAGGTAAAGCCAAGTTTCGTCAAGCCGCCATATAAGAGGTCGCGGTTTTTTTGGTAGACGGACAAATCCCCCGTCAAGCCGTCGCAAGCCGCCGCCACTCTTTGAAAGAGCGCAGGCGCGCACACGTACCCAAGCTGCCGTCCTGCTCCGCACACCGCCGCATACACGGCAGCCGCCTCTTGGCACTTAGGGGAAACGGCGACGTAGCCGATACGCTCGCCGGGCAGCGACAACGCCTTAGAATAGGAATAGCACACCAGCGTATCCTCGTATATGCTCGGGGCAAAGACGACCTTCGTCGCCTTGTCGTAGACAAGCTCCCGATACGGCTCGTCGGAAATCCAGTAGATAGGAGCGCCGAATTTCTTACTCGCCTCTTGCAAAACGCCCGCCATTTCCGATAAAATTTCGGGGGTATAGACAACGCCCGAGGGGTTGTTGGGGGAATTGACGATAATCCCACGCACACGGGGATTTAACGCCTTTTTCAGCGCCTCAACGTCCGGTTGCAGATTTTCGTCCGGGCTCAACACCGTCAATTTTGCGCCCGCACCCTCAACGAATACTTTGTATTCGGGGAAGTACGGAGCGAACACCAAAAACTCGTCCCCCTTTTCCACCGTGAGGGCGTGCAGAGCAATCGTCAAACTTGCCGCCGCACCGCAAGTCATATACAGAAGGTCGCCGTCCATTTCGCAGCCAAACCGCGCGGAAAGGTTTTGGGCGATGGTATCACGCACCCCTTTATCCCCCTGCGCCGAGGTGTAGCCGTGCAACGCCACAGACGGCATTTCGTTCACCAAGCGGCAAATTTCTACGTTCACCTCTTTAGGAGCAGGTACGGACGGATTTCCCAAGGAAAAATCAAAGACGTTTTCCTCGCCGATTTCCTCGCCGCGCTTTTTTGCATATTCAAACAGTTCCCGTATCGCCGAACGCTTTGACCCCAAGGCATACGCCCTTTCGTTTACCATAGCCTACTCCTTCGCGCACACCCACGCGCATTTATATATACAATTATAACACGCGCCCGCGTGCGTAGTCAAGAAAAAAGCCCTGCCGAAAAAATCTTCTCTCCCCTTATTTATCCTCCCAAGTCGCCACCACAAACACCTGACCGTTGGGGAATTTAAAATACATTCTGCTGCTTGAATTGCTGGTATGCAGCTTTGCCACAAGCAAATCTTTCAACGCCGCCCTTACTTCTTCAAAAAACTCCTGCGGCTGAATTTCTTTTTCGTTGATTTCCTCTTGCGTAAACTGTTTTTTCATTTTTGCGCCTCCTTTTTCTTTTATTATAATTATAATTCTCGGGAAAATCAAGTATTTTTATGAGAATTTCACATAATTAAATCAAAGCATAAGGTAGGTATATAAAATGAATTGCAAAGAGATTTTTCAAGACAGCTTACAAGAATTATTGGTTGTGCATAATTTAACCATAAAAGACTTATCCACCGCCGCCAGCGTTTGCCTGTCCCCTTTGTATCGGTATATCAACGGAGAAAGCGCCCCCTCTTTGAGCAACGCCATCAAAATAGCCGACTACTTCGGTTGTTCTCTAGATTATCTTTTCGGCTTGGATGACACTTACACAAAGGATACGTACCGCATCGCCTCCACCCCCAACAAACGCTTTCGGGAATTCTTAAAAGCGCAGGGCTGCTCTCGTTATAAAATCCATAAAGCAACGGGTTTAGAAGAAAAGCTGTTGTTTGATTGGTTTCACGGCGTACGCGCTCCGTCGCTTGCAAATCTGTATTTAATCGCAAAAACCTTTTCCTGCTCGTTAGACTACCTTGCAGGTCGGGATAAAATTTAACACAACGCGCAAAAAAACGAGGCTGCTATGAAAACAGACATTCTATTTCAAGATGCGCTAGAAGAATTATTGCTCTCCAACAATTTAAAAATGGGTGACCTTGCAGAAAAGACAGGGATTGCTCCTTCGCGATTATATTCGTACAAACGAGGCGAGGATATTCCTTCTTTTGAAAACGCCACGAAAATCGCAGAGGTTTTTGGGTGTTCTTTCGATTATCTTTTCGGCTTGACCGATGAAAACAAAAAGGAAAACTACAAAATCTCCTCTACTCCAACGAAACGTTTTCAAGAATTGATTGCGAAAAGCGGCTTGACACGCTATAAAATCAGCAAGCTGACGGGCATTTCCGAGGCGAAACTTTCCTCTTGGTATACGGGAAGAAAAATCCCGACCCTTTCCAGTTTATACATTTTAGCAAAAGGGCTTTCCTGCTCGTTGGATTATCTTGCGGGGCGGGATAAAATTTAACACAATACACAAAAAACGGCTTGGTCGAGAACCAAGCCGTCTTGTTTTTAGTTAGCCCTGCAATTAGTTGCGGGGATTTTTAATGTTCGCTTGCGCCGCGGCCAATCTTGCGATAGGAACACGGTAAGGCGAGCAGGAAACGTAGGTCAAACCAATCGAATGGCAGAACTCGATAGAGGAAGGATCGCCGCCGTGCTCACCGCAGATACCGCAATGCATTTCGGGACGTACCTTCTTACCAAGGGAAACCGCCATATCCATCAACTTACCAACGCCCGTCGTATCCAGTCTTGCGAACGGATCGGATTCGTAAATCTTATTTGCATAGTATGCAGGCAAGAACTTACCAGCGTCATCACGAGAGAACCCGAAGGTCATCTGCGTAAGGTCGTTCGTACCGAAGCAGAAGAATTCCGCTTCTTTTGCAACTTCGTCTGCCGTCAAGCAAGCACGAGGAATTTCGATCATCGTACCAACTTCGTACTTAAGGGCAACACCCGACGCCTTAATCACTTCTTCCGCCGTCTTCACAACGATGTCTTTTACGAACTTCAATTCCTTCGTTTCGCCCGTCAAGGGAATCATGATTTCAGGAACAAGCGTCCAATCGGGATGACGTTTTACAACGTTGATTGCCGCCTTGATAACCGCCTTCGTCTGCATAACCGCGATTTCGGGATAGGTAACCGTCAAACGGCAACCACGATGACCCATCATGGGGTTGAACTCGTGCAAGCCTGCGATGATGTCCTTAATCTGCGCAACCGTCTTGCCCTGCGCCGCTGCAAGAGCCGCGATATCTTCTTCCGAAGTAGGCACGAATTCGTGCAGAGGGGGATCAAGGAAACGAATGGTTACGGGATAGCCGCCAAGCGCCTCGAACAAGCCTTCGAAGTCAGCCTGCTGCATAGGCTCGATCTTCGCCAAAGCCGCTTCTCTTTCTTCTACGGTATCGGAGCAAATCATTTCACGGAATGCGCCGATTCTGGAAGGATCGAAGAACATATGCTCGGTACGGCAAAGGCCGATACCCTGCGCGCCGAAGGCAACTGCCTGTTTCGCATCGTCAGGGGTGTCTGCGTTCGTTCTAACGCCGAGCGCCTTATATTTGTCTGCAAGGTCCATAATTCTGCCGAAGTAGCCAGAGTTGGGGTCTGCAGGAACGGTCTTAATCAAGCCGTCGTAAATCGTACCCGTCGAACCGTCCAAGGAGATTTCGTCGCCTTCCTCGAAGACTTTACCAGCGAGTTCGAACCACTTTTCTTCTTCGTGCATCTTAATATCGCCGCAACCGGATACGCAGCACGTACCCATACCGCGCGCAACAACCACTGCGTGCGAGGTCATACCGCCTCGAACGGTGAGGATACCCTGTGCGTACTTCATACCTTCGATGTCTTCAGGAGAGGTTTCCAAGCGAACGAGAATGACGTTTTCGCCCTTCTTGCCTTCTACAACTGCGTCTTCTGCGGTGAATACGATTTTACCAGCAGCCGCACCGGGGGATGCCGCAAGTGCCTTACCGATTACGCATTCCTTGTCCGCTTTCTTCAAAGCCGCCGTATCGAACTGAGGGTGCAGGAGCATATCAAGGCTCTTCGCGTCGATCTGCATAACGGCTTCCTGTTCGGAAATCATGCCTTCGTCGATGAGGTCGCAAGCAATCTTGATTGCCGCCGCAGCCGTTCTCTTACCGTTTCTGGTCTGCAGCATATACAGCTTTCTATCCTCAATGGTGAATTCCATATCCTGCATATCGCGGTAATGGTTTTCGAGGGTATTGCATACTTCGAGGAACTGCGCGTAAACCTCGGGGAATACTTCCTTCATCTGCGCGATAGGCATCGGGGTACGAACGCCTGCAACAACGTCCTCGCCCTGAGCGTTCGTCAAGAACT
>JAFQVL010000047.1 GCA_017408045.1 Clostridia bacterium | reverse complement strand
TAGTAGGCAAAATTTACCGCTAAAAATCTTGGTTCGGATTATATTGTTTTGGTTAAGCTGACAATACTTGAACCTTTCAGTCTTAAAATATTATTTTGCGCGCCTTAAGACGGTTGCGCCCTTGCAGTATGCTGATACGGCGGCGGTCGCCACCGCCTAAATTCATCACAAAATCCCTATTTTAAGATGCTGCGCAGTTTTCACGAGCGCGAAATTTCTTAAATGAAAGGATTTTCGCGCAGGAATACCGTCCGTATTGCAAGAGAAAATCCTGTACAGTTGGGGGATTTCTCGCCGTCAAAACCTAAAAGGTTCAAGTCTTGTCAGCTTAACAAAAGTAAAAACACTTGTGGAGGGTGTAAACAATGTTTGGACAGATACTTTTGAACGTCGTATTTCAGTTGGTCTATTTTGTCGGCGCGGTGTTCTTAATCGGGTGGCTGATGTCGAAACTGAATAAGGCGTTCTATCGTATGACGGGCGGCGGTATGGCGGTATGCCTTGCAACGGGGGCTTTGGGAACGCCGATTCACGAACTTTCCCACGCCGCTATGTGCATTGTGTTTCGGCATCGGATACACGATATCAAGTTGTTCCAAATCGGGGACGAGGACGGCGTGCTTGGGTACGTGACCCATTCGTATAACCCGAAAAATATTTGGGCGGTGATAGGGAATTACTTTATCGGGGTTGCGCCGATTATCGGCGGCTCGGGGGTGATTTTTCTGCTGATATCTTGGTTGCTGCCGAATGCTTACACGGAGATTTCCTCGTTGCTGACGGGCTTTGCGGATATGCAATCGGGTGGCTTTTCCGGGGCATGGTTCGAAGGTATCGGCGCGGTTTGCCTCGGTATGATTGCGGCTCTGTTTAGCAACGTTTCTGCAGGGTTTAGTTTTTGGTTCTTCTATATCGTGGCGATGTGTATTGCGTTGCACGTTACCTTAAGCGGTGCGGACATCAAGGGCGCGTTGCCCGCGTTGCCTATGCTGGCAGGCGTGTTGTTGGTCATCAACCTGGTATTGGGCTTGCTCGCGCCCGACGCGTACGTGGGTTTCCTTTCGGGAATGAATAGTTTTGGCGGATATTTGATCGGGCTGATGTGCCTTTCGTTGGTGCTGTCTTTGTCCTGCATCGTACTGTTGTTGCTCATTCGCTTGATTATCGGCATCGTCCGTTCCATTTTACATATTTAACTTGAGAAACGAGCGATTGCGTTGGTGTTTTTTTACTTGGTTTATAATTTAAGAAGGAGAATATAAAATGATCGTAAAACCCTTTGCTGCCCTGAAACCACAGGAAAAGTACGTAAAAGAGTGCGCTGCTCTGCCCTATGACGTTATGTCCAGCGACGAAGCGCGCAAAGAGGTAGAGGGGAAACCCTATTCCTTCCTGCATATCGATAAGGCGGAAATTGACTTAGAGCCGTCCATAGATTTGTATGACGACAGGGTCTACCAAAAGGCAGCGGAAAATCTTAAGCAATTTGAAGAGATTGGCGTATACCAGCAGGACGGACAAAAGAGATTTTATTTCTATCGCCAAATCATGAACGGTAGGGGACAGACGGGTATCGTTGGCTGTGCCTCTATCGACGATTACTTAAACGAGAAGATTAAAAAGCACGAGCTGACGAGGGCGGATAAGGAGCTGGATAGAATCCGCCACGTCGATACCTGCTCGGCGCAGACGGGGCCTATCTTCCTCGCTTATAAAAACAGCGCCTGCTTGGACGCTATCATTGCCAAGGAAACCCAAAAAGCGCCTCTGTATGATTTCGTTAGCGACGACGGGGTTCAGCATACGGTATGGGAGAGCGCGGGCGCGGACGTAGACAAGGAAATTGAGGGGGCTTTTGCGAGGTTGGAAGCTCTGTATATCGCAGACGGACACCACCGCGCAGCCTCGGCGGTGAAGGCGGGTGTAAAACGCCGTGAGGCAGCCCCTGCCTACGACGGAACGGAAGAATTTAACTATTTCCTTTCGGTGATTTTCCCTGCGGATAGCCTGAAAATTTTTGATTATAACCGTCTGTTGCGCGACCTCAACGGTATGGACGCTGCGCAGTTCTTGTCCGCCGTAGAAAAGGCGCTTGGCAAAGTGGAAGAGGTAGCTGGCAAAGGGCCGTATACCCCCGACTCCGTGCATACCGTCGGGCTGTACGTGGGCAAGAAATGGTATAAGGGTTCCTTCCGTGCGGAACTTTGTGAGGATAGCAGCCCGTCCAACCGCTTGGATTGTGCGATTTTGCAAAAGTATTTGCTCGCGCCCGTGCTTGGGATTGTAGACCCCAGAACGGATAAGCGGATAGACTTTGTGGGCGGTATTCGCGGTTTGGAGTATTTGGAAAAGCGCTGCGAAGAGGATGCCGTTGCGGCAATCTCCATGTACCCCGTTTCGATGGAGGAATTGATTTCCGTTGCGGATGCAGGGGAAATTATGCCCCCGAAATCGACTTGGTTTGAACCCAAGTTGCGCAGCGGGATCTTTATCCATAAGATTTGACGAAAAAGATAAAAATAAAACTCGGCGGATAGCAGTTCTATCCGCCGAGTTTTTTGTTTGCGATAAGAGTAGAGCTTTTACGCGCCTTGCTTTAACAGCTCTTCCTTGCGGTGTTGCAAGGTGTAGAGGTTGTAATATCTGCCTTTCTTTTTCAGCAATTCAAAGTGATTGCCCTGTTCGATGATTTCGCCGTGCGAAAGCACAATGATATTGTCTGCGTGCTGTACCGTAGAAAGGCGGTGGGCGACGATTAGCATCGTGCCGATGTTCATCATCTTTTCGAGGGAGTTTTGTATCAAAATCTCCGTTTCGGTGTCTATGTTTGCCGTTGCTTCGTCCAAAATCATGACTTGCGGTTTATGCACAATCGTACGCGCGAAGGACAAGAGTTGCCGTTGTCCTGCTGAGAAGTTGTTGCCGCGTTCCAAAATCTGGTAATCTAAGCCTTCGCTCAGCTTTGTAATAAAGTGGTCTGCATTCACGTACTGACAAGCCTGCCAAACCTCTTCGTCAGAGATGCCCTCTGCGCGCAAAAGGATATTTTCACGAATTGTACCCGAGAACAGGAATACGTCTTGCAGCATCTGACCAAAGTGCTTTCTCAGCGACGAAATCTTGATGTTTTTGATGTCGATACCGTCGATGAGTATCTGCCCCTTTTGAATGTCGTAGTTGCGACAGATGAGGGAGAGAATGGTGGTCTTGCCGCTGCCCGTAGAGCCAACGAACGCCACCGTTTGTTTGGGTTCGACGGTAAAGGAAACGTCCTTCAAAATCCAGTCCTCTTCCTCGTAGGCAAACCAGACGTTTTTGAATTCGATTTTCCCTTCGATAGTAGGCAACTCGATGGCGTCCTCGCTGTCGACGACGGCGGGCTGCATATCCATAATCGTGAAGATTTTTTCCGCCGATGCAAACGCCGATTGCAGCCAGTTGAACTGTTCTGCAAGGCTCTGGATCGGGTTGAAGAACTTGGAGATATACATATAGAAGGATACGATCACTTCGCTGGTGATGACCTGTCCTAAAATCTCCGTGCCGTCGAGTGCCCCCTTTGCGCCGAGGAAGAAAAGACACAGCACCGACACAATATACAGCATATATACCATAGGGCGGAAGATGCCGAATACGAAAATTTGTTGGTACTTCGACTTCCCAAGCCGAGCGTTCTTGTTTTGAAATTCTTGCAATTTTCTTTCTTCGCGGTTAAAAAACTGCGTGATTTTGATACCCGAAAGGTTTTCGGAAAGGAAAGTGTTGATGTCCGTGGTATCGTCCTTGACTCTGCGATAGGCGCGGCGAGAGAACTTTCTAAAAATCACCGTAAAGAATACGATGAAGGGCACGAAACACAACACCATCAACGTCAGCATATAGTTGAGGCAGAGCATTGCGACCAGCACGCCGATGACGATAAAGCAGTTTTTGAAGAGGTTGACGATAATGTTCGTGAACATCATCGAAACGCCGTTGGTGTCGTTGGTTACGCGGGTGACCAGTTTGCCGACGGGGATATGATTGAGTTGTTCGTGCGAGAGCTTTTCAATATGCTCGAACAAATCCAAACGAATGTTGGAAATGATTTTTTGCCCGATTTTTTGCAGGATAATCGCCTGCACGTACGAGCATACCAACGTGATAATCAAAATCCCTGCGTACAGCGCAATCATCCAAAAGAGCGAGGAGAGTTCGAACGCCCCCTTAATCATTCCTTGAATCTGCCCGATGAGCAAAGGGGCGATGATGTCGTAGGAGATGGAAAATACCATGAGAAGCAGGACGAAAACAAAACTTTTCCAATACGGCTTTGCGTACGTCAGCAGACGACGGACGATTTCCTTGTCGGGGATATTTCTGTCAAAGCCCATCGACTCTTTTTTGTTCTTAATAAGCAGGTAGGCAAGCAGGAAGATAATGGCGAATACGCCAAGCACCGCCCCTACGATAATCAGCGGATAATATTGTGCAAAAAATTCTTTCATTTTTATTCCCTCTCCGCCTCTAATTTTTGTAATTCGGTCATTGTCTTGTAGGCAGGGCAGGTTTCAAGCAACTGCTCGTGCGTGCCTACGGCAACCACCCGTCCGTCCTCGATATACAAAATCTTGTCCATCTGTTCGATGGTGGAGATACGGTGGGCAATCAAAATGGTGGTCTTGCCAGCGCGCTCCTTGCGCAGGTTTTGCAAAAGAACCTGCTCCGTCTTCGTGTCTACCGCCGAGAGGGAGTCGTCCAAAATGAGGATAGGCGCGTTCTTCATCAACGCACGCGCGATCGAGATACGCTGTGTTTGTCCGCCTGATACGGTCACGCCGCGTTCGCCGAGGACGGTGTCGTACTTGTCGGAAAATTCTTCGATATTGTCCGCAACGGCAGCGAGCTCTGCCGCGCGGTGGATTGCCTTGCCGTCTGCTTCGTCGCACGCAAATGCGATGTTGTTGCCCACGGTATCGCTGAAAAGGAAGTTGTCCTGCGGTACGTACGCGACGTACTTACGCAGAGAGGCAATGGATACGTCGTTGACGTCCTTGCCGTCCACGAACAGACAGCCGTCCGCTACGTTGTAGTTGCGCATAATCAAATCAACGAGAGTGGTTTTACCGCTGCCCGTCTTGCCTACCAAGCCGACGTTTTCGCCCGCCTCAATCGTAAAGGATACGTCCACGAGAGTGTCCGTTTCCGCGGTGGCGTGGCGGAAAGTGAGGTTCTTGAATTCGATTTTGCCCTGCACGTCTTCGATTTCCGAAACGCCCTGCTTGTCCACGACGTCCTGCTTTGCGTTCAGCAGTTCGGAAATACGCTTTAACGACGCCGTGCCGCGCGAGGTCATACCGATGAGTTCGGATACCGCCATAATCGGCCAAATGACCGAGTTGAAGTAGCCGATGAATTCCATCAGCTCGCCTGCGTTCAGCGTGTCTTGATACACCAAGTAGCCGCCGTAGCCCAAAATGATACAGACGACCGATTCCACGAACAAGGTCACAAAAATGTGCAAGAGAGTAGAGGTTTTGGTGTATTCGACGTTGGCGTTCTCGTTGTCCTTGTTGAGTTTTTTGAACGCCCAAAGTTCCTTAAATTCCTTGACGAACGCCTTGATAACGGCAATGCCCGAAAAACTCTCTTGCGAGAAATCCGAAAGGTTGGAAAAAGCCTGCTGGCGAATATCCCATTTTTTCATCATTGAGCTGCCCACCAGCAGCGAAACCACCAAAAGACAAGCCATGGGAATGAGGGCAAGCAGGGTCATCACGCCGTGCATCGTCCACATTTCGACAATCGCCATTACCCCCAAAAAGAGGGCGTCGGCAAACATCATCGTACCCCAACCAAAACATTCCTGCACCGTGTCTAAATCGTTGGTGAACAGCGACATCAGGTTGCCTACTTTATTGACTTGATAGTATTGCTGGGAAAGATTTTTTGAGTGGTCGAACATTCTAAGGCGCAGGTCGGTTTCCACCCGAATTCCTGCCCCGAAAAAGCAGATACGCCATAAAAATCTGCCCGTAATCATGGCGAGGATAATCCACAGCATCGGCTGGCAAATATGCGTCAGAACAAAGCTGAAATCAAAGGTGGCAATACTGCCGTCGTCCAGTTTGACACTCCCTTCGTTGATACCGTTGATGAGGTAGTTGTACAGCTGCGGAATTTTCAGCTGGGCATAGTCTACCATCAGCAGCGCCGCTAAGCCAAACAGCAACATATACAGGTATTTTAAATAATACCGATTGAGGAACTTTCCAAATAACATATTCTCTTCCCTTGTGCGCGCGTTCGTGTGTACGCGTTTCTATAAATAAATTATCTTGTTTGTTGCAACGATAAATTTATTTTCTTTATTCCAAAATGTTCGTGGTAATCATATCCACGCCAAACGCTTTCATTTGCGCCGCCTGTTCTAACGTGTTTACCGTCCAGCAGTTGACTTTCTTCCCTGCCGCTTTTAATACGTCCACTTTTTCTTTGGTTAAAAAGGTAGCGCAAAAGTCGGCGTCAAAGCGGTGGTCAAGAACGAACTTAATATCATCGTCCGCGCTATGGGTGCTTAAAAATTGTGCGTTCGCGTTTGGATATTTTTCGTGCAAATATAGCAAGTTCTCTCTTGCAAAGGAAATAAACGTTACCCGCTCAAACCAACCAAGCGTTTTTGTGATGTCCGCGATTTTCCAAACGCTTTCCTTTTGCATCGGATTTTTCAGTTCTAAAACCGCTTGTTTGTCGTATTTCTTACAAATACTTATGTATTCTTCTAACGTAGGCAAAAACAAATCCGCGCGCTCGGTTACTTCGTCCACGTCTTTCAATCGAACCTTTCGCAAGTCGTCAAAATTGCTTTCTTCTACTTTCATATCCACACCCGCAACACGCATTAAATTGTCGTCGTGGATGACGATAATTTCGCCGTCTTTCGTAACGTGTACGTCCGTTTCAATGCCGTAATAACTCTTTACCCCTGCCGCCACGAACGCAGGACAGGTGTTTTCTCTTTCCAAACCCGACACGCCACGGTGTGCAATCATTTTGATATTGCCCTTATCGTCAAACTTTATAGTGTTCATTTCGTTTAACATCCTACAAACAAATAATACGATTTGTATCATAGCACGCGCATAAGAAAATGTCAAGCCTTTTATAACAGTTCGATTTGTCAATTTTTTTAAGGCAAAGAGGTAGAAAATTTTTCCAAAAGGCTTGCAAAAAACGTTGTTGTGTATTATAATGGTATATAAAATTGAGGAAGAAGGGCAAAGGCTCTTTCACCGAAGGAGGGATAGATTTGTTTACATTTAGACAAGATTCGTACGCAGACGTTCGTATCGAGGACAGATTTTCCACGAACGTAGCGTATATGAACGGTATGCTCAAGGAAATCAAAGAGCGTAGAGAACAGCGCGCGTTTATTCGCGTGTTTGACGGGAAGATGTGGTACTACGCGTCGACGACGGATATTGCAGACGTGCAAAAGAAACTGGACGGGCTGTACGCGCAGGCAAAGAGCAATCCGAAGATTGCCCGCAACGCAACGGTAAAGCGTTTTCAGGTAAACGTGGATAAAAAGATGGTGTTCACGGAGGATTCCGTGCGCAATATTCCGCTTGCGGAAAAGAAGGCTTTGCTCGAAAGCTACCTGCCTATTTTGTCCACCTCTCCGTTGATGGCGATGCCCTCTGCAACTTACCTTGATAGAAACAGCGTGTTCTCGTTTTATTCCAGTAAGGGCGCGGCGGTGGAATACGACTACCAAACCTGCGGCATTGTGCTCGCTTGCACGCTTGCGGAAGGGGAAAAGTTCTTCCAGGCGCATCACCAAATCGGCAACGTCCGTTTCTCTGCTCTCAAAAGACGGGGCAAGGAAATCAAGGCGGCGTTCGACGAACAAATCGAGTGTATGCAAAACGAAGTGGCAATCACGCCGGGCGAATATCCCGTAATCCTTTCGCCCGAAGCGGCAGGCATCTTCGCGCACGAATCGTTCGGACATAAGTCGGAGGCGGACTTTATGCTTGCCGACGAGGGGATTCGCCGTGAGTGGCAGATCGGCAAGACGGTGGCATCTCCCTTGCTTTCGATCGTGGACTGCGGCAAGTCGCTGGGCAGCGGCTACGTTCCCTACGACGACGAGGGTACGAAGGCGCGCAAGAACTATCTCATCAAGAAGGGCGTTTTGGCAGGCAGATTGCACAGCGGTGCGACCTCGGCGTACTTAAAGGAAAAGATGACGGGCAACGCGCGTGCGGTCAACTGCACGTTCGAGCCTATCGTCCGTATGACCAACACCTACATCGAGGCAGGCGAATCGACGATAGAAGAGCTGTTTGCAGGCGTGAAGTTCGGCTACTATATCAAGAGCGTAAAGCACGGCTCGGGCATGAGTAAATTCACGATCGCGCCCAACGTAGCGTACGAAATCGTAGACGGCAAGATCACCCGTCCCGTAAAAATCAGCGTTATCACGGGCGACGTGTTCACGACCCTTGGACTTATCGACGGGCTGTCGGACAAGGTGGAGTTCATGAGCTTCGTTTCCGGCGGCTGCGGCAAGAACGAGCAGCATCC
This sequence comes from Clostridia bacterium, assembly GCA_017408045.1. GTDB lineage: Bacteria > Bacillota > Clostridia > Christensenellales > Borkfalkiaceae > Scatosoma. The sequence goes on along the minus strand of JAFQVL010000047.1, from coordinate 6,955 downwards.
TCTGCCCGTAGGCTTTGGTGGGCCGCACGTACGCATTTCCAAGATGTTTGCGCAATAAGGGGGGCAGAGTATGGAAAAGGAATATTTACAAAATAAAAGCAACGTTATCACTTTGAATATTACGGACGGCAAAGTCGATTCCTACCGCGAAAAGGAAGAAACGCAGAGCACCGTCCGCGTGTATGAAGACGGCAAAATCGGCGTAGCAGGCGCTCTGGGCGACGTATCGGCGGCAGAGTTGGAGGCGCAGGCGGTAGAAAAACTGGCGGGTGGGATTCCCTATCCTTGCAAGTTGAACGCAGGCGTGAAAAAATCGGTGCTTCGTACCCGTCCCGTAGTGGAGGATAAGAACTTGATACCTGCCACCAAGCGTTTGGCGAAGAAGGTTGCGGCGGCTTGCCCCCGTTTCCTTGTCAACGGCAAAACGCAGGCATCGACGTCGTCGGGCTGTTATCAAAACTCGCAGGGGACGGAGCTCAAATTTGAAAACCACGCTTTCCAAGTCTTCTTCCAAGTGAAGGATAAGGACTCCTCGAATATCGCGGACGCGTACTACGGGGCATCGGTGTCCCGTTATGGCAAAAAGACGGAAGAGAAGATTGTTTCGGACGTGAAGATGTTGCACGACGCGTTCTTTGGTGAAAAAATCACTCTGCCCAACGGCAAGTACCCGATGATTGTTGCTCCCTATGACCTGCTGGGACAGATTTTCAAGGACTTGATTGCAGAATACTACGTATCGGGCGGCTCGCTGTTCAGCGGAAAACTTGGGGACAAGATTTTCAACGAGAAACTCTCGATTGCGGTAGACCGCAACCCCAAAACCAACCGTTCTGCGGCGTTCTACGATGCGGAAGGGGAGATTGCTGCGAACTCGCGCGCGTTCTTAATTGAAGACGGCGTGTTCAAGCGCGTATTGACGACGAAGAACACCTCGGCGATGTTCGGCTTGCCTTTATCGAAGACTTCTGCGGCGGCGTACGACGGAGTGCCGTCCATCGGCTTGCCTGGGTTGTACGTAAAGAGCACCGCCCCCGACCTTGCTACTCTTTTGGGTGAAGAGAAAGCGGTACTCATCGCCATCACGTCGGGTGGGGACATTACGACGGAAGGCGTAGTGGGTATGCCCGTACAGCTGGCGTTCTTGGTAGAGAACGGGAAGATTGTGGCGAGGGTAAGCGACTTCTCCGCAAGCGGCAACGTCAAGGAGATGTTGGGCGAGGATTTCGTCGGTGTCAGCAAGAAGGACGTCTTCGACGCGCCCGAGGACGAGGTTATGGTAGTGCGCATGAACCTGATTAACAGTTAAGGATAACACGGTAAAAGAGAGGGACTGCTGGATGCGGCGATCCCTCTTTTGTCTTTTTTGGGGAGAGTGGGGGATTCTTCGACTTCGTTGCACTTCACTAAGAATGACAAGGCTGAGCAACGCACGTCCGTCATCCTGAGCGTAGCCCATAAGGGCGCAGTCGAAAGGATCTCTTAACAAAGGAAAATTAAAAAAATGCGTCAAAAAAGGCAAAACAATTAATTTTTTCGATTAAAAGAAAATAATCTATTAATTTTTTCGTTTTCTTGACAAAAATTGATTGACAAGGGGGAAATTATATGATATCATAAAACCATTATAAGTGGTAATTTATCGTTTTATCGTATTAGATTGCTAGGTAAGAGAGTTCTTACATAGTAAGATAGTAAAACGAACCAAAGCACAAATTAGGAAAAAATATATCTATATAGTGAAAGGTCTGTTGCGCTGTATAGAGTGAAATAACTGGAGGTTAAACAGTATGAAAAAGAACAGAATGAAAGTTGTTTCTAGCGTTCTGGCTGCATCGATGCTGTTTGCGCTTGGCGCAACCGCGTGCAACCCGGCGGAAGAACAGCCGTATGAAATCACGAAACGTGAACGTACGGGACACGAGGACACGAGAGAGTATACGTATAACGACTATACTTCTTCTGTACCTGGTATTTGGAACACCATTTTAACAAATGATGCAACGAATGTTGATTTGGCTAGCTACATGGGTAGCTCCTTCTTCGAATTCGGCTACAAGTATGACGAAGACGGCAACATCGTAAATGGTGGCTTCACCGTAGAATACTCTGCGGCAACCGCGTTGACGGACGTAACCGCTCAGTATGCAGGTCAGTACGGACTTGCTGAAGATGCTACTAGCAACCAAGCGTTCAAGATTACCTTGCGTAATGACTTGAAGTGGGATGATGGTACGCCTATTAAAGCAGAAGACTTCGTATACACGATGTCCCAGCAGTTGTCCCCGAAGTATTTGTTTGAGACTGCAGACAACTACTATGCAGGCAACTACATTATTCACAAAGCGCAGGATTACGTATACCAGGGACAATCGGGTTACTTTGCTGCTAGCTCCGTTTATGCTGAATACAGTGCGGCAAATGACGCACAGCTTGTGTTCACGCTTGATGCTCCGAGCGCAGCCTATGATATGGCTGAGTGCTATATGCGTACTGCTTTCGGTTTCCCTGCAACCTATAATGCGGCGGCGGTTGTTGCGTACTTGAATGCAAGCGAGGACTTGGGCCTGGATGCGGATGTTATGGCTTCGATGGAAGGCAAGACGTTTGCTGAAATCAAAGCAGATGCTACGATGAAAGCAGAATGGGAAAAACTTATTGGTTGGTGGCAAACGGAGCCCAATGAAGAATTGCACTTCTTCGTTTCTTCGTATACCTATCCTGAAGTTTCTTTCGAGGAAGTTGGTTATTTCGCTGCGAGCGACTACGAACTTGTTATCGTGTTCGACAACACGATGGCTCCCATCGACGAAAACGGCGAGCTTACTTATGAAGCAGCTTACTACCTGCAGGATATGCCCCTCGTTAAGAGATCTTTGTGGGAAGCTAACGAAGATCGTACAAAAACCCCTTGGGTGAACACCTACTGTACGGGTGACGTTGCAAAGACTGCAAGCTGGGGGCCTTACAAGTTGACGAACTATCAGGCGGATGCAACCTATACGCTTTCCCGTAATACCGAATGGTATGGCTACGGCTTAGAGCAGTATGCAAAACAATTCCAGACGGATAAAATTGTTTGTAAGAAAGTAAAGGAATGGTCCACTGCTTGGCAGATGTTCCAGAATGGTGAAATCGATGGTATCGGTATGGACGTGTCCATTGCGCAGGACTATAGAAATAGCCGTCAGGCATACTTCACGCCAGATACCTACACCTTCTCGTTGAACTTGCAATCCAGAGCAAATTGGACGTCCGATGATGGCGCAAAAACGAACAAGCTTTTGAACTATGATTCCTTCCGTAAGGCAATCTCCTTGATGCTTGACCGTGATGACTACTGTGCGAAGAACAACCCCAGCTCCTTGGCGGCACTTGGTCTTTTGAACGATTTGTACTACTATGACGTTCCCAACGGTAAAATTTACCGTGGCAGCGAACAGGCGAAAGAGGCAATCCTCAACGCTTACGGTGTAGAAAAGGTAGAAGGCGGCTGGAAAGTTGGCGAAACGACGTACGATAACATCGACGAAGCTCTTGACGCTACGACGGGCTACAACTTGACGATGGCGAGAGAGTTGATGACGCAGGCTTACAATGAAGCGGTAGCGGCTGGCGATTTCAATGCTGATATGAAGGTTAGACTTACCTATGGTACCGATGAACAGACTGAAAACACCGACAGAGTCTTAAATTGGTTCCGCAACGCTTTCGCTTTGGCAACCGTTGGTACTCCGTTGGAAGGCAAAATTGAAATTGAATACTTCTTCTTCAGCAATGATACTTGGTCGAAACAGTTTAAGGATGGCGAATACGATCTCATCTTCAGTGCATGGGGCAACGCGGCATTCAACCCTTACTACCTGCTTTGCGAAACCCAGATTTCCGCATCCAACCGTTATTCGCAGGGTTGGAATCCTGAAACCGTTACGTTGACGGTTGATGGATTGACGCCTGATGAAGATCATCCCGATGGTAGCTACACCTTCAACTTGTTGCAGTGGAGCAGCAACTTACAGGGTAAGGCAGACGCTCTTGTGAATTTCTCCTTGTATCCTGACGAAGATAAGTTGACCATCCTTGGCGCAATCGAAACGGCTATCCTTCAGCAGTACTATGCAGTACCTGTATTCTCGAGATACTCTGCGAGTCTTATATCCTATAAGTGCGACTACAACTCCTATGAATACAACACCTTCATGGGTTATGGTGGTATGCGTTATATGACGTATCACTTCGATGATGCAGAATGGGCAGCATTCGTTGCAGAAAAAGGCACGCTGAACTATAAGTTTGGTCGTTAATTAACACGCTAACGATTCGGGCAGCGGAGATGAGTGAAAACTCATCCCCGCTGTTTGGATTGTATTTTTAAGTGCGTGCGCGTATACGTACGTGTAAGGCTTGCCACGAATGGCAAGCGAAAAAAATAGCAATACTGTCAATATCTTTGGCAGACTACAAAAAATTCTCGTTTTATTTTTAACGGGGAAAAAGATTGAATGTAGGTGTTTTTCCTGCATGCAATCAAAATTATGTACAGTACGTTCGACTACAAAAGGAAGACAATGGCTGCGTTCAGTCGCTTGCTTTTATGGACGAACAAAAAGAGAGGCTTTACCAATGTATATGTTTAAGTACATTTTAAAACGAATCGGTTTGATGCTGATGACCTTTGCAATCATTATGTTCACCTGTTTCGTTTTAATTAAATTGTTGCCGATTCCTCTTGGTGAGGGGTTGGGACAGGATACCGAGCTTGTAAAAGCAAAGCTGGAGGCCCGCGGTTATTACGACCCGATTTTAGTCCAGCTTTGGAATTACGTCGTTAGAATTGTTACCGAAGGCGACTTTGGTATCGGTACGACGTACCCGGGGTACATCAACCAGCCCATTTGGGATGCGTTTGTTTCCCGTTTGCCGCCCACGATTTTAATCAACGTGTATTCCTCGTTGATTGGCGTACCTATCGGCTTAGGCTTGGGTATTTTTGCCGCGCTTAAAAAGAATAAATGGCAGGACCAGGTGATTTCCACTGGCGTTATTGCAATGATTGCAATTCCTTCTGTCATTTACGCATTCTTAATTCAATACGTGCTTTGTTTCCAGTTGAAATGGTTCCCCATTCAGATGGAAAAGGGTACGGATTATTTCAGTTGGGAAATGTTCCGCAGTATGATGCCTGCGGTAATCTCGTTGTGTCTTGGCTCGATTGCAGGCTACGCTCGTTATACCCGTGCGGAGCTGACAGAGGTCTTGACCAGCGAATATATGCTGCTTGCACGGACGAAGGGCTTGACTCGTGGTCAGGCAACCGTGCGCCATGCACTCAGAAACGCGATGGTGCCCATCTTCCCGATGATTTTGGGCGAATTCATTTCCGTATTGTCTGGTTCGATGATTATCGAAAACGTTTTCGATATTCCCGGGGTAGGTGGTATGTATTTGACGGCCATCACGGTGCTTGACTATGACTTCTTTATGTTGCTGTCGGGGTTCTATACCCTGATTGGTTTGGCGGCAGGTATCATCATTGATATCAGCTATGGGTTCATTGATCCTAGAATTAGAATGGGGGCGAAGTAAATTATGAAAGACGTTCAAAACGTGGATATTATGAATATCCCCAAAGAAAAATTTGCTCCTGCGAAAAATCGGGACCGATTGCACGATAAGAAATTGGAAACGAAACCCGTTACCGCTTTTCAAGACGCAATGCGCCGTTTCTGCAAAAACAAGGGGGCAATCGTCGGTGCTATCGTTATCGCGATTTTGTTCCTGTACGCTTGCTTTGGTTCGTTGTTTACGCCGTATACCGTTGCTTACAACGACACCTATTTTGCAAAAACTTTGCCGAAATGTGAATGGTTTGTAAACACGAATTTCTGGGACGGTTGCGAGGAAAAGACCTTCAATAAAGAAACTTTCGACTATTATTATTTAATGGGCGAAGAAACGGGGCATAATGCTCTTAAAAACCAGGAATACATCCAAAAGGGCGGGTTATACGTTGCGCGCTTGGACTCCTATCAAAAGATCGGCTGTATCTATAAGAAAGTAGAAAAATCGGAATACCAAGACATTCAAAAATATCAAAACGAAACGGGTATTCAGGTTATCTATCCTACCGTTAGCAAAAAAGATAGACCCAGCGAAAGGCTGGTCGGTCAGGATATGATCGCTAACTACTACTACAAGACGAAGGAAGTAGCTGGACAGCTGCAAATCGTTTACGATAATAAGGGCGACGTTATTCCCGTATACAGAACCGCTTCTGCGGCGACTTCAAAAGATGAATACGAATCCTTGCGTATTGCAGGTGATAATGGTGAGTACGAATACGCATTACCTATTGATACGGGTTTTGAAATTCGTGTTAACTACTACGAATATTATATCTATCAGCATACTTACGTGCTGAAAGATGGTATCACGCATCCTTCGTTCCTTTTTGGTACGACCTCGAACGGGCAAGACATCTTTACCTGTCTTTCGTCTGGTGCGTTGTTCTCCTTTGCATTCTCTATACTGGTTTCCTTTGTAAACTTACTGGTTGGTGCAATTTACGGCGCAATTGAAGGCTACTACGGCGGCAAGCTGGACTTGTTTATGGAACGTTTCTCGGATATTCTTTCCGCAATTCCTTCCGTAATCGTCATTACGCTGTTGCGGTTGCATATGGGATCTTCCGGACCGATTGTCATTTTGTTCATTGCCTTCTTTGCAACGGGATGGATCGGTATGGCGTCTACCACGCGTATGCAGTTCTACCGCTATAAGAACCAAGAATACGTCTTGGCGGCAAGAACGCTGGGCGCAAGAGATAGCAGAATTATCTGGAAACACATCTTCCCCAACGCGTTAGGTACGCTGGTTACCCGTTGCGCGCTGATTATTCCTTCCATTATTTATTCGGAAGTAAATCTCAGCTATCTTGGTATTATCAGCTTGTCGT
>JAFQVL010000046.1 GCA_017408045.1 Clostridia bacterium | reverse complement strand
TGTCAAGCAATTTTTTAAAAAAATAGAAAATTTTTGCAATTTTTTTGTCTTGAAAGGGATGTAAGGGAAACCAATTATGCGTATCGACAAATTTTTAAAGGTGTCCAGAATTTTAAAGCGCCGCACCGTCGCGCAAGAGGCGTGCAGCGGCGAAAAGGTACTGATTAACGGCAAGGCGGCAAAGCCCTCCACCGCCGTCAAAATCGGCGACGAGGTAGAGATTTGCTTTTCGGGCGGCAGCCTGAAAATCCGCATTCTGGGCATTAAAGAAACGGTAAAAAAGGAAGAGGCAGCGACTCTTTACGAGGTGATTTCATGAGTGTTTCCGTCATTATTTGCGCGGCAGGTAAAGGCACGCGCGCAGGCTTTTCGAACAACAAAATCCTCGCCCTTTACGAGGGAATTCCCGTCATTGAACGCACGATTTCGGCGTTTTTGTTGCCTGAAATTACCCAGCTTATCGTCGCTTATAACAAAGAGGACGAGGCGGAAATGCTTGCCCTCAAAAAGAAGTACCCCATCGAGCTGGTCGAGGGGGGCGCAGTCCGTACCCAAACGGTGTATAACGCTCTGCAGGCGGCAACGGGGGAAATCGTGCTCGTACACGACGGCGCTCGTCCCTTCGTTTCCACGCGCGAGATATTAGATTGTATAGCGTGCGTGCGCGCACACGATAGCGCCATCTGCGCCGTGCCCGTCGTCAACACGCAAGCGCAGGTCATCGGTGAGGAAATCGTCGCCGTGCCTAGCCGCGCGGAATGTTATGACGTACTGACACCGCAAGGCTTTTACACAAAAGCGCTGCTCAAATGTTATGAAAAGGCGCTGCGAGGACAAAAATCGTACACGGACGACGGCTCGGTATACGCAGAATTTTGCGGCAAGCCGCATATCTTTGTAGGCAGCCGCGCCAACCGTAAGTTGACCTATGCCGAGGATTTCCAACCACACCCCCACCGCGCGGGCTTTGGCGTGGACACGCACGCCTTTGGCAAGGAGCAAAACTTCATCACCCTCTGCGGCGTACAAGTTCCCTCTGAAAGCGGCTTGATTGCGCACAGCGACGGCGACGTAGCCGTACACGCGCTGATGGACGCTCTGCTGTCGGCGGCAGGCAAGAAGGACATCGGACACTACTTCCCCGACACGGACGAGAAATGGCGGGGCGCGAATTCGATGTCGATGCTTGCCGAGGTCTTGCGTATTCTTAAAGAGGACGGGCTTTCGCCTGCCAGCGTATCGGTGGCAATCCAAGCGGAAAAGCCCCGACTTGCCAAATACATCGCCGCTATGCAACAAAGCCTTTCCACCGCCCTTTCCCTGTCCTCTGACAAAATCGGCATTTCGGCAGGCACGAACGAAAAGTTGGGCTACGTCGGCGAAGGCAAAGGGATAACCGTATACGCATATGTGTTGCTGAAGCAAACACAGTGAAGTCGCCTTTGGCGGTGAAGTTTCTATGAAGTGAAGTTGTCCTGCGGACAGTGAAGTTTTTTGCATTGCAAAAAATGATCGACGGGTTTATAAAATGATCCCTTAACTTTGCTTTAAGCAAAACTTCACTATGAGTTGAACGAAATAACTTCACTTACGCAAAGCGCAAACTTCACTTTTGTAAAACAAAAACTTCACTCTCAAAGGAGGTTTTATGGCGAAGACAACCAAAGCCCCTACAACGCAATACGTCTGCACCGAATGCGGCTACGCCACCCCAAAATGGCTTGGAAAATGCCCTGCCTGCAACGAATATAACACTCTGCAAGAGGAAATCGTTGCCCCTGAAACGGCAACCGCTGCCCATAAAGGGGTGTCGAGAATGAGCGTCAACCGCCCCGTCCCCTTATCCAAGGTCAACTACGACAAGTTCCACCGCGTAAAAAGCGGCGTCGATGAATTTGACGTGGTACTTGGCGGCGGTATCGTACCCGGCTCTTTGGTGCTGCTCGGCGGCGACCCGGGCATCGGCAAAAGTACCCTCTTAACGCAGGTTTCCGCGCACCTTGCCAAGGAATATCCCGTTTTGTACGTTTCCGCAGAGGAGAGCTGCTCGCAGGTGAAAATGCGTTGCGAACGCTTGGGCTTGGGAGGCAACGACCTACTGCTCTTGAACGAAACCTGCCTTGAGGACATCGAGGCAAGCCTCGGCGAAAACAAGTTCGTCGTCATTGACTCTATTCAAGCCGTTTACACCGAGAGCCTTTCGTCTGCCGCAGGCAGCGTGGGACAAGTGCGGGAATGCGCCGCTAAACTAATGCGGATTGCCAAAGCGAACAACATTACTTTCTTCCTCATCGGACACGTCAACAAGGAAGGCGCGATTGCAGGGCCGAAGGTTTTGGAGCATATTATGGATACCGTCCTCTATTTCGAGGGACAGCAAGAGGACAACTTCAAGCTGCTGCGTGCGGTAAAAAACCGTTTCGGGTCGGTGCAAGAGGTGGGCGTTTTTGAAATGACCGACCGAGGACTTTCCAGCGTGCAGGATTATTCAGCTCTGTTTTTATCGGACACGAGAGGACTTGCCGCAGGCTCGGCGGTAAGCCCCGGCATCAGCGGCAACCGCTGTATCAACGTAGAGCTACAAACGTTGATTGCCAAAACGCCGTTCGGTATGCCGCGCAGAATGGCGCTAGGGATTGACGGCAACAAGCTTGCCGTGCTGATTGCGGTGTTGGAAAAGCGTTGCGGTATCCCCTTTTGGAGCGCAGACGTTTACGTGAACGCCATGGGCGGTATTCGCCTAACCGAACCGAGCGTAGACCTTGCGGTTTGCGCGGCGCTTGCCAGCGCGGCATCGGACACCCCGATTGATAAGTACACGGCGCTGTTTGGCGAAGTGGGTTTGACGGGCGAGGTTCGCCCCGTCGTCTACGCCGAAAAACGGGTGGTAGAATGTATCAAAAACGGCTTTAAACGGGTAATTTTGCCCCAAAAATCCATGAAAAATTGCGAAAAATACGGGGATAAAATCGAGCTTGTACCCGTTCGCTACGTCGGGCAAATGATTGCGGAGCTTGGCTTGCGTCCCAAGTTTAACCCCACCACAACGCATAAATAACACAAAACTCTACCTTGATCCAGTTATACTTTTTTAATCGGAGTTTTTATGAGTTGGTTGATTTATAAACATACAAATAAATTGAACGGTAAATGTTATATCGGTCAAACAAAACAAACCGCAAAAGCGCGTTGGAAAAACAGCAATGGTTATAGAAACTATTCCAATCATAACTCTTGCGTATTTTTTAACGCAATTAAAAAATATGGCTGGGACAATTTTGAGCATACCATCCTAGAAGAAAATATTGAAACGCTGGCAAAAGCCAACGAAAAAGAAGTTTACTGGATAAACCATTATCGGAGTTACATAGGATTTGAAGATTGTAATGGCTATAATATGACTTTAGGCGGTGATACAGGCAATCATTTAGGCTATAAAGTTTATCAAATATCTAAAGATTTAACTATTGTTGCGGAATTTCCCAGCACCGCAGAAGCATCACGACAATTTGGCTCACATGCAAACGATTCCCAAATTAGGCGTTGCTGTGAAGGATTAAAGCCTTCTTGCAAAGGGTTTTATTGGTGCTATGTCAAAAATTATACTAAAGACTGGAAGCCCAAAAGAAACGCATTGCTTTCGCCTATTTTTCAGATAGACGACGACTTAAATATAATCAAAAAATACGACAGCATTACGGAATGCGTTAAAACCACAGGCTTTAGCCTTGGTAGTATAGTATCGTGCTGTCAAAGAAAACAAAGAAAAGCAAACGGATTTTTTTGGTGTTACGAATTAAATTATAATGCAGATTGGAAACCACAAGACGTAAAATTTAATAGAAATGAGAAAATCTATTGTTTTCAAACACAAACAGTTTATTCATCAGCAAAGGAAGCGAATGAAAAAACTGGTGCCAGCCGATGCCATATATTAAGATGCTGCAAAGGATTAGAAACAGGATCTAACGGATTGAATTTTTGTTATTTTGCAGACAAAGAGATTTATGAATGCAAAGAAACAAAAAAACGCCCCCCTGTTTTTAGCGATGAAGAGATTAAATTACTAAAAACCTTATATCCAAAATTAGGCATTTGCGACGAATTGTTAAAAAAATTCCCTGGAAGAACAATAAGCACCCTACGCAAGCACGCAAGCCAACTAGGAATAAAATATATTGGTGAAAATAAAAATTTAAAAAAAGTAATAAATCTCGAATTAAATAAGATTTTTAATTCGATTGATGAAGCATCAAAATATGTTGGTTTAAAAAACGGCTCTTCGATTGGACAATGCTGCAAGGGAAATAGACAGCAAGCAGCTGGCTTTCATTGGATGTTTTACGATGAATATCTAACAAAAGGTTTAACCTAAAAAATATATTATATAAAAAACGGAGAAGATTTCTCTTCTCCGTTTTGTTTTTGTCTTTATGCCGCCATGTCTTCTTCGATAACCGTTTCTGTCGCCGGCTCGACCGTTTCCACAGCCGCCGCAGAGGCTGCCTTTTTGCGCTTTTGTATCCAACCGTCCACCGCATAGAACCCCACGAGGTAAAGGACGAACGCGCCCACCACCGTCAAGGGATAGAATACGGGGCTGCCGCCTACCATATCCCAAAAGATGCTGTACGGCGTGCCGTCGTGGTACATCAGGAACATATAGTTATAATCCAGCACGCTGTTGGCAACGTACGCCAGTATTGAAAATCCCAGAAGCACGGAAATGGTAATCGGGAAGTTTTCGCTTTTCATACTCCGCATTCCCGAAATCCCGATATACAGCGAGGCAAAACCCGAAATCGAATGGGTAATCCCCGAAAATACGTTATCCATAGAAAGGACGGGATACGCCGCATAATTCTGCGTTGCCCCCACCGTACCGAATATCGCGCCCAAAATCCCGAAGGTGAATACGAAATCGAGGCACGCCTCTTTCAATCTCCCGTTGCAAAACGCCGCCATAGGAATGGCAATCAGTTGAATACTGCAAAGGAATAAGGGCAGAACGTACAACCATTTCAACGGGTCTTGCGCCCGTATACACAGCACGACGATTTTGACAATCTCAAAACCGTCAATCAAAAAGGCGCTGACGATTAACACTTTGTTCTTTTCCTGCTCCGTCTTATCCTTGTTGCGCATACCAAAAAAGATTGCAAGCGCAACCATTACCGCAAGACAAATTGAAACGAAGGTGATATGCTGCCAAGACCAAGCCCCCTCCGCCTCACGCATAAAATGAAATTGACCATCACGAAAATCCGCTAAGCCAAAAAATTCCAACATCTTTCGTATAAATCCTTTAAAAAATATCGTAGATCACAATTTTCACGCGCTCGCCGTATTGCGCCGCAAATCCAACGCAAAGCCTAACCATAGTGTATTTTTTGCGTTGCAGTTGCAAGCAAGACAAGGCGCGCGAGGAAAACCTGAAGGAGTTTACTATGCGTAAACGACCGAAGGTTGCCACAGCGCAACGCCGTATTGCGCCGTAAATCCTATGCAAAGCCCAACCATAGTGTATTTTTTTGCGTTGCAGTTGCAAGCAAGACAAGGAGAACCGAGCACCTTGATAGGAGTGTACTACCCGTACACGACTGAAAGGCGCACAGGTTCGACGCCGTATTGCGCCGTATTTGTAGGGATTGCCGTAGCAAAATACAAGCAAGACGCGAAGAACGCGGCTTTCCCGACGGGGCATTTACAAACGTAAATGAGCGAGGGAAAACGCAAGTTCGACAAAGTATTGCGCCGTATTTTGTAGGCATTGCCGTTAAAAAATGCAAGCAAGACAAGGCGCGCGAGGAAAACCTGAAGGAGTTTACTATGAGTAAACGACCGAAGGTTGCCACAGCGCAACGCCGTATTGCGCCGTATTTTGTAGGCAATTAGCTCATCATGATTTCGGAGATTACCTCCAACACCTTATCATGACATCCGCCGCATCCAGTAGAACAATGCGTGATTTCCTGCACAACGTCAAACAGTTGCAGGACGTCCTCGAACTTCGTGTGCCCTTCCAAAGCGGCAGCAATGCTATTATAACTAACCTGCATACAATTACATACCATATAATTTTCTTTCATAATAATCCTAATAATCTCCTTTGGCAACGCCTATTATTTTTCTTACGCTTGATTGTCCGTGTCGACTTTTCCCTCATCCAGCCTCTCCATAGGCAGGGACAACTGAGTGGGTCGAACGGATTTTTTCTTGTCCTTTTTGCGGTAGAGTTTGCTCTCTCCCATTACTTCGCTGACCTCCATAATCGACACGAAGGCTTTGGGGTCTAATTCGGACACTAGTGTTTTCAGCTTTGCAATTTCAAAGCGATTGACCACGACGTACAGCATCTTCTTATCAGAACCCGAATAATACCCCTTGGAATCCCACAGGGTGATACCGCGCTTTAACTCATGGGATAACGCCTCGGACAACTTTCTTGGATTCTCGGTGATAATCATCGCCGCCTTGCCCTTTTCTAAACCCTCAACGATAAAGTCAATCGTCTTCAAGCCTACGTAGTAGGCTACTACCGAATAGAGGGCAATCGTCCATTCGTTTTCTCCCGACGCTACGGATGCAATCACCGCTGCCGCGATATACAAAATGGCGTTATACATCATCACGAACGTACCCACGGAAACGCCCAATTTTTTATGGAATAGCAGCGCCATTACTTCTACGCCGTCCAGCGCTCCGCCAAATTTAATCACCAAGCCGCTGCCCACGCCCGACAAAAGTCCGCCGAAGATGGTAGCAAGCACCACTTCCTCGCCAACGATGGGCGAGCCGTCCGAAAAGCCGTTCGGGAATATCCACAAGTTGATTGCCAAAGACCCCAACGCATAAATTGCCACGGCGTACAGGGAATAAATCAAAAATTCCCACCCGATCTTTTTTCTGCCGATAAAATAAAACGGAACGTTCAGAACCAACAAGAACACCGCTTGGGGCAAAAAGGCGATATAGCGATTTAATAGTACGCTAGTACCCGAAAAGCCCCCGTCATAAATATATAAAGGGGTCAAGAACAAGCAAACGCCTATGGCGTTGATGATCCCCGCGAGCGTCAAGCCTATAAAATTGAATAGTTTTAATTTCAACTTCATCTAAACATCCTATACGTCTATTCACGCTTATAACAACTCTGCAATCAGCGTATCCCTATGCCCTGCAAACAGATAGACGGGCGGAATATCCAACGCCGTTTTACAGCCGTATCCACCCTCTTGATTGAGGCGATAAGTCGCCCTTGCGTACGCCACCAGAACGGAAGCGGTAAATTCCGCGTTGGAATCGAGTTGCAAGCGGTATTCTACGACGTGCTTATGCTTTCCGTCCGCCCCCGTCTTGCCCGTACGAATCACCAAGCCGCCGTGCGGCAGACCTGCATGATCTCGGTTCAGTTCTTCCTGCGAAATAAAATGCACGGTGGTATCATAATCGGCAAAATAGTTGGGCATTTCGACGATGGTACGTTCGATTTTCGCCTTGTCAGCGCCCTCCTTTGCTACTACGTAGCAAACGCGGATATGCTTATCACGGGTAGAGAGTTCGGGATTGTCCCCTGCGCGCACCGCAGAAAGCGCCTCTTCCTTAGGGATAGTGTACTGCTTGGCATCCTGCACGCCGTCAATACGACGAATGGCGTCCGAATGTCCTTGGCTTACCCCCTTCCCCCAGAAGGTGTACGTCTGCCCGTCGGGCAAAACGGAGAGGGCGTACGCGCGCATCAGCGAGAACATACCGGGGTCCCACCCCACCGATACGGTCGCCGTCTTTTTCGAAAGCATCGCCGCCGCATCCACCGCCGCCACGTGGGTAGGAATGTTTGCGTGGGTGTCAAAACTGTCGACAACGTTAAATGCCTTTGCAAGCTCTGGCGTTTGCTTGGGCAAATCGGTGGAGCTACCTCCGCACAAAATCATCACGTCAATCTTGTCTTTCATTTCAAAAACGTCGTTCGCCGCGTACACGGGTACGCCCGTTTGCGTTTTTACCGACGCAGGATCACGGCGAGTAAACACCCCCACCACTTCCATATCTGCGTTTTGCTTGCAGGCGAGCTCTACCCCCCTGCCAAGGTTTCCATAGCCGTAAATTCCGATACGAATTGCCATCTTCTCACCTTTACCGTTCTTTTTCTTTGGCTATATTATAGCACATGAAAACACATTTATCAAGCGTTGATACGAAAAAAAATCCCCTTTATTTGTTTATAGTAGGTATAAGAGCGCATTAAGATGCACGTAGCCCTTTGCAAATTTCGACAAAGTAAAAAGCCCGCGAATCCCTCGCAGGCTTTTATCTTGGTTTTGTTTAGTACATTTCGATATACGCATCGCGCTCTGCGCCGACGGACACGTACTTGATTTTGCAGCCGCACGCCTCTTCTAAGTAGCGAACGTAATCCAGAGCCTCTTTGGGTAAATCCTCGGGTTTTCTGCACCAGGAAATGTCGCAATTCCAGCCCTTGACCGTCTTGAACACCGGCTTGCAATCGTCCAAAACGTCGATGAAGGGGAATTCGTGGATTTCTTTGCCGTTGAGCTCGTAAGCGACGCAGACCTCGATTTCTTCATACCCCGAAAGAATGTCCATCTTCGTCAAAGCAATTTCCGTTGCGCCCTGACAACGAATGCCGTAGCGCGATGCCACGATGTCGAAAGGACCGACACGACGGGGTCTGCCCGTTGCCGCACCGTACTCACCGCCGAGGTCGCGCAAGAACTTTGCCTTTTCGCCGAAGTATTCTGCCGTGAAAGGGCCTTCGCCAACGCAGGTCGAATACGCTTTCATAATACCGATAGAGTTCGTCAGTTGCAACTGCGGAACGCCTGCCCCGATGGGCGCGTAAGCCGCAATCGTCGAAGACGACGAGGTGTAGGGATGAATCCCGAAGTCAATATCGCGCATCGCACCGAGCTGCGCCTCGAACATAATGTCCTTGCCCTGCGCGTGCGCCTCGGTCAAGTACAGACCAACGTCGCATACGAAGGGAGCAAGCTGCTTGCCAAATTCTTCAAAATAGGCGATGATGTCCTCGGTTTTTACCGCCTCCGCATGATAGCCGCCCACCACGGTGAGGTTTTTCCATTCTACGATGTCCGCAACGCGAGCGTACAATTTTTCCGTGTTGAGAAGTTCGCCCATACGAAACGCCTTTTTGTAGTACTTATCCGCGTATACGGGCGCAATCCCACGACGGGTCGAACCGAATTTTTTGCCCGCCAGTCTATCCTCTTCCAAGCAATCCTGCAAAACGTTGTACGGCATTGTGATGACTGCTCTGTCCGAAATTTTCAAGTTTTCAGGGGTGATTTTGATGCCAGCCTCTCTCAGCTTTGCAATTTCGCCGCAGAGGTGCTTGATGTCGATGACCATACCAGGCCCCATGACGTTGACCACCTCTTCACGCAAGATACCCGACGGCAACAAGTTTAAAATAAACTTGCCACGTTCGTTGATGACGGTATGACCTGCGTTGTTGCCGCCCTGATAACGGCAAACGACGTCAAATTTTTCCGAAAGCAGGTCTACCATTCTGCCCTTGCCTTCATCGCCCCAGTTGATTCCGCAAATCGAAGTAAGCATATCGTTCTCCTTCCCTGCCCTTGGTTGGTACACAAGAGCCGTATATTTTTCCGTTCGTTAAGCAACCAAACATAAAAATAAGCACTTTTTCGCCGCAAAGTGAAAAAATGCTTTTCTCAGGTTGCAACTTATGATAGCACATTTTTTTCACTCTGTCAACCCAAACCGACCCTATTCCCAACAATTATAAAAAAGATTTTTTATTTTCATCTTGACAAACTCCACCAAAAGGGGTAAAATACCATTGTGCAAACGCTAAATTGGAAAAATGATAAAAAAGTGAGGGGAAAGTATGTATTGTAGAAACTGTGGGGAGAAATTATCCCTTAGATTTTGTGAGAACGAGGGGTTAGTCCCCTATTGCAACCGTTGTGAAAACTATATGTTTCCGCAATTTTCCGTGGCGGTGTCCATGGTGGTCGTCAACCGCGCTCAGGACAAAATTTTACTGGCTAAGCACGCCGAAGACGAGGATTTTATCCTGTTTGCAGGCTATGTGAAGAAGGGCGAAAACGCCGAAAAAACCGTACCCCGAGAAATCAAAGAGGAATTGGGCTTGGACGTAGTAAAAGCCAAATATATGTCCTCTCGTTATTACCAGCCCAAGGATATTTTGATGCTGAATTTCCTCGTCGTCGTAGAGGAAAACAGACCTATCAAACTCAACGAGGAAATCGCTGAGGCGCGCTGGTGCACTCCTGAGGAGGCCTTGCAACTCATCCGCAAAGGCACAACGGCAGAACAATTCCTTTCTAATGCCATAAAGGAATTGAAACGAAAAATTTGAGCGCAAGGCACAGCCTTGCCGTGAATTGCGACGTTTGTCGCGTGAATTGCCTGCGGCGTGAATTGTTTTGATTTTGCAAAACGTGAATTGATTGCCTACGGCAATCGTTGCGGCAGTATTTATAATTTTTCCATAACGCAAGGCAGCAGCCTTGCAATTCACGAACGCTTCTAGCGTTCAATTCACGACGGCAAAGCCGTCAATTTACGAAATCAAAGATTTCAATTCACTAAAAAAATAGCCTTCCCTGCCTGGAAGGCTATTTTTTTGCTTGACACGCTTAATCGGCAAGTTTCATATCCCCAGACTTTATCCAACCCTTGGCGCGCATGAACTCGGAAATTCCCAGGTTGAGCGCAGCAGGCAATACGAACATCAAAAGGATAATCCCTGCAATCCCCAGCGGCGTCATCGGCGTGTATTTGAAGAGGTCGAACACCCCTACCAGTCCACTCGTACCCATACCGCCGCCCGAAGCGCCGCATTGCAGCCCAAAGACACAGGTGGCAAGCGGACCGCAAATCGCGCTGGAAATCACCATAGGCAGCATAATCTGAGGCTTTTTCATCACGTTGGGGATTTGCAGCATACTCGTACCTACCCCCTGCGAAATTAAACCGCCGATGCCGTTTTCACGGAAACTCGCCACCGCAAAGCCTATCATATGGCAGGCGCACCCTACCGTCGCCGCGCCACCCGCCAGCAGCATTGCATTCGACTCGTTGCCTAAGGCAAAGGACAGCCAAATCGCCGCCGAAGACGTAGGCATCGTCAACAAAATCCCCATCGCAACCGCGATGATGATCCCCATAAAGAAGGGGGTGATTTCCGTCGCTTTTTCAATGGCGTTGCCAAGCAACTTGACAAGCTCGATAAAAGGAAAGGCGACGAACACGCCTGCAAGGGCAAGCACCATCACTCCAAGCGGAATGAGGATAATATCCAACTTGGTTTTGCCTGCGTAAAGGGAAACCAACTCGATACAGAGCATCACGACGACGTACGCGCCGATAGGATTGCCCGGCGTGCCCCACGTTAAAGAGGCGAAAGGAGTTGCCGCCCCTATCATCAACTTATCGGCAAACGCGCCGACCTGACCCGCGATTGCGGCGGAAAAGATCAGCAACTTATTCTTACCCAGCGCGTACGCAATCCCCACGCCAATGCCTGCGCCCATTAGAGATTTTGCGATATTCGCTATGTATAACAAGGTATTGCCAACGTAGTTGCCTTTGATTAGGTTTCCACCCGCATCAAAGTGGTCCACGCCTATCCAGCCTGCAATCTGCGCCAAAATCGTGCCTGCAATCAGGCTTACGAACAAGCCCTGCGCCATACCCGAAAATGCGGTGATAAAAAAGCGTTTCGGCAACGCCTTTAAATACGCCAAAACAGGGTTCTTCTCTTTCTCGCTAACCGTTTCCATAACCGTTCACTCTCCTTATAAGCAGGTTTTTCCTACTCGATTTGATTAGCCCTATTATAAACCCATCTAAGAAAAAAGGCAAGAAAATGAAGAAGTTTTTTACAAAAAAACTCCGTCCCGAAGGACGGAGCTTTCTTTGCGCCGTGGCTACGAACTTATTTCTTTTCGTAGCTGTCGCAGCAGGTACACTGTTCTGCATTACAATCGCAGGTATTCCCTACGTGAATGGTAGAAAGGGTACAGTTCTTACCGTCGTAGTTATAACGGCAGCCGGTAACGTTGCAACCAACGCCCTTGTTTACAGTTCTTTCGATCATAATCGTTATCCTCCTTGCCAATTATTAGCCGTTTCAAGCCAAATTGAACCAGGTTTTAACGGCGGAAAACCCCTAAACTGTGCAGGATTTCCGCTTGCAATACGGGCGGTATTCCTGCGCGACAATCCTTTCATTTAAGGTCTTTTACGCTCGTGAAAACTGCGTAGCACCTTAAAATAGGGATTTTGCGATGGATTTGGGCGGTGGCGACCGCCGCCGTATCGACATACTGCAAGGGCGCAAACGCCCTAAGGCGCGGAAAATAACATTTTAAGGCTGGTTCAACTTGGTTTGAAACGGCTAACAATAGTATTCCCAAAGTTTTGATATTTTATTGACATTTTCAAAAATTTCTTGTACAATAGAGAAGAAGAATGAACAAAGGAGCGTAAACCTATGAAAGTTATCTTAAAAGCAGACGTAAAAGGCAGCGGTAAAAAAGGCGATATTATTGAGGTATCGGACGGCTACGGGAAAAACTTTTTAGTAAAGAAAGGCTTGGCGGAAATCGCAACCGCAAGCGGTATCAACGAAGCCAACCAAAAAAAAGCGGCAGCCGCTTTCCACAAGGCGGAAGAACTGAAAGCGCAGCAGGCTTTGGCGGCAGCCTTAAACGGCAAGACCGTCGTTGTAAAAATCAAGGTGAGCGACAACGGCAAGGTGTTCGGCTCGATCACCTCGCAGCACGTGGCGCAGGCTTTGGCGGATATGGGCTTTGACATCGACAAGCGCAAGATTAAAATGGAAGCAAGCAAGACGCTCGGCTCGTTCCCTGCGGAAATCCGCTTGATGGAAAACGTTTCCGCGAAAATCACCGTCAGCGTAGAGGCATTGTAAGCAAGGCAACCCTTTCCAACCCCGTTTTTCAAAGCGGGGTTGCATTTTGCAAGAAACGCTTAAGCTGATAAGACTTGAACCTTTCAGTCTTAAAATGTTATTTTGCGCGCCTTTAAGACGGTTGCGCCCTTGCAGTATGCTGATACGGCGGCGGTCGCCACCGCCTAAATCCATCACAAAATCCCTATTTTAAGATGCTACGCAGTTTTCACGAGCGCGAAATTTCTTAAATGAAAGGATTTTCGCGCAGGAATACCGTCCGTATTGCAAGAGGAAATCCTGCACAATTTGGGGATTTCTCGCCGTCAAAACCTAAAAGGTTCAAGTCTTGTCAGCTTACAGACGAACGGCAAGATACGCTACGTCGTCGCACCGCACTATCAAGAGGAAGTATTTATGGAAAATCAAGAACAAACACAACCCACGGCAACGATGCCGACGGCGGGAAATCTGCCGCCCAAAATCACCAAGGAAAATATCCACCCCCAGGGCAACGGCAAGTGGAGAGGCTTTTTGCGCTGGGCACGAGCAATCTTATATACCATACTATCTTCCTTTTTGGTCGCCGTAGCCTCTTATACGTTGATTGCGCCAAACCACTTCACTATCGGCGGCGTAACGGGCGTTGCCGTTTTGCTAGAATTAAGCCCCTTACAATGGCAACAGAGTATCACCGTATTGTGTCTAAACGTGCCCCTCATCGTTTTAGCCTTTTTCTTCGTGAAAAAGCGTTTCGCATTTCTATCAACCTTGAATATCCTTATGCAGTCGCTGTGGCTGATGCTGTTGGAACATATCGGGGAAGATATTAGAATTGCCTTCGACGGCGATGCCGAACGTATCTTCGCAGCGGTGGCGGCAGGGCTTTTGATAGGCGCATCTATCGTCTTAGCCTTCAAAGCAGGCGGCAGCACGGGCGGTTCGGATATTTTAGCCGTTCTGATACAAAAGAAATTAGCGGCGGCAAGCATTGCTTGGATTTTGTTTGCCATGAACTGTATCGTCATCGGCGCATCCTTCTTCGTCATTGACGTGGACGGCGACCTAGCGCACCGTTTGCTGCCCATTATGCTCGCCGTACTGGAAACGTATATTGAGAGCAAAACCAACGAGTCCATGACCAACGGTTTCCAGTCGGCAATCGAATTTAGAATCATCACCGACAAGGCAGAGGAAATGGCAACCGCCTTGATGAACGAACTGAGCCGCGGCACTACCAGCATTCCTGCAAAGGGCATGTATACGAAGATTGAACATTCCATGCTGGTCTGTGTAGTCAGCCGTCGACAAGTGCCCATTTTAAAGCGAGTGATGCACGAAATCGACCCCGATGCCTTCGCCGTAATGAGCAACGTTTCGCAGGTCTTGGGGCTTGGCTTCTATTCTTCCGAACAGTAAAAAATGCTAAGTTTCCCCTTTGGGTAAGTGAATTGAAAGCTTTGCTTTCGTGAATTGCCTCACGGCGTGAATTGAACGGCAACGCCGTTCGTGAATTGATTGCCTTTGGCAATCGTTGTGGAATATTTCCATAATTTCGCCATCAGGCGAAACTTCACTTGTACATGGTGCAAACTTCACTTGGGGCAACCGCCCCAAACTTCACTTTTGCTTTTAGCAAAAACTTCACAAAAAAACGCCCTGCCTTAGCGCAGGGCGTTTTTTCGTGCTTCTTTTAGTTGAACAGATCCTTATAAGCCTTACCAAATTTCATAACGGGCTTTTTGCAAGCAGGAATCTCCACCGCTTCCTTGGTCTTAGGGTTGATACCAGTCTTTGCCGCAACCTCTTTCACTTCAATCGTGCCAAGGCCAACAAGCTGTACCTTTTCGCCATTCTTCAACGCTTCCGTAATGCTGTCCAACAGCGCGTCGTACGCAATCGTGATATCCTTTACAGAAAAATCTGCCTTTTTAGCCGCCGCTTTCATCAATTCGCCTTTGTTCATAAGAGTTTCATCCCCTTTTATTATTATTTGCTATAGGTTAATCCCATAGCTTATCCTAATTATATCCCATACGAATAAACTTGTCAAGGGGTAAACACAAAAAAAATGTCTAAATCCCTTGAAAATAAAGGCTTTTTGTCGATTTTTTATGAAAAAACGGAGCCGCCTATCCAAAGTTTACAAAAAACGCCGCAGCTCCTCTACGTCTTCCGCCAAACAGGACGCGCCGTTTTCGAGCAAAAATTCCCTATCCTTAAAGCCCCACAACACGGAAATACAATCCAAGTCTGCGTTTTTCGCCGTTTGAATATCCACCTCGGAATCCCCTACGTATACGGTGTCGGCAGGGCTTACCCCCAAAATCCGCATCGCCTCTAAAACGCTGTCTGGGGCAGGCTTTTTGCGCACGCCGCCCTCTTCGTTCTCCCCGATAGCAACGTCGATAAGATTGCCAAAATACGTCTTGCAAAGCCCCTTTACCGCAAAGTCTACCTTGTTGGAAACCACACCGATTTTTCTGCCCTCGGCTTTCAGCCTTAAGAGGAGCTCCATCACCCCGTCGTACGGACGGGTTTCGTCCTGACAATGCGACGCGTAATACCTCTTAAAATCGGCAAGCATTTTTTCTGCGTTGACCTCGCCCGACTTCCCCTTTGCCGCCCGAGCAAGCAACGTGGCGACACCGTTGCCGATATAACCCCTTACTTCCTCACGCGTGCATACGGGCAAATCTTGCTCTTTTAAAGCAACATTGACCGCATCGGTCAAATCGTCCAACGTATTGAGCAGCGTTCCGTCGAGGTCAAACAATACGACGGAATACCTCATAATATCCGCCCTATGGCGCGCATGGCGTCCTGACGGTTTTCGCTGCCCGTTTTGATGTAGATAGCAGATATATAGTTTCTCGTCGTCCCTTCGGTCAGCTTGAGCGCGGCAGAAATCTGGCGGTTGGTAAAGCCCTCGTACAGCATCAAGGCAATCTCCACTTCTCTGTCGGACATACCGAAAGCGCGCTTCATTTTAATCTCTCTGTCCGCCGCCACGTCCTTTGCCGCCGAAGCGATACGCCTTGCAATTTTGGCAGGCAAAATGGTATCTCCCTCGTGCGCGTTCTTGACCGCATTGATAAGAGACGTCGCGCTAATATCCTTTAAAAGGTATCCGCTTGCGCCGTTATTGATGGCGTTCAGGATATAATCGCTGTCGTCGAAGGTCGTCAAAATCACCACCTTCGTATCTGGGTATTCCGTTTTGATTCGTTGCGTAGCAACGACCCCGTTCATATTCGGCATACGAATATCCAGCAGCACGACGTCCGCCACATTTTTTTCCAAGCAAGCCACCGCCTCTAAGCCGTCGCCTGCAATCCCTACGACCTCTAAGCAGGGGTCTGTTTCCAAAATACCGCAAATCTCCTTTGCCAGCACTTCTTGATCGTCCACGACCAACACTTTAATTTTCCCCATAACAGCCTCTCCTGTTTCGATTCAATCCTTTCGCTTACCCCTCTATCGGCAAACGTACCACAACCTCTAAGCCGTCCCCCTCTTCCGAGTTCAGTTGCAAGCTACCGCCCAAACGCTCTGCACTTTCCGACATCGCAGTCAAGCCAAAGCCCTTCTTCAGATTGCCTACGTCTACGCCGCAGCCGTTGTCGGAAATCAGCAGTTTTACCTGCCCAAATTCGGGTTTGAGTTCCACCCAAAACGCCGTCGCGCCGCCGTGGCGCAGCCCGTTAGAAATACATTCCTTCAAAGCGTTGCACAACATTCTGTCCTTGGCGGCAGACACCGTAATATCCTCGATTTCATAACGAATAGAAATCCCCGTACCCTGCGCCGATTCCTCAATCACCTTGGTCAATTCGTTTTTCAGCGTTCCCTTTGCGGTATTACCCGAAAGCACGTGCACGCTTTCGCGTAGCTGCTCCAAAGCGTTTTTCGCCTGCAGGTTCGCCGCAATCAACTTCATTTTTGCATCCTCGGGGTTTTTATCAATCACGAGCTTTGCCGCCTCCGTCTGCATAATGACGGTGGTGATGGAATGTCCTGCGGTATCGTGAATTTCCTTGGCGATACGCTGCCTTTCCTCCAAAGCCGTCGCCTCCGCAAGCGAATCATACGCCTTTTGCAGTTCGCTACGGCTCTCGCCAAGCTCCGTCAACGCCTTATCCAGCTTCAAATACTGTCGATAAAAGCCCAGCGCAAAATTCACCAAGAAGAAATGCGCTACCAACGCAACGAGCGCCCATACAGAGTCGGAAATAACGACGGCGTAAGGCAATTCCGTGCCGCCACGCCAAAGGCTCATCGCCACCCAGTACGAAGCGATATATACGGGAATGGACAGAATGAACACCGCCAAGGCGTTCATCGGCTTTTTAGAACTGATGTAGAATTCCGTCAATAGGATAATATACAAGAATATGAGGTAATTCGAGCCAGTCACCGAAATCATTGCCACCGAGGCGATCATCTCCAAAATAAAGCATACGAACTTGACAACCGAGTTGCTGGAAAAGAACACGCGCACGGCATTGCCTATCGTCAAAGTACCGCTGGCGATGATCAACACCACCAAGCGTCCACCGAAATTATTACCCTCTATCGGCAGCTTTCGCTGCGAAAACAGCTCCACGAACAGCAGCATTTCCGTGATGACGATCAGGATATACATTACCACGTTTACCACCACCGCCACTTGCCGTTCCATCTTCCAGTCGATTTTCTTTTCGAAGAATTTATAAAACCTGCTTTGTTTGAGTTTTTCCGTCAAAGTACCGTTGGTCGGCGGATTAGTCTTTCCCATAATTCCCCTCCGCAAGCAGCTGCCGTATCGAGCAGGTACGGCTGATATCCCCCAGTTTACCGTCTTGATAATAGCTATATACCCCGTCGTAGCCGCAAACGATATGGTCGCAAAACAGCAGGTTATGGAAGCTGCACATCCATTGTATTTGCTTGGTCAATTCGTTATCCGCCTGTGAAGGCGTAGACCTTGCGCCGGGGTGGTTGTGCACCAACACAACGCCCGCCACACCGCGAATACCCAATACCGCGGTCATATCCTCGGGTTTGACGGTCGCGAAATCCTGCGCGTTCGCCGAAAAGCGTCTGCGTTGCAAAATTTTTCCCGAACGCTCGACCAAGAAACAATCCAGCACCTCGTCTTGTAGGTAAGCGTACTCCCTATACACGTACGCCGAAAATTCCGATTGCTCGTACGTCTTGGGAAAGCGATCGCGATACTCTGCGTAATACCGTTCGCAGAACGTACCGATACATCTGAGATAGGACGCCAGGGAATCCCCTACGCCTTCCACTTCTTTGAGCTGCCGTAAGGGTGCGCCAAGCACGGCAGGCACAGTTCCAAACCGAGCCAGCAGCCGATGCGCCAAATCGTTGGTGTTGATCCTCGGAACAGCATTAAAGAGCAGAGCCTCCAAAACCTCGTGTTCCGGCAAACTCCCCATGCCAAGCTTTTCAATTAACCGCTTTCTATGTCCTGCGTGTTCCACCTGCTACCTCGTCCGTCCTGTATAAAATATACCTATATTTTAGCATACTTTTCTTGAAATGTCAAAGGCAAAGCAAAAAAACAACCGTCTATAAAAAATTTTTTCATATTTTTTTGAAAAAATCCCGAAAAAGAGTGGAAATTAACGGCGTTTTCAGGTAAAATAGAATAGGTAAGCTGACAAGACTTGAATCATTTCAGTCTTAAAATGTTATTTTGCGCGCCTTTAAGACGGTTGCGCCCTTGCAGTATAACGATACGGCGGCGGTCGCCACCGCCTAAATGCATCACAAAATCTCTATTGTAGCCAGACAAGAATAATACAAGCCTGATTTTTAATGGCTGATTTTGTCTAAATACTGCGTTGAAATCCTCGGTAAACCGTTTAGGTTGCCCTGCGGTTTCGCCTTGTCTTATCCAAAATCAGCACATTAAGAATTACTGCGTACTGCAATGCGTGAATATTTCGATAAATTTTGGTGAAGACGCACGCAGTTGTATATCAATACTACAAGTGCGGATTTGCCGAAAGTTAAGAAAATGGCGCGCATTGCAGCAGGTTTGTATTACTCTTGTCCGGCTAAGATGCTTTGCAGTTTTCACGAGCGCGAAATTTCTTAAATGAAAGGATTTTCGCGCAGGAATACTGCCCGTATTGCAAGAGGAAATCCTGAACAGTTAGGGGATTTCTCGCCGTCAAAACCTAAATGATTCAAGTCATGTCAGCTTAAGAAATTTAAGAGGTGTTCTATGCATATAACCGAACGTTATTTTGATGAAACCGTGGAATTTATCGCGGAAATTTTACGCTATGATTCGTCCATGAAAGCGGCAGAGGAAAACGCTCCGTTTGGAAAAGAGGCGGCGGCTTGTCTGCAAGCGTTTTTGGCGAAGGCGGAAAGCTTCGGCTTTGAAACGAGAAACTACGACAACTACGTCGGCGAAGTCATTTTCGGTGAAGGCGAGCCGTTTGCGATTTTGGCGCACTTGGACGTCGTACCCGCCGGAGACGGTTGGACGTATCCCCCCTTTGGCGGCGTGATTAACGAGGACGAATCGTCTACGGGCGTGAAGGGCAAAAAGATTTGGGGTCGAGGCGCGCTGGACGATAAAGGCCCTGCCGTATGCTGTCTGTACGCGATGAAAGCCTTGAAGGACGAGGGGATTACCCCCAAACGGCAGTTGCGCCTGATTTTGGGTTGCAACGAGGAAAGCGGCTGGAAATGTATCGAGCATTATAACAAAGTGGCTAAAATGCCCAAAGAAGGCTTTACCCCCGACGCGGACTTCCCCGTTATCTATGCGGAAAAAGGGATTTTGCATTTCACGATGCACTTCCCTATCGAAAACGCACCTTTCAAGACTTTGACCGCAGGCGAACGCGTGAATATGGTATGCAGCAAAGCCACCGCGCTCATCAGCAAAGAGGCAGGCAGTCAGCTCTCTCTGTACGAAAAGTTTGAGGAATGTTTCTACGACAACACGACGGGGTATTTAACCACCTACGGCAAATCCGCGCACGCGTCCACCCCCGACCAAGGCGATAACGCTTTGGAAAAAATGATGGCGTTTTTCGCGGGCGTAAATCCCGACTGCAAAGAGGCGTACGAGATTGCGTTTTTAGACCGCTTGGGGCTTAGAAATATGCAGGACGAAACGGGCAGACTTACCATGTCCCCCAACCTTGCCAAGTACGAGGACGGCACGCTGCATATCACGGTGGATATCCGTTTCCCTGCGACGCATACCAAGGAAGAGATTTTGGATACGTTGTCGGAAAGCGGCGTTGCTTACACCGTGGAAAATTATCAAGCGCCACTTTACAACGACCCGAACGGCAAGCTCATTCGCACTCTCTTATCCGTGTACGACGAATGTATGGGCACAAATAGTCAACCGATTGCCATCGGCGGCGGCACGTACGCGCGCGCCTTGGAAAACGGGTGCGGCTTTGGCCCGGAAGTTCCCGGCGAAGTCAGCACCATTCACCAACCCAACGAGTTCGTTTCCTTCGAGCGTATTGCCCTAATGAACAAGGTGTATTACGAGGCGATTTCTCGCATCGCTTGCGAAGAAAAGTACCGTGTTGCGACGATCAAAATCAGAAGACAATAAACCCAAACAAACTATATCCGAGCAAAATCCCCGAACAATCGGGGATTTTTTTTGCTTTGTTGGGTAGAGAATATAAGGGACTACCCAACAAAAATCGCACACACTTTTTTCAAGTTTTTTTATTCAAACACGAAAGAAAATAAATATTTTGTAATTCGTCCGAAAAACGGTTGACATTCCTGCGCAACTATTCTATAACGTTATTAACTATATATTGTGCGCGCACATGCACACGCGATACTATATTTAGTGTACGAGGGAAATAGCGATTCTCACGTCGCTATCGCTCCTCAGAATGACAATACTGAGGCATAATATAAAAAAGAAAAAACAACCCCTAGGGGTTAATTGTTGTACTAACAACAATTAACAACAATTGATAGAAGAAATTGTTTTCGTTTCGAAGTGGTAAAAAAATAGCGTTCTGGTTTTGGATACGCGTTATCCACACTATGGTTTGGCGCTTGCGCCCGTTTATAATTGGAAAATAAAAAACAAAAAATATTTTTTACAAAGGAGAAACCCCTATGTTGAATGTAAGAGTGAAAAAAGCACTACTCACCATTCTAACGGCATGCCTGACGGTACTGATGACGATCGGCGCGGTTCTCGGCTTTGCGCCCACCCCGCAGACCGTTAAAGCAGACGGCGCTTACACGTTGGTCACGGACGCATCTACCTTGGCTGTCGGCGACCAAGTTGTTATTGTTGCGAAAGATTCGGCGGTTGCTCTTAGCACCACGCAAAACGGCAACAACCGTGGACAAACCGCTGTTACGAAAGGCGACAAGACTGTAACCATCAATGACAGCGTTCAAGTTCTTACCTTGGAAACAGGTACTAAAGACGGAACGTTTGCCTTCAATACGGGCAGCGGCTATCTGTTTGCAGCAAGTAGCAGCAAAAACTATTTAAGAACAGAAACCACGCTTAGCGCAAACAGTTCTTGGAATATTACAATTACCGATGGCGTAGCCACTATCAAAGCGCAAGGCACTAACACCAAAAACTGGCTGCGTTATAACACTTCAAGCTCAATTTTCTCTTGCTACAGCAGCGGACAGAATGACGTTTCTATTTATAAGATGGAAGTTGAAACCTGCGCACACGAGAATACAACGACCACATACGACAGTAATGACGACGGAACGCATACCGTAACCGTTACCTGCACCGCCGCCGATTGTGGTAAGACTGTATCGACCACCACCGTTGATTGCAACTATGGTGCAGAGCAGACGATTCCCGCAACCGAAACAGCAGACGGTCGTATCTATGAAGTTTGTAAGGATTGTGGTTATGACCACACCATTCAAACCCTTCCGAAATTAAACCTGACGAAATATACGTTGAGCTTTTCTACCCCCGACGTAGTTGCAAGCGTAGCATCCGTAGAAGTTGCAGAAGGCTACACCTGTGAATTGCCTTCCGCAGTTGACTATAACGACTACACCTTTGCAGGTTGGGCAGCAGCAACGTTAGATGAAGTAACCACCACCGCCCCCACGCTGTATAAGGCTGGCGACGAATATACAATGGGCGCAGCAGACACCACTTTGTATGCTGTATATTCCTATTCCGCAGGTGGCAGCGGCAACTTTGAAAAAGTAACGTCCGAGCAAGTCGACTGGTCGGGTACGTACCTTATTGTTTACGAGGGTGGAAACGTTGCCTTTAATGGTGGTTTAACATCTCTGGATGCTGCCGGGAATTATATTACTATTGAAATTTCCAATAATTCTATTGTAGCCAACGATACAACAAAAGCCGCAACCTTTGAAATTGCAAAAAGTGGAGATATGTACACCATTAAATCTAAAAGCGGTTATTACATCGGTAGAAATTCGTCATCGAATGGATTAGAAACTAGCACCTCCCAGCAATATACTAATAGCATTTCTATGACCAACGGCGCGCCGACAATCACCGGTGAGGGTGGCATTGCATTGAAATACTATAATGGGAGTGGTGCACGTTTCCGTTATTATGCTTCAAACCAAAAAGCAATTACTCTTTATAAATTAAACGCGGCGACGGTTTACTACACCACGAACTTGGCGCACGTACATTCTTTGACGGAAACACCTGTTGAAGCAACCTGCACCACCGCAGGCGGAATCCAGAAAACCTGCGATTGCGGTTACGAGGAATTTGTAGAAACCGCACCTGCTCTTGGACACGATTACCAAATCGCAAGCACCACTCCTGGCACTTGCCAAGTAAAAGAAGTCATCAACTATGATTGCAGCCGCTGCGATGCAACCAAAACGGAAGAAGGTGAACTCGGCAGCCACGACTACGTTGACGGCGTTTGCAGCGTTTGCGAATTTGTAGATCCCCTTTCCGTTGACTATTCGGGTTATTACTACTTCACCTTTACCCGTGCAGACGAAGAAGTAGCGATGTATGTAAAGACCACTTGGAGTAGCGATAGATACACTGCGTATGATGATAAGCCTACCACCGAATTGAGCAGCTATCTTTTCCGCGTGGTACGCAACGACGACGGCACTTACAACATTTACGAAGGTACTTCCAACAATCTGTTTGCTAAAGGCGCTGAAAACGTTTTCGTTGTTAAAAACGAAGAATATTACAACATCTACAACGCAGACGGCGGCTATTTCTCCATGAATAAAGACGCTAAGTATGACTACGTAAAGTTCTATTCTGGTAACGGACAGATTTGCGACATTACCTTTGTAGAATACACCGAAATCGTTTCTGCAGGCTTGACCCTTGGGGAAGAGTTGACGATGAACTACAAGGTAGCTATGGATGATACGTACGCAGGTGCTGAAATGACCTTCACGTTGGCAGGCAACACCACCACCGTTACGGGTACGAAGGTAGATGGTCTGTACGTTTATTCCTTGCAGGTTGCTCCTCAATTCATGGGTGAAAATATCTCCGCAGTTCTGACGTTGAACGACGAAACCTTGGCAAGCAAGACTGAATACTGCGTAAAAGATTACATTGATTATCAGCTTGAAAACACCACCGGCGAAGAAATGACCAACCTTCTGAACGCTCTGCTTCAATACGGCGCGGCGGCACAGATGTACAAGGACTATGACACAGATAACCTTGTTGCCGACCTTTCTAACCTCGGCGCTGTACCTACCAGCACCGACTTCACGTTGGTAGCAAACCCCGATGTTGAAAACGGCTATCCCGTTTACTTCACGGGCGCTAACTTGAACTTCAGCTCCCTCAACACCTTGTACGTAAAATTGAGCAGCTACGATGAAAAAGTGGAATTGTACGTAAACGACGAAAAAGTAGAGCTTACCGGCACGACCTACTCCACCGGCGGCTTGATGGCAACGCAGTTTAACGATACGTTTACTTTTGTATTGAAGTATGATGGAATTGTGATGCAGACCTTGACTTACAGTGTAAATGCTTACGCTTACCAGTTCGGTCAGGAAGGCAAAGAAGGCGCTATGGCAGATTTGGCACGCGCGCTTTACAACTACGGCGTATCCACGGAAGCGTACGTAGCATCGCTTGGCAATCAAGCATAACGAAGGAGGAAACACAATATGAAAAACGTTTATGAAGTATTAAAAATCTCCATCGTTGCTTTCGATGAGGACATTGTCACCTCCAGCACCGTCAACGGTAATTTCAACGGCGAAAACCACGAGTTCGGCAATCCTAACGACGGTAGTTTCGAAACGAATGGTTAAACGAAAAATGCCTGCTTTGAAAATACGCAAGCGGTGTTTTACGGTATTTGCGGTCATGGCGCTTGTTTGCGCCTTGAGCGTGGGCTTTGTCGGTTGCACCGATGCAACGCCTGAAGGCTCTTCCCCTACTCCGCCTTCCTATTCCTCTACCCCGTCTGCTGCAATAAGCGGTACGGACAGCACGCAAAGCGGCTCGGACAGCGGAAACGGCGGCGCGGACGGAGAATTGGACGACAATTCCACAGGTAACAGCGGCAGCGATAATAGCAGCAATAGCAGCAACGATAACAGCAGCAATAGCGGCAATAGCGGCGGCGTGGAATTACCCGACCAACCCTTTTAACAAAAAGAATGCGTGGCGAAATGCCACGCATTTTCTTTTTGTCTTATGGAAAACCGCCCTTGCGTGAAGGTAGCCAAACCATAGCCACCTTAAATAAACGTGCAGGCGACCAATAGTCGCCCCTCGCTAAAGACTTCTATTTTCCGCGACATCGAACGCCTCCTCCTCATCATGTTCACCTAACGAGAGAACAGCCCATTTAGGCTGTTCCTTTTTTGTAAGCATTCCGCTTGTAATTAGCCCCCGTAAAATAAAAAAAGGAGGTTAATCGCTATGAACGCTCTCGAAATGCTTCTCATAGTACTTAAAATTATCTATACGATAATCTTAATCGTTAAAGAACTCGATTAACCACCTTTCGGGTTCTAATTATATCACAAGCGGACCCCTTTGTCAAGCCATTTTGCATACGTAGATACAAACCATACCCAAAGGGGTCCTCTCCCCTATACTTTTATGCAACAAATCGTTGCGTTAATTTTCGACAAAGAGTAGCCAAAAAGAGAGAACAGCCCTTAAAGGGCTGTTCTTATTATGTTCCACGACCTTGCCGGGTATCTCCGATACCCCACAGGGGCCCCTCGGAGAGTGTCGCCGTTTTTAACGGCTCGCACGAACCGCGGAACCCATTCCTTACGGCAAGGTCACCAAGTAAAAACGCCACCCATTCGGGTGACGTTACTTGGTGACCTTGCCGGGACTCGAACCCGGGATTGCGCCGTGAGAGGGCGCCGTCTTAACCTCTTGACCACAAGGCCTTATCCGTTTTGCCTATATACTATATCACACTTTTCTAAAAATATCAACTGTTTTTATGCCGTTTTTGCAAGTTTTTTCACCGAATTAAAACGGCGGTAAGACTTTTCGCCTTGCCGCCGCTTTTCGCTTATTCTGCCAAGCCTTCGTTTAACTTTGCAAGCAAGGAATCCAAGTCCTCACCGTGCACAGCAACCGCCTCGGCTACCGTTTCATTGTGCGCCAACGCACAGCCAAAACAATGCATGCCTGCCGCCAACAAAATCTCCGGTGCGTTCGGATTTAACTGTAAAACGTCTGCAATCAACGTATCTGCCGTAATCTTTGCCATGTTATTCTCTCCTTTTTTTTCTTTCATTGTAGCATATTCCTAAAAAGAATGCAACTTTTTTTACTAAAAATATTTTCCAAATATCTTTCTCACCCTCCGCACCGTCGGTACGATTGTGCGGTTTTCTAATATACCCTCTTGCGTCTGCCGCAGCTGCTCCTGTACTTCCGGAGGCATCTGCTGCAGCAACTCGGCAAAGGCTTGCATATTCGGCCGTCTATTCTCCATATTGTGCATATCCGAACCTACGGCGTGCACCATGCCTTTCTTCAGCATAGCGCGCACCAAGCCTTGTACGCCTTTGAAGAAAAACGACTCTACGTTTACCTGAAATAAGCAGCCCATTTCCGCCAAGCGGGTCAATATCGCAGGCTTTCGATAGATCGCAAAATATCGGTCTACGTGCGCAATCAGCGGAATACAGTCCGTTTCCGCAATAAACGCCTCGATTTTTTCAAACAGCTTCTCGCTGTATCTCGACGTAAAAGGCAACTCTATCATGATGTACCGAGTATTTTCAATACGCAGCGAAGCCAAGTCCTCAAACGCCGTCATTGTATCCTCCGAGAAATGCACTTCTGCGCCAAAACGCAACTGC
Source organism: Clostridia bacterium (assembly GCA_017408045.1). Taxonomy (GTDB): domain Bacteria; phylum Bacillota; class Clostridia; order Christensenellales; family Borkfalkiaceae; genus Scatosoma. Next base: position 13,954 of record JAFQVL010000046.1, on the reverse strand, counting down.
ATCCCCTCGGGAACGTGGGGATGCAGCGACGAGATGATCGCCGCTCGCTTGTTTAAAAATTGCTCTGGTCCACGCTTTTTGCCGTAATAATGCGGTGTGCATACCACCGTTTTTACGCCCTGCCGTTTGCTTTCCTCTAACATTTTTATCGACGTTTCTAAGTCCTTTGCGCCGTCGTCGAGGTTCGCTAAGACGTGGGAATGAAAATCAATCATGCATTTTGTTTCCTTACTTGAAGTATTTTACGCCACTTTCAAAAATCTTCATATCGAAGTTGCCTTCGACGTTCTTATACAAGTTTTCGCCGATACGCTCGGAATGTCCCATCTTGCCCAAAACTCTGCCGTCGGGGGAGGTGATACCCTCAATCGCCCACATCGAGCCGTTCGAGTTGAAAGGCGAAAGCATCGTTGCGTTCCCCGAAAGGTCTGCATACTGCGTCGCAATTTGACCGTTTTGTTTCATCAGTTCTAACGCTTTGGCGGGCGCAACAATCTTGCCTTCACCGTGCGAAACCGCTACTTTGTATACCTCACCCACCTTGCACGCCGAAAGCCAAGGCGAAAGGTTGGATGCGACCCTTACGTCCACCACCGTCGATACGTGGCGGGAAATGTTGTTGAACGTGAGCGTCGGGGATTCCGAAGTCATTTCACGCACCTCACCGTAAGGTACAAGCCCTAATTTTATCAGCGCTTGGAAACCGTTGCAGATACCCAGAGCTAAGCCGTCGCGGTTGTTCAATAATTCCTGCACCTGCTCTGCAATATACGGGTTGCGGAAGGTGGTTGCGATAAATTTACCGCTGCCGTCCGGCTCGTCGCCGCCCGAGAAACCGCCGGGGAAGGCGATGATGTTCGCGCGCTTGATTGCCGCAACGATTGCCTGCACGCTCTCCTCAATGTCTGCCGCAGAACGGTTTTTCACCACGACGATTTCAGGCTCTGCGCCAGCCAAACGGAAGGCGCGCGCCGTGTCAAGTTCGCAGTTCGTACCCGGGAATACGGGGATAAATACGCGCGGTTTTGCCGTTTTTGTAGCGATATTCAAATATTTCGCGCCGCCCACGTAGTCGCATTGTTCCGCAGCGCCCTCTGCCGCCGCCGTCGTCGCAAACACGCCGTCCAAAGTGCCGACAAACGCATCTTCTGCCGCTTTGCAAGCCACCGACTTGCCCTCGCAAACAAACGCTTCACCGCAGACCTGCCCCACGTATTTTCTTTGAACACAGCCGCAAAGCGCATTTTCGTCCCGCAACGCCACCACCAAGTCGCCGTAGCCCTCGGTATACAATTCGTCTGCCGTCATAGCAAACTGCACGCCCACCTCGTTGCCGAGCGCAGACTTGATGACCGCCGCGCCTACGCCGCCGTTTTCTACGACCGTTGCAAAGGTAATGTTGCCGTTTTCAATATTCTTATAAACCTGTGCGTACACCTTCTGCAAAGCCGCAAAATCGGGCACGGCATAGCCGTCCTTGGGTACGGGGATATGATACAACTTTTCGCCGCCTTTGAGGACGTTTGTAATCAGCTTGCTTGCCTTTGCAGGTGCAAGCGCAAAGGAAATGAGGGTGGGCGGTACGTGGATACTCTCGAACGTACCCGACATACTGTCCTTGCCACCGATCGCGCCGAGCCCTAAGCCGATTTGCGCGTATACTGCGCCCAAGAGCGCGCTCATAGGCACGCCCCAAACCTTGGGGTCTTTCGTCATTCTCTGGAAGAATTCCTGCAAGGTCAGGCGAATATCCGCATAATTTGCGCCCGTTGCCGCTACCTTGGATACCGAGCCAACAATCGAATAGATTGCGCCGATGAACGGACTGGTTTCCATAAGATAGGGAGAATAGCCGTACGCCGATACCGTACAAACGTCCGTTTCGCCGCCGCAAATCTTTGCCGCCATGGCAATCGCAGGGGTCAGCTGTTTCTTGCCCCCCCAAGGCATATACACCGTTCTTGCGCCGATGGTAGAGTCGAAGGTTTCGCTCAATCCCTTCTTTGCGCAGACGTTCAAATCGGAGATAACCCTCTGCGTTTCTGTCGCAAAATCCAAGCCCGACTTCTTATCAAACCAAGAGGTTGCCTCATCGGCAAGCTCTGCCCCAGCCACCTGCTTGACACCGTTCGTATTCAAGAACTCACGGGAGATATCCACAATCGCTTTGCCCTTATACAGCATCACCATTCTGCCCGTGTCGCTGACCGTAGCAACGGGGGTTGCAGAAAGGTTTTCCTCGGCAGCAAGCGCGATGAACGCGTCTACGTCCTTAGCTCCTACCACGACCGCCATACGTTCCTGCGATTCGGAGATTGCAAGCTCCGTACCCGTCAAGCCCTCGTATTTCTTGGGCACTTTGTCGAGGTAAATGGTCAAGCCGTCCGCAAGCTCGCCGATGGCTACCGATACGCCGCCTGCGCCAAAGTCGTTGCATTTTTTAATCTTACGCGTTGCCTCGCCGTTTAAGAACAAGCGTTGCAATTTTCTTTCCGTCAAAGCGTTGCCCTTTTGTACTTCCGCGCCGCAGTTTTCCACCGAGTGCGCGTCGTGCGCTTTGGAAGAGCCCGTTGCGCCGCCGCAGCCGTCGCGACCCGTTTCGCCGCCGAGCAGGATAATCACGTCGCCTGCCTTGGGCGCTTCACGATAGACCATATCTCTGCGCGCGCCACCTACGACAAAGCCCGTTTCCAGGCGCTTTGCCTTGTAGCCCTCGTGGTAGACTTCGTCTACGATACCCGTAGCCAAACCGATTTGGTTGCCGTATGAGGAGAAACCTGCCGCCGCACGCTGGGTGATGACACGTTGAGGCAATTTGCCCTTCATCGTATCCTCTAATTTTTCTCTGGGGTCTGCCGCACCCGTGATACGCATCGCCTGATAGACGTACGTTCTGCCGCTTAAGGGGTCGCGGATTGCGCCGCCAAGACAGGTTGCCGCGCCGCCGAACGGCTCGATTTCCGTCGGGTGGTTGTGCGTTTCGTTTTTGAACATCACGAGATATTTTTCTATCTTGCCGTCAATTTCCGCATCAATGCAGATAGAGCAAGCGTTGATTTCGTCCGAAATATCGAGGTTATCCAGTTTGCCGTCCTTTTTCAGTTTCTTTGCCGCAATCGTCGCCAAATCCATAAGGCAGGGATACTTGTCGGGACGGCTGCCGTTTAACTCCTGATACAAGTCCTGATACAGATGATAAGCCTTTTCTACCGCAGGGTTTTTCGAAGTGATAGAAACGTCCTTGAGTTCGGTAGAGAAGGTGGTATGACGACAATGGTCCGACCAGTACGTGTCGATTACCTTCAATTCCGTTTCCGTCGGGTCGCGTTTCTCGCTTGCAAAATAGTTGCGCACGAAAGCAAGGTCGGCAACGCTCATCGCAAAGCCAACTGACTTATGGTACGCCGCAACCTCTTCATCAGACCAACGAATAAAGCCGTCGATGGTCGCTACGGGCGCGCCCTCAGGCATTTCCATTTGCAGCGTTTCGGGCTTTTCAAAGCCAACCTCTTCGCTTTCTACGGGGTTGATGACGTGCTTTTTGATTGCCGCAAGCTGTTCGTCCGAAACCCCCTTGATAAGGTAGACCCTTGCGCATTTGACCAAGGGTCGGGTCTTTTTCGTCAAGAGCTGTACGCATTGCGCCGCGCTGTCTGCGCGTTGGTCGTATTGCCCCGTCAAGTAGCTAACGGCGAACGCCTTGTACCCCTCGGGGATTTCCAGCGTTTCTAAATACACGTTGTCTACGGGGGGTTCGGAGAACACGGACGGGATTGCCGCCGCAAGTTCCTCTTCCGTCAAGCCCTCTACGTCGTAGCGGAGCACCAAACGGAAATCTTCCGTCTGCAACCCGAGCAACGTCTTTACGTCGCTCTGTTCCTTTCTTGCCTGTACGTTATCTTTCTTTTCTACGAAAATTCTATCAATCATCAATGACTACTCCTTTACAACGTCCCGATATTTAATGCCGATGTCCTTGCGGTAATACATTCCGTCGAAATGGATTTTTTCCGCGTTTGCATACACCTTTTTACGGGCGTCCTCTATGTCCTTGCCACGGGCGCAAACCCCCAGCACTCGACCGCCAGCCGTCAGCAACTTTCCGTCCTTCATCGCCGTACCTGCATGGCACAAAACGACGTCCTCGTCCAGTTGACCGATCGTAATTTCTTTGCCTTTTTCATACGCCTCGGGGTAGCCGCCACTTGCCAAAACCAAGCATACGCAAGCCCCCTCTCTCCATTCGATTTTTACTTCGGAGAGCCGTTCGTCCGCCACCGCCTCAAAGATTTCCATAAGGTCGGTCTTGAGCATCGGCAACACCACCTGCGTTTCGGGGTCGCCAAAGCGGGAGTTGTACTCGATGACCTTGTACCCGTCCTTCGTCTTCATCAAGCCGAAATACAGCACCCCTTTGAACGGTCTGCCCTCTGCGTTCATCGCAGACACGGTGGGCAGCATAATCGTTTTCATAACCTCTTGCAAGGACTTTTCCCCAAAGAACGGAGCGGGGGAAAACGTACCCATACCGCCCGTATTCAAGCCCTCGTCGTTGTCCTTTGCACGCTTGTGGTCGCAGCTCGTGATCATCGGCACGATCGTCTTGCCATCCGTAAAGGAAAGCACGGAAACCTCAGGACCTTCCAAGAACTCCTCCACGACGACGGTTGCGCCAGCCTTGCCGAACTTTGCCTCCAACATCATTTCCGCCAAGCCCTTTTGCGCCTCTTCCCTCGTCTTACAGATGAGTACGCCCTTGCCAAGCGCCAGCCCGTCCGCCTTTAATACCACGGGCAGGGGGCATTTTTCAACGTACGCCTTTGCCTTTTCGTAATCGTCAAAGGTTTCGTACGCCGCCGTGGGAATAGAATACTTTTTCATCAAGTTCTTGGAGAAGGCTTTGCTCGCCTCGATGATAGCGGCGGCTTTGTTCGGGCCGAACGCCTTAAAGCCGCACTCCTCAATCGCATCCACCAAGCCGATAGACAGCGGATCGTCGGGCGCAACCACGGTAAAGCCGACGTCCGTATGCGATTTGAGCCACGCGCAAACCGCCTCTTTATCCATAAAGTCGACGTTCACAAGCTCGGCGTCCATACCGATCCCTGCGTTGCCCTTCATCGCGTATATCTTTCCTACCTTCGGCGACTTTTTGAGCGCCTGAATAATGGCGTGCTCTCTGCCGCCGTTTCCGATGACCAAAACGTTCATAGTTGTTTCCTTATTTTTCTGTATTTTCGCCTAAGCCGTCAAAATCTGAAAGGTTCAAGTCTTGTCAGCTTAAAACCTTTACCGTTCTGCCGACCTTTTGCACCTTGTCTTGGCACAAGAGCCGCATTACGGCAGGCAATAATTTGTGTTCTTCCGCAAGCACACGCTGTTGCAGGCTCTCGGGCGTATCGTCGTTTTTGACAGGAACGCAAGCCTGTGCAATGATTGCGCCGCCGTCCACTTCCGCGCTAACGAAATGCACCGTCGCGCCCGAAACCTTTGCGCCGTACGCAAGCACCGCCTCGTGCACGCGCAAGCCATAATACCCTTTGCCCCCAAACGCAGGCAGCAGAGCAGGATGAATGTTGACAATCCTATCCTCAAACGAGGCAATAAAGCCTTCGGGAATGATTTTCAGCCAACCTGCAAGCAGGATATAGTCGATGTTTTCCGCCGTAAACAGCACCGTCAAACGGGCGTAAAATTCGTCCATCGTTTCCCCGCTGTCCTTGTCGTAAACCACCGTTTCAATCCCGTGCTTGTTCGCGCGGTCGATTGCGCCGATGTTCGGCTTTGACGCCACTAAGTAGGCAATCTGACAAAACTTGTCCGCCTCGTTTGCGTCGATCACGGACTGAAAGTCCGTGCCGCCGCCCGATGCGAATACTGCAATCTTTTTCATAATTCCTCTTTCCGATTATAAAAGGATAACGCCTTCTTCACTCTCTACGATTTCACCCAAGAGATAGGCGTCTTCGCCGTTCGCTTTCAAAATTTCTATCGCTTTTTCCGCGTCCTCTTTGGCAACGACAACGCTCATACCCACGCCCATATTGTAGGTATTATACATATCTCTTTCAGGGATATTGCCAACCTGCTGCAAGAGGTTAAAGATAGGCAATACGCGGACGTTCTTCTTTTCAATCTTCGCGCCCAAGCCCTTGGGAATACTTCTGGGAATATTCTCGTAGAAGCCGCCACCCGTGATATGCGATACACCCTTGACGGTGATTTCTTCAAACAGCGCAAGCATCGGCTTTACGTAGATTTTCGTCGGCGTGAGCAACGTTTCGCCAAGGCTCTTGCCGTCAAGCGCCTCTAACGGCGTTTTCAGGTCGGCATTCTCGATATCGAACACCTTTCTAACCAACGAGAAGCCGTTGGAATGTACGCCGCTGGAAGGCAACGCAATGATAACGTCCCCTGCCTGCATCTTGGAGTTGTCCAAAACCTTTGCCTTATCCACGATCCCTACGCAGAACCCTGCAAGGTCGTATTCGTCTACGGGATAGAAGCCGGGCATTTCCGCCGTTTCGCCGCCGATGAGCGCCGCGCCTGCCTGCACACAGCCCTCGGCTACGCCTGCAACAATGTCCGCAATGCGTTCGGGTACGTTCTTACCGCACGCGATATAGTCTAAGAAAATCTGCGGCTTTGCGCCTGCGCAGATAATGTCGTTGGCGCACATTGCCACGCAGTCGATACCCACCGTATCGTGCTTGTCCATCAGGAAAGCAATTTTCAGTTTCGTACCAACGCCGTCCGTACCGCTTACCAACACCGGACGAGTGATACCCGTCAAATCCAACTCAAACAAGCCACCAAAGCCGCCGATTTCGCTATCCGCGCCCTTGATAATCGTTCTTGCAATATGCGATTTCATCAATTCTACCGCCTTGTAGCCGGCGGTAATATCCACGCCTGCCGCTGCGTAGCTTTCCGATTTAGAATTTTTCATTTTCTACCTCTCCATTATTTTTCCGAAATTTTCTGGTCGTATTTGTTGGGGATTGCAACCGGCTCTGCCGTTGGATAATTGCCGTCAAAGCACGCCGCGCAGTAGCCCTTACAACTACCCCCTTCGCCCAACTTAAATACGTCCTCCAAGGGCAGGAACGCCACCGAATCCGCACCGAAGATTTGCGCCATTTCCTCGGGAGTATGATTGCAAGCAATCAACGCTTTTCGCGAGGAGATGTCCGTACCGTAATAGCAAGGATTCAAGAACGCAGGCGCAGACGAGCGCACGTGTACTTCCTTTGCCCCAGCCTCTTTCAGCAGCTTTACTACCCTGGCGCAGGTCGTACCGCGAACGATAGAATCGTCCACCAAAATCACACGCTTGCCCTTTACCGTTTCCACGACGGGGTTCAACTTGATTTTCACTTTGTCCTCGCGTACGTTTTGACCGGGGTCAATGAACGTTCTGCCGATGTATTTGTTTTTAATCAAGCCCAAGCCGTAGGGAATCCCTGACTCTTCGGCGTAGCCGATTGCCGCGTCAATCCCCGAATCGGGCGCACCGATAACGACGTCCGCGTCCGTGGGGTACGCCTTTGCAAGGTATGCGCCTGCACGCTTTCTGGCAAGGTGCACCGAACAGCCTGCAATCGAAGAATCGGGACGGGCGGTATATAAGTACTCGAATACGCACAGCCTTTCCGGACACTTTTCACAATGCCCGTCCAACGTACGTACCCCCTCTTTCGTAAAGACGACTACCTCGCCCTTCTTCACGTCGCGGACGTATTGTGCACCGACCGAAGTCAAAGCGCAGCTCTCGCTGGAGATGACGTACTCGCCGTCGCCGCGGCGGCCGTAGCAGAGGGGTTTCATTCCGTGAGGGTCGCGTACCGCAATCATCTTCTGCGGCGACATGACCACCATCGCGAAAGAGCCTTCCAGCTTTTCCACCGCCCTATACACAGCCTCTTCAATCGAAGAGGATTGAATCCGCTCCTTAATAATCACGGCAGAGATGATTTCCGCATCGTTGCCCGTGTGGAAGATAGAGCCTTCCATTTCCATTTTCTCTTTTAACTGCGCAGCGTTAACGAGTTTGCCGTCGATAGAGATTGCCAGTCTACCCTTGCTGTGGTTGACGACGATGGGTTCGGCGTTGATACGCTCCTTGGTGGCACTCGTACCATAGCGCACGTTGCCTACCGCCATCTGTCCCAAGCCCAAGCCTTTCATCACGCTCGGCGTAAACACCTCGTTGACGATGCCGGAATCCTTGTAGGTGTGAAATACCCCGTCGTCGCCTACGACGATACCGCAAGAGGCTTGACCGCGATGCTGCAACGCATATAAGCCGTAATACACGCTGGCGGCGACGTCCGCCGTTTCCGTGCCGAAGATACCGAATACAGCCATTCGATTATTCCCCCATCAAGCGGCGCATCATCTCCTGATATGCGCCTTCTACGCCGCCAAGGTCGCGACGGAAGCGGTCCTTGTCCAACTTTTCGCCCGTCGTCGAATCCCAGAAACGGCAGGTGTCGGGGGAGATTTCGTCCGCAAGTACGATTTCGCCCTCCACCGTCTTACCGAATTCCAACTTGAAGTCTACAAGGGTGACGTTCAGCTTCTTGAAGTATTCTTTCAAGGTTGCGTTTACTTGGAACGCCATCGCCTTGATCTGTTCGATTTCTGCCTTGGTGGCAAGTTTTAACGCCAACGCGTGGTACTCGTTCAAAAGAGGGTCGCCAAGGTCGTCGTTCTTATAGGAGAACTCGATGGTGGGCGCGTCGAACACCACCCCTTCCTCTACGCCGTAGCGCTTTGCGAACGAACCTGCGGAAATGTTGCGAATGATGACTTCCAAAGGAACGATAGACACCTTTTTTACGAGGGTTTCGCGTTCGGAAAGCTCTTCCACAAAATGGGTCTTGACCCCTTCCTTTTCCAAAATCTGCATAAGGAAGTTGCTCATCTTGTTGTTAATGACGCCCTTGCCTGCAATCGTACCCTTCTTCAAGCCGTTAAACGCCGTTGCGTCGTCCTTATAGGATACGATAACCATCGTGGGGTCGTCGGTTGCATATACTCTCTTTGCTTTTCCTTCGTACATTTGCGCTCTCTTTTCCATAATATCGATCTCCGTTTTTAAAAATTTTTTTTAAAGTAATTCCTGCAACGCCTTGTCGTCTGCGTTGATTTTTTCTCTCATAGCCGTCTTGTAAGCCGAGAGCTGCGCCTCGATTTCGGGGTACTTAATCCCCAAGATCTGCAATGCAAGCAGTCCTGCGTTCTCACCGCCGTTTACCCCTACTGTCGCCACGGGAATTCCCGAAGGCATCTGCACGATGGAAAGTAAACTGTCCAAGCCGCCCATCATATCCGTTTTTACAGGCAAGCCGATGACGGGCAACGTCGTCAACGCCGCAATCACGCCGCCAAGGTGTGCCGCTTTCCCTGCCGCGCAGATGAGGACTTCCATACCATTCGCGCGTGCACTTGCCGCAAATGCATGCGCCTCGTCGGGCGTTCTGTGCGCGGAAATGACGCGAACCTCTACCTCTACGCCAAACTTTTTGAGTACGGAAACCGCAGGTTTTACCACGTCGAAATCCGATTTACTACCCATCAAAATACCAACTTTTGCCATAACTTACTCCTTTTTTTGATAAAAAGGAGTGCAACCGCAGTTGCACTCCGTATTTTTTATAGTTGCTTACCGATAAGGAAAACCAGGATTTTTTTGCGCGTGAAAAAACCGTCGCGGTTCTTACCCGCCTTACCAAGAGTATTTTCACCTTTCAAGCACAACCGATTTTTCACAGCGCCGTCCTCTTCTGTCCTTGCTTTTCTTTATCCCTATCCTTTCCCCATTACATCATATTCCCTTACTATTTATAGTATAGCAGACCCGAACAAAAAAAGCAAGTGTATGAAAGTAAAATTATTCTGTATTTTACGACTTATTTTTTATTTTTTGCCGCAAGCCCTTCCGCCGCCGCACAGAGCAAGGCAGCGCCGTAGGGCATAGCCCTTTCGTCAAAGTGCACCCTTGGGCTGTGCAACGGCTCAGTATATCCCTTTTTCAGCTCGCCTGCGCAAAGCCCCACCATCACACAAGGGGTTTTTTGGGCGATGTAGGCAAAGTCCTCGCTGCCGCCTACCCCGCCTTGCGGAAGTTGCGAGGAGAGCAACGTACGCCCTTCCCCAATCGTCTGCCGCCCGATTGCATGCACCGCCCCCGACGTTCCCTCGTCGTTGACGAGGCAGGGACAGCCGCTTTTGAATACCACCCTCGCCCTGCCGCGCAAGCCTCTTGCCGTGCTCCTCGCCATTTCCACCAGACGCTTTTTGAGGTACTCACGCGTGCTTTCCGACGTTGCACGCAGCGTGCCTCCCAACGTCGCATGCGACGCAATCACGTTATCCGCAACCCCTGCGGCAAATCGACCAAAGGTGAGGGTTGCGTAGTTCTGCGGAGATAGTTCCCTCGCGGAAACAGTCTGCAATCCGTCCACAATCCTTGCCCCGATCATCAGGGCGTCCACCCCCTGCCAAGGAGAAGAGCCGTGGCAGCCTTTCCCCGATATTTCAACATCGAAAAAATCCGCGGCAGGGGCGCTCACCCCACCTGCCGACACCACCGCCGTCCCGACGGGAAAGGGCATCGCCGGCAATACGTGCAGCATCATTCCGCCGTATACCCCCTTTAAAACGCCGTTTTCGATACAATCCGCCGCGCCCGCAAGCTGCTCTTCCGCCGGCTGAAACAAGAGGCGCACTCTACCTTGCAACTTTTTCTGCCTTTTCTTTAAAAGAGCCGCCGCGCCAAGCAGCATCGCCGTATGCATATCGTGGCCACAGGCGTGCATATTCCCAGCCTTGCACGCAAAGTCCTCCCCCGACCTCTCCCGTATAGGCAAGCCGTCCATATCCGCGCGCAGCAAAAAGCACCCCTTAGACTTTCCCCCGATCTCCGCCACCACGCCTGCTTTTCCGCAGGGCTTTGGCGTATACCCCATTTCACGCAGACGTTTCTCCACGTACGCCTTCGTCGTGGGCAGAGCAAATCCCACCTCCGCGTTTTGATGCAAATACCGTCTGTCCGCAATCAACTCCTTCGCCATTCTCTTAGCGCTGTTTAAAAGTTCCATATTCGCAGTATGGGCACAGAAGTTTTTTCCATTCCTCGATTAAAAATCTCTCTTTTGCCGCAAACTGTAAATACTATGGCAAAAATCGTAATCATCGGCGGCGGCGTAGCAGGCTTGTCCGCAGGCATTCACGCAAGAAAAAACGGGCATCAGGTAATGATATTTGAACGGCAAAAGACAGCAGGCGGCAACCTCACGGGTTGGAAGCGAAAGGGTTATACAATCGACAACTGCATCCATTGGCTGACGGGGACGAACCCCCGTACCGAGCATTACCGCATTTGGCAGGATTTGGGCGCTTTTGAGGATGATGAAGTGTATTATCCCAACTCCCTTTACACCTGCGAGGCGCAGGGACAGCGGCTCTCCCTCTACGCCGATTTGGAGCGACTGGAACGGGAAATGCTCGCCGTTTCCCCCGACGACCAAAAGGAAATCTTTGCGTTCACCAAAGGGGTGCGCGCCGTACAAGCGTATATGGGCATCGGCGGTAAGCAGTACGATCAAAAAGCCTCTTTGCTTACAATGCTTGCACAATTTCCTTGCCTTGTAAAATATTATGGAATGTCCACACAGGATCTTGCAAAGCGGTTCTCCCATCCCCTTTTGCAAAAGTTTATGCTGTGTATGCTGGGAAGAAAATTCACTTCGTTAGCCTTTCTCGTAGCGGTGGCGACTTTCTGCGGAAAGAACGGTGGAATTCCGCAAGGTGGCAGCCCTGAAATGGCGAAAAAAATCGCAAAGCGATTTAAAAGCCTCGGGGGAGAACTGTTGCTTGGAAAGGAAGCGGTAAAAATTCACACGCTTAAAAACCAAGCAATCGAGGTGGAATTATCCGACGGAACGAGGGAGACCGCTGATTATTTCGTATGCGCCTGCGATACCAAAATCACCTTTGATAGACTGCTTGGCAGAAAGCCGCCTCGCGCCCTGCGCGCACAGTACGCCGACCCGAATATGCCCCTCTTTTCCGCTTACCACGCCGCCTTTGCTTGCGATATCAGCGATGTAAATTTCCGAGGGGATTTTATGTTTCCGCTCCCCTGGCAATATCAAAAATTGCTGAAAACTCCCTATCTAATTTTGCGTGAGTTTTCGCACGAGCCAAGTTTTGCCCCCGCCGGGAAAACGGTGTTGCAAACGCTGACCTTTTGCAACGAAAAAACGGCGAGAGAGTGGATTGCCTTGCGAGAAAATAAAACGGCTTATCGGCAGAAAAAACGAGAGCTTGCAGAGGCGCTTTCCACCGCTATTTGCGAAAAATTCCCGCAGATGCGCGGGAAATTGCAATGCCTCGACGTATGGACGCCTGCCACCTACCACCGCTATACAGGCAGCGAGGCAGGGGCGTTTATGAGCTTTTTGTTGCCGAAAAATAAACTGCCCGTCCCCCTTCCAACCGCTATTCCAGGTCTGCAAAACGTGTTGCTTGCCACACAATGGCAACAAGCCCCCGGGGGTCTGCCCACCGCCGCTACCTTAGGCAAGCAAGCCGCCGACCTTATCGAAAAAAAAGAACGCGCACGCGCCTTTATTTCTTCCCTTTTGCCTTCGGCAAAACGCAAGCCTCGCCCCGTTTAACCGCTATCTATATCGCGGCTTTTGCCCTACCATTCCACGCTACGCGCCGCCAGAATATGAATGCAGCGCAGGCGTTGAAAGGTCCAAGCAGACAAGGGCTTTAAAAACGCGTCGTTGGAGTGCGCCGCCATTAGAGGTACTCCGTTATCCAAAAAGCCCACCGCAACCAGCGTATGATAATAGCCCCGTTCGTTTCCCAGCTGCACGAAGTCGCCCTGCCGCAATAATGGCAGAGCCACCTCTTCCCCGAACGGCCCCGCGCCCTCGCCAATCGGCGTCTTAGCGTTGCCAATCAAGAAGTTATAGAAGTACTCAACCCCCGACCAAGCCGCCGCGCGGTTATTTTGGTTGATATAATACCAGCCAAGGTCGGGCGTATAATTCATCACGCCAACGCCCGCAAACAGACATTGCGAAGCGAACGAGGTACAATCGCCGCCCAAACGGCTGAAATCGTAAAAATCGGGGTTGCGGCTATAAGCCCATTCTGCGGCGTATTCCACCGCCGCCGCGCGGTTATACGGAACTATTTTCATCCTACATCGTATGCATGAAAGAGGGGAATGCGTGCAAGAAGTGTCTTTGCTAAAAGGCAATGCAGCATTGCGGCGATGATTTTTGGCTCGTCCAAGGCAGAGTTTTTCGCCTTAGATGCAAGCAAGGCGAGGCGCGCGAGAATAGCCCGAGGGAGTTTACTAAGCGTAAATGACCGAGGGTTGCCGCAGCGCAACGCTGCATTGCGGCGATGATTTTAGGCTCGGCCAAGGCAGGTTTTTTCGCCTTAGATGCAAGCAAGGCAAGGAAAATCGAGCACCTTGACGGGAGTGTACATGCCGTACACGACTGAAAGGCGCACAGATTCGACGCAGCATTGCGCCGCATATAAGGCGAAAAAAAAGAGAATAGGCGGAAAGCTTATTGCAATCCGCCTACCCTTAGTGAGAGAATATGAAAAAATTTCGTATAGTCCATTTCTTTACGGTCATTATAACACAAGGTATACATTTTGTAAAGACCTTTAACGAAATTTTTTACTTTTCTCGTTTGTTTTTCAGGACTTGTTAATCATAGATTAACAAAACAAGGAATAAATTTTTTCCGCAATACGCAAACCGTCCGCCGCCGCAGAGGTAATCCCCCCTGCATAGCCTGCCCCTTCGCCGCAGGGAAATAAGCCCTTTGCAGACACCGATTGCAACTCTTCGTCGCGCTGTATGCGCACGGGGGAACTCGTTCTCGTTTCCACACCCGTCAGCACCGCATCGGGA
>JAFQVL010000045.1 GCA_017408045.1 Clostridia bacterium | reverse complement strand
GTTGCATCAGGAAGGATACAGGCACGTTCGGATAGTGTGCGAAGACAAGAGCTCGCCCAACGTTTAATTGCGCGCATAGCGGCACCCTGCAAATTACTCGGTCAAAGAAAGGGCGAAGGAACTGGCCTTTTGTCAACGTGCTTATTTTTTATCAAATTATAAAAGGAGGATTATTGCCAGGTGTATTATAAGCGGTTAGATAAGTTTCTTCAATCACGAACAGGTGTGATTACAGTATTATTTAAGAAAATAGGATGCGTGAAGAAAGTAAAAGGGAAACCCGCCTAACGAGTTGGCGTTTTGTTGTTTGTTTTTGCGGAAAGCACGTATCTTTATAGAAAATATATAAGGAGGTGCAGGATGCTGAAGCAAGAAAGAACAAAAGGGAAACCTAAAGTATGGTACTGGACGATAGTAGCGGTAATGCTGGCGTTGCTTGTGTGTATTCAACCGACGTTTGCGGCAGAAGCGGAAACTATTTGGGATAGATTTTCCACAATTATGCGTGATTTCTACGGCAAAATCGTAGCAATCAGTACAATTGTTGCGGTAACGATGGCAGCGGTAGCGTTGGTCGTGAGAATGATTTCTCGAAACCAAAAAGCAGTAGATGAAGCTACGGCGTGGCTAAAACGTATCGTAATCACGTGGATTATCTTGAACTCGCTGGGATTTATCGTTGCGTACTTGCAACCGTTGATTACAGGCGGAAACTATGTCGGTTAAACCCAGAAGGAGAGAAGGGGGTGATGCATAATTGGGTTGGATTTTTGAGGGCATAGTAGACTGGGTAGCCAGTACCGTAACAGACCTTATGGACGCCGTTTCGGGAATGTTCTTAAACGCCTTGGGGACGGATATGTTCGTAATGGAATCTTACTTTCCGTTTGTGGCGAAGGCTTTTACCGTAATGCAGTACATCGCTTGGACAATATTGTTCCTAATTACAGTTTGGCAGTTGTTTCGCTCGCTTGGCGGGCCGATTACCGAAGCTGAAAATCCTTGGTCGTTAATCCTTCGCAGTTGTTTGTTTGCAGTCTTGATTTGGTTTGCAAAACCAATATTCCTATATGTGTTGGAAATCGCAAGAGCTCCGTACACGGCGTTAATGGATATAAGCAACGGTAATGAAACGTTTACGTTTGCAGGAGTAGAGAACGTAATCAAGAACGGAGTGACGAACTTTGTATCAACGGTATCGGTAGTAGGTGAAATACTCGTATTGATTTTGATGATTTCGCTTGGCTGGAACTATTTCAAGCTCCTGCTTGAAGTTGTAGAACGCTACGTGGTGGTGGGCGTGCTTTGCTATACTTCACCGTTGGCGTACTCTATGGGCGCGTCAAAAGCAACGGGACAAGTCTTCAAGTCTTGGTGCAGAATGGTAGGCTCACAGCTATTATTGCTGGTAATGAACGTATGGTTCTTGAGGGCATTTAACAGCTCCGTGGGATACTACGTAGCAAACGGCGGTGTCTTGGCTAACGGTAAGGGAAGCGTATTCCTTTGGCTGTTCTGCGCAATCGCGTTTTTGAAGACAGCGCAACGGTTCGATTCGTATTTGTCGTCTATTGGGTTAAATGTAGCGCAAACAGGCAGTGGATTAGGTATGGAACTATTAGTTGCGACGCGTGTGCTGACGAGTGCTGGCGGTGGCTTTATGAAAGCAGGTCGCGCTTTTGCCGGGGCAGGTGTTGCCGGCGTGTCTGGAGGATTTATGGCAGGGCTTGCAAACAAGTTTAGCGGTAATTCCTATGTCCGAGACGCCGTAACGCAAGGCGGGCAAAAGATGGGTATGGGCGGTTCTATCGGGTTCTTCGGTAGAATGGTAGGCGGTGTAGCCGCGCGAAACGGCGCAACGCTGAACAGTAATTCCATCTCATCGGTAGCAACAAAACCGCCAAAGGTATCAGGTAAGATCGGCGGGGAAATCGCGGATAGGAGCTTGGGGAATTATATGCCCCATTTACAAGGGCAGAACTTGACGGGAACGGAAATTTCAGGCGGTAAAATCACGACGAATGCAATCGGCGCAGACGGTAAGCAAACGGCTTTGGGATTATTCAATGCCGAGCAGTTTGAAAAACCGCAAGGCCCGCATTCCATCGTATCGGCAACGGACGGCTCGCAATGGTATCAAATGGCGACTGGAGCTAACGCAGGCGAGTATCACGGTGCTCCTACGTTCTCTTCGATTTCGGACGGAACAACGCTTCAGAACGTAGGCGAAGGGGAGATTTCCGCAAATACGCCAAACGGTGAAAGCAGGTGGTATAGCAGTGCCTATTACAATGAACCAGACGCACCGCATACGGTTATGCAAACGGACAATGGGCTGGATTGGTATGCAATGCAACCGCACGCAACCATACCCGCTTTTGAATCGGGGGCGGACGCAAATGAATACAACCAAGCGCAATTTGGGAACTTTATGCCAAGTTATGAGCAATCGGTTGTTTCGGTGGATGGTTCAGGAAGTCAATACGGGCATTTTGAAGTAAGGCACGAAGATGGTTCGGGAACAGCCTTTTACGATTCTTCGCAATACGCTGCTCCGCGAGGGGATTATCAGGTATATGAAGACGCAAGCGGGAATTCGTGGTACGGTATTCACGGCAATGCCAGTGTGGAACGCCGTCCTGTCTATGAAAACGGTGAAGCGGTGTATGGCGCGGATGGGAACGTGAAAACGGTATCGGTGGAAACGGTACGTTATAACTCTACCCCGTCACGATACGCAGAACCGACCAAACGAAATATGGACAACGTAGAGCAACCGAGGAGAAAACGGGAATGATGTAAAGGGGGTGATAGAAGAAAATGGCAAAAGAACCGACGAAGCAATCGGGAGAAGGCTCTGACAATTACGGTAATGCAGCCAAGAACATGGCGAAAGCGGCGAAGAACGCGGGGAAAACTGCAAAAGCGGCAACGGATGCGACAAGAGCAACAGCAAACGCCGCTGCTTCGACGGTTAAAGGCGGTGCAAAAGTCGGTAAAGCTGCGGCAAGCATCGCAAAAGGCACGGCAGCGGGCGGTGTTTGGGGCGCAATCATTGCAGCCGCATGGTCGCTACGGCATACGCTATTCAAGATTTTGGTTTGCGTATGTATGTTCGTGTTGATTCTCATTATCGTAATCGTTTCTTTGCCGATAATCGTTTTTGAAAACCTTGTAGGATATAACAAAGATGACTATGGTGAAGGAATGAATGCGTTGTATGCGTCGTATGACGATTTATCGTTGTCAATCGCAGATACGATTAACGGAGCGTATCAAACGACTTTTGATAACGTTATGAATATGATAACGCTCGGCGGGTATGATAGAGCAATGTCGTTATTGAACTTAGTGGACAAAGCGGTAGGCAACATCCAGTATGATACTTGTTATATTTTGGCGTCGTATTCGGTGTCTATGTTACAACAAGGGACAAGCAAAGAGAATTTAATGGGAAAGATAGAAAGTGTTTCTAATAAAATGTTTCCCATCTCTTATGAAGAGCGCAGCGGAACAAGAACGGTTCTTCAGGACGGAGTGGAGGTGCTTGAAAGTATATCCTATCTTGCTTGTACGATAATGCCGTTTGACAGCAGTGTATTGTTAGACGCATTTAGTTTGGATTTAGACGCAGAGTACGAAGGCTTAAATATGACGAACGGTGAATACGTAGAGTATTTATCTAATTCATTAAAGAAAACGCTCGGAAATCGAGTGAATTAAAAATAAGGAGGGTCGTGTAATATGACTAAGAAAACAAAAATTTTAGCAGGAATTTTGGCAACGGTGTTGCTTGCGGGGGCAACTACCACAGTGGTATGTTTGAGTAGGGATAAAGAGCCTACTTCGCAGGGGCAGGTAAGTGTTCAACCGAACGATTCGGCAAGTAACATCACGGATGAAAACGGCGAAGTGTTAAGTGAAGGCGTCAACGTGATGCCTGCGCGTATGACTTTCCGTAGCGCAAGAGCGATTACGGGCGAATCTAAATCCAACAGCGCCACCATTCAGGCGAACATTAAACCCGATAACGCAACAAACAAAAATGTGTCGTGGTCAGTAGCTTTTGTTAATCCTCAAAGCGCATGGGCAGCGGGTAAGAACGTAAGTGATTACGTTACGGTAACACCTCAATCCGTTGGAAGCAATATTGCAACGGTGGAGTGCTTGAAACCGTTTGGAGAACAGATTAAGCTTATGGTAGTTAGCGAATCGAACCCTGAAGTAAAGGCAGAATCTACGGTGGATTTTGCAAAGAGAATCTTGAAAGTTCCCTTTGATATTTCTTGCGGTGAAGAGAATTACAGCGTTACAGGCAAAGATTTTTCGATGGAAGCCTTGTATTTAAACGTTGGATTATCGTGGGATTTATGGATTGACGATCCCCACTGCGAATATTCGGACTACACGGTGGAGGACGAATTCGTAACTACGCTGGAAATCTACGCAAATGAAGACGTGATTGACCAATTTACGGAAGATACGGGAATGTTCCCCGAAATGAGTACGTTGGAAATGGATAAGGACTTGGGGGCAATTTACGG
>JAFQVL010000044.1 GCA_017408045.1 Clostridia bacterium | reverse complement strand
TCTTGATACCGCCAAGGTTCGCTTGCAACTTGCCCATTTCCTTTTTAAGGAGCATAACTTCCTTCTTAGGCAACAGGTCGAAATCGCCGTTTGCTTCCATTGCTTCCAGCTTTTCAAGGCGTTCTACACGGCTTCTCATGGTCTTGAAGTTGGTAAGACAGCCGCCCAACCAACGGGAGTTTACGTAATACTGACCGCAACGTTCTGCCTCTTCCTTTACCGCGTCCTGCGCCTGCTTCTTCGTACCAACGAACAGAACAGACTTGCCTGCCTTAACCGATTCTACGACGAACTTGTACGCCTCTTCAATGAGGTTCGCGGTGAGCTGCAAGTCGATGATGTGAATGTCGTTTCTTGCCGCGAAGATGTACTTCTTCATCTTGGGGTTCCATCTTCTGGTCTGATGACCGAAGTGTACGCCTGCTTCCAAAAGCTGCTTCATAGTGATAACTGCCATAATTCATACCTCCGTTTATCCTCCTCGATCTGTGTTGGCTCGTAGACGACGCCCGCATGAGAAAAATTTACGGGCACGGATTACGAACAGACTCCGAGTGTGAATTTCAGCCTTTCTATTCTAACACAAAAGGCGTGTCAAATCAACCGATTTCACCCGCCTTTTTACTGTTTTTTGTAATTTTTGTAAAAAATTATAAATCTTATGCGATAAAACGGCACTTACCGCCTTACACCTCTAAACGCTTTGCGTCCTCCGCATTCTCGTACTGTTCGTACTGCGCACAAAATTCCGCAAATACTTCGTCTAACAGCGCCTCGTCCTCGATTTCAAAAAGTTGCGTGTCCTCACCCTCGCCTTCCAGACGGAAGATGACGATCTCGTCCTCTTCCTCTTCGGTTTCCGGCTCTGCCACCTGGAAACAGCAATATTTCTGCCCTTTATATTCAATCGTAGCAATGTGCAAAAAGCTCTCCACGTTCCCCTCGCCGTCCTCTAATTCGATGACGTTCAATTCCTCGTATTCTTCGTCGCTCAATTTTTCCATATCCATAGTAAAATTCCTCCTTCCAGATTTAATCGTCCATTTCCTTGACTGCCTTTCCGCTTCGGCACGCCTGCGCTTTTGCTCACGCGAAAGGTATCCGTCCAGTATGTACGCCGCCGCGATGGCGTCGATACTCTTTTTGCGATCGTCCCGCTTTACGCCCCCCTGAATTTGCACTTCCCGTGCTTGCATCGTAGTGAACCGTTCGTCTTCCAAAACGATGGGCAGGTCCGTACGCGAACGCAAGGCGTCTACAAATTCCTGCGTTTTGAGCGTCTGGATACTTTCCGAGCCGTCGAAATTGACAGGCATTCCGCAGACGATGATTTCCGCCCCTCTGTCCTTGGCAATTTTCGCCACCGCCTCTACGTCCGTCCAAAAGGACTTCGTCCTGTGGTAAGTTTCGCAGGGCATCGCGTACTCCCCAAAGGGATCGGAAATCGCCACGCCGATTCTTTTGCCGCCGATATCCAAAGCAATCACTCGTTTTTCCATATTTTTAGTATAGCACATTTTTTTCGTTTGTCCAAGCGTTTCTTTCCTTTTTCCTGATTTTCCCTGCAATTTTTTTACATACGACGTCCTTTTTGATACGCATACTAACACCGAAGGGACGAACGTCCTTCCAAAGGAGAAGTGAATATGGAAAAATTAGCAATCGGTATGCTGATCGGCGCAGTCGGCGGCGCGTTGGTGGTCGCAAATAGCCAGAAGATGCGTACGCTGGTCCAAAAGGGTCAAGACGAAGTCTTAACGAAAGTCAATACCATGATGGACGAAAAGCTGAAGTGTATGCAACAATCGGAACAGAACTGAGCATAAACAATGGGAAACTATCCCAGATTATGCGGAAAAAGGAAGGCGAGCAAAAGGGCTCGACCTTCCTCTTTTTCTTTTACGACAACTTTTGGCGCAAACGTTCCAGTTCCGCACGCAACGCCGCGTTCTCTTCAATCAATCGAAGATTCTCCTCTTTTAGCCCACGCGCCAACCGATCGTATAAATCATTGATTTCCTTTTCCAGCCGCTTTTGCAACGCCTGCCCTGCCTCTTTGCCCTGCCAGATTTTTCTGGGCCTATCGCTTGGCTGCGCGCTCCGCTTTCCAAGCGCAATATCCGCATCCCCAAACAATTCCTTAGAGAGCGCGGCAATCTTTTCAGGGTTCTTTTTTAAGGTATTTCGGTACTTATTTTGCAAGCGCAGCATCAATTTATCGTCGCCGCCGGAAAGACGAAAAATCGCCTTACGTACGGACATACCCTTCGCCTTTTCCTGCAAGATACTGCGAATCGCCTCGTCTGCCTCCTCCTCGGTAAAGGCGCGGATTTTTCCCACCGATAACTCCCTGCCGTCCAACAGTTTGACAATCCGTTCGTCCGCCTGCTCGTTCTTCATCAAAGCGTAGTAATAATTGCGCACGCTGCCGCGCGCACGACCGCGCCGACTGCCATATTCGGCAAACAACGCCGTCAAGGTTTTTCCTGCTCTTTTCCCCTCCTCGACAAAGTCGACCAATTCCTTTGCTTCCTCTTCGGTATAGCCGTTAATTTTTTGCATACGAGAACCCTCCGTGCTTTATTGTTCAGGGCAATTATTACCGTATTTTTGAAAGTCTATACATTAACGGCACAAAAATATCATATATTACGGTAAATCTTAGTTCGGAGTATCGGTTATGCGAATTTATTTTTTATCCTCACAGCCTGCCGCGCTGTACGTCGGCGGTGTATACTTTGGACAGGCGCACGATTTTGAACGGTACGCAGAGATTTCTCTGCAAGACGGGCTGCCCGTACGCCTCGAGGCGGAAGGTATGCACCCCATCACCTTCTTTTTAGACGAGCGTTTGCCCCTGCAACCGCCAACGGGAGTAAGCGTATATCGACTGTCTGACGGACTGGCGCTGTATTGCGACGGCTTTCAATCCACAGACGACACCCTGCGCCTGATTGCGCAAGCGCGCAAGGGAGATACCCTTGCCACCGTCTGCCGTCAAGGGGGTGTTTTTCTGGGAATAGATAGCCCCAAGGGCTTTTTCAGCGCAACCCTGCCCCCCTCCTTTGCCTCCTGTGAGATCTTTTTCGTCGGGAAGTTGGTTGGCGTAAAAACCGCCGAAGACGTGGCTGTTTTCTCCGCCTTTGCAGAGCGTTTGCTCCTTGAACGGTACATTTCTATCGAAGAAAGAGAGGGCGAACTTTGCCTCACCATTCCCCTCTCCGACCGATACGGACGACAGGCGGATTGCCGCTACGCAATCGGTGAAAATACCCTGCAGCGCACGTCCTATCAATTAAGGCAAGCGGAAATGGCAGAAAAGGACGGATTGATTGCTTATGCGTTTTTCGAGAGCGTGCGCATCGGCGCAGACTTTTCCGCTTTTTTGTGCGAGGATTTGCAGAAAAACGCCCCTTCCGTGCGAGATTTTTTAGGGAACTTTTTGCACGTTTTGCCTACTGAAAACCCAAAACGCTGTCTGCTTGTGTACCGGAAAGCAGAGCGGCTATTCGACGTCCGTCCTTTCACCGTCGAGGTGGAAGAGGATACCATCATCGACGTTTCGGGATAAAAAAAGACCTGCATACAGCAGGTCTTTTGCTTATATAAGATTAGTATTTCAGTACCTTAATA
This sequence comes from Clostridia bacterium, assembly GCA_017408045.1. Lineage (GTDB taxonomy): Bacteria > Bacillota > Clostridia > Christensenellales > Borkfalkiaceae > Scatosoma. Next base: position 3,049 of record JAFQVL010000044.1, on the reverse strand, counting down.
CTCTTAATCACGATGGGCGTAGTAGGCACGTCGTATTCCACGGTCAAGCCCGCGTTTTCAATAAACGGGTCGCCCTGTCCGTAAGAAACCTCCACCGCTTTCGTGAAGCCTTCCACGCTCTCCTCGTCTACATCGGAGAAGTTGTTTTCGATATACTTTTTAACGGCGTCTTGCAGCGCCTTCAATTCCTCCACGCTCGATTCCTGCAAGGTAGCAAAAGTGCAATGGGACTTATCCGTACCGCTAGAGGAAAGGTTGATGGAGAACATAGAGGTAGCGCTATTCGTTTCATACTTGGTCTTACGAATACCGTTGCCGTCTACACGCTCTACGTATACGTCAAACGCATCTTCGTTATCGCCCTTAGCCTCGTAATACATCGCCAGCGAGCCAAAGGTCGGGGACAAGAAGTTGCCTTTCGCCATTTCCATACCGTTGTCGGGGAATTCGCCATACAAAGTGTACGTAGGCATCGTCTTTGCGGTATCCTTCCAAACGCTGAGGAAATCCTGGTTGGAATAAGCGGAAACAATGCTGAAATAATCACGATAGGACAAGCCGCCGTCCTCTTCGCTGTTGGCGTTGTAAGAATAGCCGCCCGTGTACCACTTGGAATCGGTATAATCGTGGATACAGATATTTTGACCGTCCTGCTCGTTATAGTAGCCGTTTTCCACAAGCGCCAAGAAATGGTTTACCGTGTTGGGCGCAAGTTTTCTATACAGCTTGTATTCTAAAGTATAGGTCGTGCCGTTGAAGGCAATACGCATCTCTACCTCAGGGTTGTTGGTCGTACAAGCGGTAAACGCAAACGCGCCCCCTACAACGCTGACCGTCGCAATCGCGGTAGAAATGGCTCTTTTCAAAAACTTTTTCATCGTTTCTCTCCGTTCTGGATTTTCATATTGCGTAGCGCACGCCAAAATCAAACAAGGCGCTTACTACCAACTAATATTGTACTCTATTTCCGCCCTTGCCGTCAAGCAGTTTTACCGCTTTTCGCAAATTTTTCTAAAGAAGTACGGCAACGGAAACCGCAAACAAAAAAGAGAACGGCTCGAAACTATCGAAACGTCCTCTTTCTTGTCAGATAATTTTATTAAGTCGAGATTTACTTAAGTTCAGCGGTAGCGCCGTTTTCCTTAAGCTTAGCAACCAATGCTTCAGCGTCTGCCTTAGGAGCGTTTTCTTTGATAACGCCCATGGATTCAACTGCCTTCTTAGCGTCAGCAAGGCCAAGACCGGTAGCTTCACGAACAACCTTGATGATTGCGATCTTGTTGGGACCGATGTCCTTCAATACAACGTCGAATTCGGTCTTTTCTTCAGCAGCGGGAGCAGCTTCTGCAGCACCAGCAGCAGCGCCAGCAGCAACGGGAGCAGCAGCGCTTACGCCGAATTCTGCTTCGAGTGCCTTTACAAGTTCGTTGAGTTCAAGAACAGACATAGATTTTACTTCTTCAATAAGTTTCTGGATATCCATAGTAATTTTTTCCTCCGATTTTTAATAATGATTTTTTTAATGGATTAGTTTGCCGCTTCTTTTGCTTTCGCAATAACGTCCAAAACGTAAACGAATTTGGAGATGGAAGATTGCAAGCAGCCAAGCATCTTCGCGATGAGTACTTCCTTGGAAGGGATTGCTGCAAGTTCTTTAACCGCTGCTTTGTCCATATATTTGTTTTCCAAGAACGCGCATTTGGGCACGATCTTTTCCGCCAAAGCAGGGGTTGCCTTCGTAGCCTTTGCAAAAATGGCTGCGCCGCTGGTTTCGTCTGCGCAGAATACAACTGCCGTAGGGCCGTTCAGATCTGCGTCGAAATCGGTGTACCCAAGTTCGTTGAACGCCTTTCTAACGAGGGTGTTCTTGTAAACCTTGTATTCGCAGTTTGCATTTTTGAATTCGTTACGAAGTGCGGTTACTTCCAAAACGGTAAGTTTGTTGTAATCTGCGAATACAACGGACTTACTCGCCTGGATTTTCGCCTTAATCTCTTCCACGATTTGTTTTTTAGCTTCAACATTTGCCGACATAAAATTACCTCCTTTAAGCCGCGCGCCGCCATAGCAAGCGCCGCCTGACATAAAAAAATTCCTTACACCGCAATCGGCATAAGGACACACTAACTTTCTAATAGCGATTTCCTTCTACCTCGGCAAGCGGTTTCCCATTATCCTTTCGGACTTGCTTTCTACGGTGAGTCATCATTGACTATTTGATTATACCACTTTTCTCAAAGGCAGTCAATCAATTTTGACCGCCTTTGGAAAAATATTTTTGCTTTATTTTCGCAGCACTGCATTGCGCCGCAAATCCGCCCGCTTTAAAACAAAGCAAGATACAAGCAAGACAAGGAGAACCGAGCACCTCGACAGGAGCGTACTGAGCGTACGCGAGTTAGAGGCGCGCAGGTTCGACGCAGTATTGCGCAGTATATTCTTTGTTTTACCTTTTACTTAGTTCTTGGGAGCTACCTTAACCCCAGGACCCATCGTCGACGCCAAAACCACGCTCTTAAGGTACGTACCCTTAGCAGCAGCAGGCTTCGCCTTTACGATTGCATCGATAAGTGCGGTGTAGTTTTCAACCAACTTTTCTTTACCAAAGCTCTTCTTACCGATGGGGCAATGGATGATAGCGGTCTTATCCAAACGGTATTCAACCTTACCAGCCTTAACTTCCTTGATTGCCTTTTCAACGTCCATGGTAACGGTACCGCTCTTGGGGTTCGGCATCAAGCCCTTAGGACCAAGCACACGACCGATACGACCTACCATACCCATCATATCGGGGGTGGTGATCATAACGTCGAAGTCGAACCAGTTTTCGTTCTGGATCTTAGCAATCATTTCTTCCGCGCCAACGTAGTCTGCGCCAGCAGCCTGCGCCGCGTCAGCCTTTGCGCCCTTTGCGATAACCAATACTCTCTTGGTCTTACCGGTACCGTGGGGCAATACGAGTACGCCACGAACCTGTTGATCAGCCTGACGAGGGTCAACCCCCAAACGTACGTGCAATTCGATGGTTTCGTCGAACTTTGCTTTTGCG
>JAFQVL010000043.1 GCA_017408045.1 Clostridia bacterium | reverse complement strand
TGACACCCGACAACTCCATTAAGGACAATACCTTGATTCAAGAGCTTGCGCTCGGCTATGACGCGACAAACGTAGACCTGTATATCAGTAGCGGTGCAACTCCTAACCAAGTAAGTGAATTGGGTGATTACGGCCTTTTGGTAGAGGACCTTGAAGAAAGTGTTTACAATAAGAAAGCGATATCCTACGACGGTAAGGAGGAAACGAAAACTGTACGCGAGAAGCTGGGTGAGGACGTGTTAGCGTATATGACCGACTCCACTGGTAAAATCTACGCTTATAACTGGGCGCAGGCGTCTGCGGGCTTGGTTGTAAACACCAGAAAATTAGCGAACTACGGTCTTGATATTCCCAAAACGACCAACGAAATGTTCGATTGCTTCGATAAAATCTATTGCGGCTATAACGGCATTGAAAACTCGACAGAGTCGGGTACGTATCCCATTACGTACATTTCGGGCGGTAACGGCTATGGCGTATGCTTCTTGTATACGATGATGGCGCAATATAGCGTTGATGATTGGAATACCTTCTGGACCTTCCAACAGCCAAATGAAAGCGGCGAAATGGTAAACTTGACCGACGCGGCTTGCCAAGAGCTGTATGACGACCCTATGCTGGAAGAAATGATGAAGGTTGCATATAGAGCGTTTGACTTGACGATTGCCGCTCCCGGTAGCGCATCGCAGGGCGTAGACCAGGCGCAGGCGAAGGTAATGGGCGACACCGACGACGCAGTGTTTATGTTCAACGGCGACTGGATGTTGAACGAAGTTAAATTAAACTACGAGGATGATTTGGATGATATCGATTTCGTGAGATTCCCCATTCTTTCCGCAGTAGGTACGAAGGTGTTTGGCGATAGATACGACGACGCAACGTGCGAAGAATTGCTTTCCTTTATCGTTGATTTGGTAGATGAAAATAAATCTATTGAAGAAATCGTTTCGGCTGTAAAGACGGAAAAGGGTAAGGATATTACGGCAGCAGACGCAGAGGCAATCGCAAAATCGCGTGGCGTTACTTATGCGAGAGGGCCCGAACACGTTGCTTACGTTACCAAGGGAACGTCTAAGATGGAGATTGTAAGCTTGTTCCTTCGTATGATGGCGAGCGATGACAGCGGTGCAACGTTCAGCCGTACGGCAAACGGTACCAGCCCTTATTGCGCAGTAGAAAACACGACCTCGCAATATACCTTCGTGAAGAATGCTTCCAAAATTCCCGTAAACCGTTACTATTCGCAGGTATCTACGTTTGGCGGCTTGAAGGGGTATAGAGCAAAATCTACCTTGACGAGCATCTTTACGACCGAAGGGCATATTCCCGATTACATTGTTTCGGAAAGCACGGCGTCGATATATACGGACGAAGGCACGAGAAATGGCAACACTATCGCTGTATATGAAGAAGCTGCAAAGACGTTCTTAGCGGCTGAAAAGGCAAACGTAATCAGTAATTGGAATAGCTATTTTATGGGGTCTAAGTAATAAATGAAACTTACAGAAAGTATCAGGAAAAATTATTCAAGGCTGGAACGGCGTGATTTCTTATTCGCGTATTTAATTGTTTTATTTCCCGTCGTTCAGTTCTTGATTTTTTGGTTCTATGTGAACTTATCGTCCATCGGTCTTGCCTTTCAGGATGCGACGGGCAGCCTTACCATTAAAAATTTTGAAATGGTATGGAAGGGCTTCACAGATAAGGACATATTGGGGGTTAACCTTTTGGATTCGTTGGGCCGCTCCTTCCTTTTGTGGATTATCGGCGAAGGAATCCTGTTCCCCATTACACTGATAACAACCTATGTACTTACGAAAAAAATCGCAGGGCATTACGTATTCAGAAT
>JAFQVL010000042.1 GCA_017408045.1 Clostridia bacterium | reverse complement strand
TTTTCCGTGCGTGCACGCGTGCACGCGCTTTGGTTGACGTTTGCACAAATATTCACTTTTTCTCTTATTTATTCATTTATTCATAAAATATTCGATTTATTCGGAAAAATATTCAAAAATTACCCTAAAAATGTATAAATTATTACATAAAAACAGTTGCATATTTTTTTCAAAAGGGGTATAATAAACATGTTAAAAATAATGAACGGTTTCATTCAATGGGAAACAAAAGGAGAAAAGACAATGAACAAGAAAGACATTAAGAAAGTAGTACTTGCCTATTCGGGCGGTTTGGATACTTCGATCATCATTCCTTGGCTCAAGGAAAACTACAACAACTGCGAAGTAATCGCGGTGTCCGGCAACGTTGGTCAGGCGGATGAGTTGGAAGGTCTCGAAGAAAAGGCAATCAAGACAGGCGCGTCCAAGCTGTACATAGAGGACTTGACGGACGAATTCGTGGACGAATACGTTATCCCCACGGTGAAGGCAGGGGCTATGTATGAAGAATATATGTTGGGTACGTCGTTTGCTCGTCCCGTTATCGCAAAGCGCATTGTAGAAATCGCTTTGAAGGAAGGCGCAGACGCGATTTGCCACGGCTGTACGGGTAAGGGAAACGACCAGGTTCGTTTTGAACTTGCTATCAAAGCGTTTGCTCCCGATATGCACATTATCGCTCCTTGGCGTGAGTGGTCGATTAAATCCCGTGAGGAGGAAATCGAATACGCAGAGGCGCACAACGTGCCCCTCAAAATCAACCGTGAAACCAACTATTCGAAGGACAAGAACTTGTGGCATCTTTCTCACGAGGGCTTGGACTTAGAGGATGCAGGCAACGAGCCGTTGTACGAAAAGCCCGGTTTCTTGGAAATGGGGGTATCCCCTCTGCAAGCACCCGATAAGCCTACCTACATCGAACTGGAATTCGAAAAGGGTGTTCCCGTGGCGTTCAACGGCGAAAAGATGAGCGCGAAGAACATCATCTATGCCCTCAACAAGGTGGGTGGTGAAAACGGTATCGGGCTTTTGGACATCGTAGAAAACCGTTTGGTAGGCATGAAGTGCCGTGGCGTATACGAAACTCCCGGCGGTGCGATTTTGTATTTTGCGCACAAGTATTTGGAAACGCTGTGCTTGGATAAGATGACTTCGCACAAAAAGCAGGAGCTGTCCGTTTGCTTTGCGGAGCTCGTTTACAACGGTCAATGGTACACCCCCTTGCGTGAAGCGCTTTCCGCGTTCGTAGACAAGACGCAGGAAACCGTTACGGGTAAGGTACGCATTAAGCTCTATAAGGGCAACATGATTAAGGCTGGCGCTTGGAGCGATTATTCCCTTTATTCCGAAGAATACGCAACCTTCGGCGAAGACAACGTTTATGACCAGACGGATGCAACCGGCTTTATCAACTTGTTCGGCTTGCCTATCAAGGTGCAGGCGCAAGTCAATGCGAAAGTGGGTAAGAAAAACTAAAAAGGAATTGCTTTGCCTGCCGCATGACAACGGCAGGCAAAGGTGTTAAAATATGGCTATGGAAAAAATGTGGGCAGGCCGGTTTCAAAAGGCTCTGGACAAAAAAGCAGACGATTTCAACTCCTCACTTCGGGTCGACAAGCGTATGTACGCGCAAGACATAAAGGGTTCGATTGCGCACGCAACGATGCTGGAAAAACAGGGGATACTCCCCTCGTCGGACGTGGATACGATTGTGGACGGCTTGGTGGGGATTTTGCAGGATATCGAGAGTGGTGCTTTGCCGATCGCGGACGGCGCAGAGGATATCCATATGTTCATTGAGGCGGAGTTGACGAACCGCATCGGCGATGCAGGAAAGCGTTTGCATACCGCGCGCAGCCGCAACGACCAAGTGGCTTTGGATATTCGGCTCTACCTTCGGGATGAGGTGGAAACGGTGGTGGCACTTATCAAGGACCTGATTGCCGCCGTTGTGGACAAGGCAGAGGAAACGGCAGACGTCATCGCCCCTGCGTACACCCATTTGCAGCGCGCGCAGCCCATTTCCTTTGGACATCAATTAATGGCGTACGCGATGATGTTGCTTAGGGATATTCAGCGATTAGAGGACGCTTCAAAGCGTATGAACGTTTCCCCCTTGGGCAGTTGCGCTTTAGCAGGTACGACCTATCCTACCGACCGCGCGTTCGTGGCGCAGGCGCTCGAAATGAACGGCGTGATGAAAAACAGCATCGACGGCGTTTCCGACCGAGATTTTTGCGTGGAGCTCCTGTCGGCGTTTGCGCTCTTAATGACTCACCTTTCCCGTTTCTCGGAAGAAGTGATTTTGTGGAGCAGTTGGGAGTTCAAGTTTGTCGAGCTGGACGATTCGTTCACGACGGGCTCGTCGATTATGCCGCAAAAGAAAAACCCCGATATGGCGGAGCTGGTGCGTGGCAAAACGGGACGCGTCTACGGCGACCTGATGGCGATGCTCACCGTTTTGAAAGGGTTGCCCCTTGCTTACAACAAGGATATGCAGGAAGACAAAGAGGCGGTATTCGATGCGCTCGATACGGTGAAGGTATGCCTTGAAGTATTCACGCCGATGATTGCGACGATGAAGGTACTTGCGGAAAATACCTACAAGGCGGCGCAAAAGGGCTTTATCAACGCCACCGACCTTGCCGACTACTTGACGAAAAAGGGTATGCCTTTCCGTTCTGCGTACAAAATCGTGGGGCAGATTGTGGCGGAGTGTATCGCAAAGGATTGTGTTTTAGATACCTTGCCTTTGGCGGATTATCAAAAATACACCGAACTGTTTACTGAGGACTTATATACCGAAATTTCCTTGGAAACCTGCGTTTCTAAGCGGAATTCCGAGGGTGGCGCATCTGCCGCATCCGTGCGCTTGCAGGTCGCGTACGTGAGAGAGGTTTTATGAAAAAAGTATTCATTGACGGCGGCGCAGGCACGACGGGTTTGAGGATTGTCGAACGGCTTTCGGGCAGGGAAGATATTTGCCTTTTGTCGATAGCCGAAGAAAAACGCAAAGACAACGCCGCAAAAAAAGCGATTATGAACGAGGCAGACGTCGTGTTCCTTTGCTTGCCCGACGGGGCGGCGGTGGAGTCGGCGCAGTTGGTGGATAACCCGAACACGGTGGTGATTGACGCTTCGACGGCGCACCGTACCTTGCCCGACTGGGCGTATGGGTTTCCCGAACTTGGTGCAGGCTTCTTAGAGAAGGTTAAAAATAGCAAGCGGATTGCCGTTCCGGGCTGCCACGCCAGCGGCTTTATCGCCTTGGTCTATCCCCTTATAGAGGCAGGGATTTTAGACAAGGACGCGCTTATATCCTGCCATTCGCTGACGGGGTATTCGGGCGGCGGCAAAAATATGATTGCCGAATACGAGGACGAACACCGCTCTCATTTGCTGGATGCGCCCATGCAGTACGGCTTGGGTCAGCAGCACAAGCACTTAAAAGAGATGAAGGCGATTTGCGGTCTTGCGAACGCGCCGCTGTTTTCCCCGATTGTAGGCGATTTTTACAGCGGAATGCTCGTAAGCGTACCCCTCTTTGCAAAGCAAATAAGCGGTACAATCGAGGATATTAAGCAGGTATACAAGCGTAAATATACCGACGAACTCGTGTATTTTTCGGAAACCGAGGGGGACGGAAAGTCAGGCTTTGCGGCGGCGGTTGCTTTGGAAAGAAAGGACAGTATGCGCATTGCCGTCTATGGCAACGAGGAGCGTATTTTGCTGACGGCGGCGTACGATAATTTAGGCAAAGGCGCGTCGGGCGCGGCGATTGAATGTATGAATATTGCGTTGGGCTTGCCCAAAACGAAGGGATTAGAATTATGATAAAAGTAATCAAGGGCGGCGTTTGCGCCGCGAAGGGCTTTACAGCAAGCGGAATCCACGCAGGGATCCGCAAGAACAAAACGAAAAAAGATTTATCGCTGATATACTCGGCAACGCCTGCTGTGGCGGCTTCCGTGTATACGACCAACAAGGTGAAGGGCGCGCCGCTTACGGTGACGAAGGCGCATATTGCCGACGGCTACGCAAGGGCGATTATCTGCAACAGCGGCAACGCCAACACCTGTAATGCGAACGGTGTGGAAATCGCTGAGCAGACCTGTGAAATCTTGGCAAATGAACTGGGCATTTCTGCCTCGGACGTTGTGGTGGCGTCGACGGGGGTCATCGGTCAGCCCTTGGATATTACGCCGATTGCAAGCGGCATTCCTGCTTTGGTGGCAGGGCTTTCTGCGGACGGCAGCAACGATGCCGCAGAGGGGATTATGACCACGGACACCCGTAAAAAGGAAATCGCGGTTTCCTTTACCGTTGGCGGCGTAGAATGTAAAATGGGCGGCATTGCCAAGGGTTCGGGTATGATACACCCGAATATGGCAACGATGCTGGTGTTCATCACCACCGACTGTAAAATCAGCCCGAAAATGTTGCAAAAGGCGTTGTCTACGGACGTGGAAAACACTTTCAATATGGTTTCGGTGGACGGCGACACCTCTACCAACGATATGGTGACGGTGCTTGCAAACGGCGAGGCGGGCAACGAGGAAATCGTAGCCGAGGGCGAAGGCTTTACGGCGTTTATGGAGGCGCTGAACGCGCTTACAGTCTTCCTCTGTAAGAAGATTGCCGGCGACGGCGAGGGCGCAACCAAGATGATCGAGTGCCGCGTGCGTGGCGCAAAGGACGTTGCAACTGCAAAGACGGTGGCAAAGAGCGTGATTTGTTCTTCCCTTGTCAAAGCGGCGATGTTTGGCTCGGATGCGAACTGGGGACGTGTGCTGTGCGCTATCGGGTATAGCGGTGCGGACACGGACGTTCACAAAATTGACGTTTCCTTCCGCTCCCAAAAGGGCGAAGTGCAGGTATGCGCATATGGCGCAGGGGTGGATTTTTCCGAGGAACTTGCCAAAGCGGTATTGCTCGAAGAGGAAATTTTGATTGATATTCTGCTCCGCGACGGCGAGGGCGAGAGCGTGGCTTGGGGCTGCGACTTGACTTACGACTACGTCAAAATCAACGGAGATTACAGAACCTAAGAGGTGAAAACATGGTAAGATTGAGCAACGCAGGGCGCGCCGAGGTATTGACGCAAGCTCTGCCCTATATTCAAAAATACAACGGCAAGGTCATCGTCGTCAAATACGGTGGCAACGCGATGGTCAGCGAAACGCTGAAAGAGCAGGTAATGGAGGACATCGTTCTCTTATCCTTGGTCGGGGTAAAGGTCGTGCTGGTACACGGCGGCGGCCCTGAAATCACCGAGATGTTAAAGCGTATCGGCAAGCAATCGCAGTTTGTGGACGGCTTGCGCGTGACCGACAAGGAAACGGCAGAGGTCGTGCAGATGGTGCTTGCAGGCAAAATCAACAAGAGCCTCGTCAATCTTTTGGGGCACTTCGGCGGCAGAGCCGTGGGCATTTCGGGTATGGACGCCCGTATGATTGAGGCGGAAATCAAGGACGAGCGCTTGGGCTACGTTGGAAAAATCACGAACGTGGACGTTTCCCCCATTCAGGATTTGTTTGAAAAGGGGTATATTCCCGTCGTTTCGACGGTGGGTTGCGATAAGGAAGGCAACGTCTACAACGTCAATGCGGACACGGCGGCGGCGCATATCGCAGGCAAATTAAAGGCGGAACGCTTGATTACGATGACGGACATCGAGGGGATTTTACGGGACAAGGACGACCCGACCTCTTTAATTCCCTGCATAGACGTTCAAGAGGCGGAAGGGCTGTTCGCGCAAGGCGTTATTTCGGGCGGGATGATTCCCAAGGTAGAATGTTGTATCGACGCCATTCGCTTTGGCGCAAAGAAGGTAACCATTTTGGACGGCAGAGTGCCGCACGCGCTGCTCATCGAAACGATGACGGACGAGGGCGCAGGCACGATGGTAGTACGCGAAAAGAAGGACGCAGATGAGTTTTAAGGAAAAAGACAAACAATATATCGCAAACACCTACGGTCGGTTTGATTTGCACCTTGTGTCGGGCAAGGGCAGTTTGGTCTGCGACGATGAGGGCAAGGAATATATTGATATGGCAACGGGGATTGCCGTCAACACCTTTGGCGTAGCAGATGAGGCTTGGAGGGCGGCGGTGATGGCGCAGCTTGGACAAATTCAGCACACCTCGAACCTGTATTATTCCACGCCGTGTATCCGTCTTGCCGAATTGCTTTGCAGCCGTACGGGCGCAAAAAAAGTATTTTTTGGCAACTCGGGCGCAGAGGCGAACGAGTGTGCTATCAAGGTCGCAAGAAAGTGGGCGCAGGACAACTTTGGTAAGGGCGATTACACGATTATCACCTTAAAAAACAGTTTCCACGGCAGGACGATTACGACGCTTGCGGCGACGGGGCAGGACGTGTTCCACACCGACTTTAACCCCTTCCCTGCGGGCTTTGTATACGCGACGGCAAACGACCTTTCGTCCGTTGAACAATGCTTTACAGAAAACAAAGTCTGCGCTGTACTTATGGAGCTGGTACAGGGCGAGGGCGGCGTATTGCCGTTGGACAAAGACTTTGTGCAAGGCGTAGAGATGCTTTGCAGACGGCACAACGCGCTGTTGATGATTGACGAAGTGCAGACGGGCAACGGCAGAACGGGCGAACTGTACGCCTTCCAAGGCTACGGCATTTCCCCTGACGTCGTATCCACGGCGAAGGGCTTGGGCGGCGGCTTGCCGATCGGCGCAACGATGTTGTTTGAAAGGGTGGAAAACACCCTGACAGCAGGTTCGCACGGGTCGACCTTCGGCGGCAACCCGATTGCGGCGGCAGGCGCGGTTTCCATCATCGAGCGTATCGACGAGGAGGTATTGCAGGGCGTTCGTATCCGTTCGGAATATATCGTATCGGAACTGTCGGGCGCAGAGGGGATCAAGAGCGTTTCGGGTTTAGGCTTAATGCTTGGCGTTGAGCTTGAAAGGGACGTAAACGAGGTGCTTGCCGATTGCTTTCAAATGGGCGTATTGCCGATTAAGGCAAAGAACAAGATGCGCCTATTGCCTGCGCTGAACATCCCTATGGAGCTGTTAAAAAGGGCGGTTGCCGTGATCAAGGCGGCGGCGAAAGGAGAGAGAATATGAACTTGAAAGGCAGAGATTTTTTAAAGCTGTTGGACTATACTTCGGAAGAAATTTTGGGGCTGATTGACCTTGCGGCGGATTTAAAAGCGAAGAAAAAGGCGGGCGTGCCTCATCGTCTTTGCGAGGGGAAGAACGTTGCGCTGATTTTTGAAAAAACGAGCACGCGCACCCGCTGCAGCTTCGAGGTGGCGGCGTACGATTTGGGTATGGGAGCGACCTACCTTGACCCCACGGGCTCTCAAATCGGGAAGAAGGAAAGTATTGCGGACACCGCAAGGGTGCTTTCGTCTATTTACGACGGTATCGAATATAGGGGCTTTGGGCAAGAGATCGTAGAGGAGCTTGCAAAATACTCTTCCGTACCCGTTTGGAACGGGTTGACCAACGAATTTCACCCCACGCAAATCCTTGCCGATATGCTGACGATACGCGAACGATTTGGGGTTTTGAAGGGCCTCAAATTCGTGTATATGGGGGACGCGAGATACAATATGGGCAATTCGCTGATGGTGGGTTGCGCCAAGCTTGGCTTGCATTTCGTGGCGTGTGCGCCCGAAAAGTATTTTCCTAATGCCGAGCTGGTGGAAACCTGCAAAGCGATTGCGGCAGAAAACGGCGGCAGCATCACTTTGGAGAGCGACGTACAGAAAGCGGTATCGGGTGCAAACGTTATCTACACCGACGTATGGGTGTCGATGGGCGAGCCTGACGAAGTCTGGGCGGAGAGAATTGCCGATTTGACCCCTTATCAGGTCAACGCTTCCGTGATGAAAATGGCGGCGAAAAACGCGGTGTTTATGCATTGTCTGCCTGCGTTCCACGACCTCGGTACGACGGTGGGCAAGCAGATACACGAAAAATTTGGCATTACGGAAATGGAGGTTTCGCACGAGGTATTCGAGAGCGAACAAAGCATCGTCTTTGCCGAGGCGGAAAACCATATGCACACGATCAAAGCGGTAATGGCGGCAACGCTGTAAAGGCTAAAAAACGCACGGTTTCGTGCGTTTTTCTTTTTACGTTTCCTATTGATTTTTTTTCGTGCTTGTGGTATACTAAGGAAAAGGAGTAAAACTATGCTGGATTGTATTATTATCGGCAGCGGACCTGCGGGCATTTCCGCGGCTCTCACTTTAAAAGCAAACGGGAAAAGCTTTATCCTGCTTGGGAAGAAATCCCTCAGCGCGAAAATCGAAAAAGCGGAACTCATTTCCAACTATCCTGGGCTGTATGCGATTACGGGTCAGGATTTTTGCGCGGCGCTCCAAGACCAGCTTGCGCGTGAGGAAATCGAGGTCGTGGAACAAAAAGCCACGGGCGTGTACGCGATGAAGGATAAATTTTTCGTGACGGCAGAGGGGGATAACACCTACGAAAGCCGCACGGTTATTTTGGCTTCTGGGGTGGAAACGGTCAAAGCTATCGAGGGCGAAGAGGCGTTTTTAGGCCGCGGCGTTAGCTATTGCGCGACCTGCGACGGAATGCTGTATAAGGACAAGACGATTGCGGTATTCTGCACGACTAAGGCTTTGGAGCACGAGGTGGAATACCTTGCCTCGCTGGCAAAAAAGGTCTACCTTTTGCCCTTGTATAAGGGGGTAGAGGTAGAGGGCGAGAATATCGAAAAAATTGTCAAAATGCCCGAAAAAGTCGAGGGTGGTTTACGGGCAGAGCGGTTAACCTTAAAGGGTGGACAAACCTTGGAAGTGGACGGGATTTTTATGCTGAAAGACAGCGTATCGCCGTCTGCGTTGGTGGGCGGCTTAGCGGTAGAAAACGGGCACGTGGTCGTCGATAGAGGCTGCAAAACCAACCTTTCGGGCTTGTTTGCGGCAGGGGATTGTACGGGCAGACCGTATCAATACGCAAAGGCGGCAGGCGAGGGGAACGTTGCCGCGCACGCAGCGATAGAATATTTGGCGAAATAGAGAAGAATACGGGGCGATTGCAATGAAAGAACGGGTGATTTTACATTCCGACTTGAATAACTTTTTCGCTTCGGTGGAAACGGTGCTGAACCCTGCGCTGAAAGGTCATCCGCTGATTGTCTGCGGCGACCCGAAGGAGCGGAGGGGGATTGTGCTTGCCAAAAACGAGGAAGCAAAACGCTACGGCATCAAGACGGCGGAAACGGTTGCCTCTGCTTTGAAAAAATGTCCGCAGGTGTTAAGGGTAGCCCCTCATCACCACGAATATAAAAAATACTCCCTGCTGGTGCGCTCGATTTACGAACGGTTTACCGACGTTGTAGAGGAGCTTTCGATTGACGAATGTTCGCTAGACGTGACGGCGTCGACGGGGCTGTTTGGCGGCGGCGAGGAGATTGCCGAGAAAATCCGTCAGGCGGTGAAGGAAGAGTTAGGGCTTACCGTGTCTATCGGGGTGAGTTTCAACAAGACAACGGCAAAGCTCGCCTCAGAGTTTAAAAAGCCGGACGCGGTGTCCGTCGTGCTGCGAGAAAATTATGAAAAAATCGTCTATCCGTTGCCCGTGTCGGATATGCTGTACGTAGGCAAATCGACGGCGGAAACGCTGGGCAGGTACGGGTTGAATACCATCGGCGACGTAGCGAATGCCGACGAAAGCCTGCTTATAAAGATTTTAGGTAAGCGCGGACGGCAGCTTTGGATTTGCGCAAGGGGAGAGGAGAACGAGCCCGTACGCCGCGCAGAGGAAAAAGAGGAAATCAAATCGATTGGCAATTCGATGACCCTGCCGCACGACGTTTCGAGCCGTGAGGAGATAGAACGCTGGCTGTACGCTCTTTCGGAGAGCGTGGCATCTCGACTTCGCGATGCGGACGTGGGGAAGGCAAGTACCGTACATATCGTGGTGAAAAACACTCGTTTAGAGGAGATCACCTGCCAAAAGAAGGTATCGCCAACGACCCATTGCCCCGATATTGCGCGCGCCGCGTACGAACTATTTTGCGCGCATTATCCGCACGGCGCGCCCGTGCGTATGATAGGGGTGTCCGTTTCCGGCTTTGACCACCACGTCGAGCAGATGTCTATTTTAGATATGGTGGACGGAGAAAAGCAGGGCTACGAAAAGCGAGAGCGCGCGGAACAAGCGGTGGCGAATATTCGCGGAAAGTACGGCTATGCCAGTCTGCAACGTGGGATTGTCATGACGGACGAGCAGGTCAACGGCTTGGACATTCGTGGTAAAAAGGATTAAAAAAAGGCGGTTGCGTAAAACAACCGTCTTTTTGCGTACAAAAAAACTGCGCGATCCTTTTTTGTCAACGAGTACCGAAGTGGAAACGCCGCAGGTGGCTACTTCAAAGCTACCTTATGGCACACGCGATGGTCCGCTTAGTGCTGCTACATTCCTGTCCTGACACGGTTCACGGTATCGCGTTGCATAAGACCTTGTTATCAACGCTCCTTACGACGCGCAACCTTCCATAGCCGATGCCGAGAAAGGCGTTCAGCCCCGATATAGCGGATTTCGGGTACAGGGTGCCGCTAACTCCCCGCCTACGCGCAGCCTACTTATTATACATCATTTTCGCCGATTGTGCAACCGTTTTTGTGTGGAAATTGCAGGGTATTTTTTCCCTTTTCGTCGAAAGCGTTGACAAATCTATCAAAAAGGGGTATACTAATTTCGTTGCGAAATCGTAAAGGAGTAGAAATAGTATGAGTGAAAATTGTACGCATGATTGTTCGTCCTGTTCGTCGAACTGTTCTTCGAGAACAAAGGAGAGTATGATAAAAGCCCCTCACGCGCAGTCGTCTATTAAGAAGGTGATAGGCGTTGTCAGCGGCAAGGGCGGCGTAGGAAAATCTTTGACCACCGCTTTGCTTGCCTCGTACGCGGCAAAGCAAGGGAAATCGGTGGGGATTATGGACGCTGACATCACGGGTCCGTCTATTCCCAAGATGTTTGGCGTTAGCGAACACGCTACGGGCAGCAGCGAAGGGATTGACACCGTGCTTACGCCGTCGGGAATACAGCTGATGAGCATGAACCTACTGCTTGAAGAGGAAACGATGCCCGTCGTTTGGCGTGGTCCTGTGATTGCAGGCACGGTGATGCAGTTCTGGACGGACGTTATTTGGAAGGACGTAGACCTTTTGTTTATTGATATGCCGCCGGGAACGGGGGACGTGCCTTTGTCCGTGTTCCAGAGTATTCCCTTAGCAGGTATCGTCATCGTTAGCACTCCGCAGGAGCTTGTAAAGATGATTGTCGAAAAAGCGGTGAATATGGCGAATATGATGAACGTACCCGTTTTGGGGTTGGTGGAGAATATGAGCTATATCCGCTGTCCCGATTGCGACAAGGAAATCGAGGTGTTTGGCGCAAGCAAGGTAAAAGCCCTCGCCAAGGAGTATATCATTCCTGCGACGGGGCGTTTGCCTCTCGACGGTGAGATTACGAAGCTTGCGGACGCAGGCCGTATCGAGGATTACGAAACGGACGCGCTCAAAGAGGTGTTTGCGGTGATTGAGGCAGCAAGCCAGCCCAAAACCGATTTTAAGGAAGAGTAGTCTTGTCATTCTGAGGAGCGATAGCGACGTGAGAATCGCTTTTGAGGTCCGTTCGATGCGCCCTACGGGCTTGCTCAGAATGACGATTGCTATAAGATAAAAAAACCGTTGGGCAATACCCAACGGTTTTTGTTTTGTTTTAACCAACGATGAGGTTGACCAACCTGCCTTTGACGACGATGCACTTTTTCACGCTCTTGCCTTCCAGCAGGGGCGCGATTTCGGGATGCGTAGAAACCTGCGCCTGGATTTCTTCGGCGGTAAGGTTTTCCGCAATCATCATCTTCGCCTTAATCTTGCTGTTTACCTGCACGGCGTATTCGACTTCTGATTTCACCAAAGCCGCTTCGTTCAACGCGGGATATTCTTCCTCGTGTACGGACGTGCGCTTGCCCATCATTTCCCACAGCTCCTCGGCAAAGTGGGGCACGAACGGCGCAAGCATTTTAATCAAATCCAAAATGCAATCGTTGTAGAACGTGGCGTTCTTTTCCGCAACCTCTGCATCGTATTTTTGCAGAGCGTTGACGTATTCCATCAATCTCGCAATCGAGGTGTTGAAGGAGAATGCCTCTACGTCGCGAACGATGCTCTTAATCGCAAAGTTCTTCACGTAATCGAGCTCTTTTTCTGCGGCGTTCATCGCGGTATCCGCTTTGGTTGCCTTTGTTTCCGCCGCCTTTACGACGAGGCGTTCGATACGGTCAAGGAATTTGGAGATAGACTTGATGCCGTCGTCATTCCAAGGGCCGCCCTCGGTATAACTAAAGCCGAACATCAAATACATGCGGAAGATGTCAGAGCCGTATTCCTCAATGTACTTGTCGGGGGAAACCACGTTGCCTCTACTTTTGGACATACGGTTGCCGTCCGGACCGAGAATGATGCCTTGGTGTACAAGGCGTTTGAACGGCTCGTCAAAGCTCACGTAGCCCATATCGCGCAGAGCCTTCGTAATGAAACGCGCGTAGAGAAGGTGCATACAAGCATGCTCGCTGCCGCCGACGTACACGTCTACGGGCAACATTTTATCCGCAACCTCTTTCGTGAACGCTGCTTTGCTGTTGTTTGCCTCGGGATAGCGCAGGTAATACCAGCTGGAGCATACGAAGGTATCCAAGGTATCGGGGTCGCGTTGCGCCTTGCCGCCACAGGTAGGGCAGGTGCAATTCATAAAGCCCTCGTGCCCTGCAAGAGGAGATCTGCCGCTGGGGCGGAACTCTACGTCGTCGGGCAGGCGTACGGGAAGGTCTTTTTCGGGTACGGGAACTGCGCCGCATTTTTCACAATGGATCATGGGAATGGGCGCGCCCCAATAGCGTTGACGGGAAACCGACCAGTCGCGAAGGCGATAATTGATCTTCTTGCCGCCCTTGCCGATTTTCGTAAGATGTACGGCGATGGCATCGCGAGCCTCTTCGCCGGAAAGACCGTCGAACTCTCCGCTGTTGACGAGGATACCGTCCTCACAGAAGGGGAGTACCGTTTCGCCGCCGCGCTTTTGGATAACCTGCGTGATGGGCAGGTTGTACTTCGTTGCGAAGGCAAAGTCGCGTTCGTCGTGTGCTGCAACCGCCATCACCGCGCCCGTACCGTAGGAGTACAGCACGTAGTCCGCAAGGTAGATAGGTACTTGCTTGCCCGTCAGGGGATGGGTCGCATACGCGCCCGTAAACACGCCCGTCTTTTCTCTCGCCGTGGACAATCTGTCGATGTCGTTTGCCTCTGCGGAATAGCGCACGTACGCGTCGATTGCCTCTGCGTTTTCGGGGTGCGCCGCCTTTAACTTCTCAACCAAGGGGTGCTCGGGTGCGAGTACGACGTAGTTCACGCCGAATACCGTATCGGGACGGGTAGTGAATACGGTGATCGTATCCCCCGTTTCGCACTCAAAATAGATTTCGCAACCGGTGGACTTACCGATCCAGTTTTTCTGCATCAGCTTGGTCTTTTCCGGCCAGTCGATGGTGTCGAGGCCGTCCAGCAATTCCTCTGCGTAATCGGTAATCTTCAAGAACCATTGCGTCATGTTCTTTCTGAGTACCACGGAATTACAGCGTTCGCATTCGCCTTGGATAACCTGCTCGTTTGCGAGTACCGTTTCGCAGGAAGGACACCAGTTAACGAGCGCCTCTTTTCTGTACGCAAGCCCCTTTTTATACAGCTGCAAGAACAGCCATTGCGTCCACTTATAGTAATCCTCGTTGCAGGTGATCATCTCTGCGCTCCAATCGAACATAGCGCCCATGTTTTTCAGCTGCTGCTCCATGGTGGCAATATTTTCTTCGGTGGATTTTTTGGGATGCACACCCGTTTTGATTGCGTAGTTTTCCGCGGGTAGACCGAACGCGTCAAAGCCCATAGGCTGGAATACTTCGTAGCCCTGCATCTTCTTAAACCGAGCGTAGCTGTCGGTAGGGCCGTAGTTGTACCAGTGCCCAACGTGCAGTTTTGCGCCGGAAGGGTAGGAAAACATCTCTAAAACGTATAATTTCTTGTCGATATTTTTCTTATTGAAATAATTTTGCTTGGATTTCTCCCATTTCGCCTGCCATTTGCTCTCAACGGATTTCATATCCATAACGATAAAGCCTCCAAAAAGTTCGTATACGGTTCTATTATATAGAACGAAGCAAAATAAGTCAAGTAATTTCACGGCGAAAAAGTTTGATTATTCTTATTAAAAAAGGTTGACAAAGGGAGAAAAAGCGGCTACAATAGGTAATGTAAAGACAAGTAGGCGTGTTTACGGGTTTACAGAGAGTTCGCCCTTTGGCTGCAAGGCGGATAACTACGGAATGCGAGGAAACCACTTTACGTACGGAAAAACGATATAAGCGGAAAGTGGCGGTAGGCTTGGCGGCTTACGGCAATTAAGGTGGAACCGCGCGAATGTGTATTTGCGTCCTTAAAATCCTCGAAAGAGGATTTTAAGGATTTTTTTGTTTTTTATAATTAAAAAAGTGAATTGAACGCCGTGGGCGTTCGTTAATTGACGGCGTAGCCGTCGTGAATTGAAATCTTTGATTTCGTGAATTGCAAGGCGAATGCCTTGCGTTAAGGAATAATTTAAAAATATTACCACAACGATTGCCATAGGCAATCAATTCACGTTTTGCTATACAAAACAATTCACGCCGTAGGCAATTCACGATTTGCAGGCGCAAATCAATTCACTAAAAAAGATACGAAAGTATGGAGGAACATATGAACATTTATTTAAAGAGCGGCGACGCTTTATCGGTGGAGGAGAACGCAACCTGTATGCAGGCTGCCGTGGCGATTTCCGAGGGCTTGGCAAGAAATGCAATCTGCGCCAAGGTGAACGGCGAGTTGGTGGATTTGTCCACGGCTTTGAAAGAGGGGGATAACCTTGAAATCATCACTTTGAAAGACAAAGAGGGGTTGCAGGTGTACCGTCATACCTGCGCGCACGTCTTGGCGCAGGCAATCAAGACGATTTATCCTACCTGCAAACTTGCAATCGGCCCCGTCATCGACAACGGCTTTTACTACGACGTCGATTTCGTGACCCCGATTGCGCAGACCGACCTTGCGAAAATCGAGGCGGAAATGCAAAAGATTATCAAGAGCAATCTTCCCATTGAACGCTTTACTCTTCCCAAAGAAGAGGCGGTTG
>JAFQVL010000041.1 GCA_017408045.1 Clostridia bacterium | reverse complement strand
TTTATGCAACTTTTCTTGCATAAATGCCTTACGCTGGTGCGGTCGACAGGAATTGAACCTGCATGGAGTTACCCACAAGATCCTTAGTCTTGCGCGTCTGCCAGTTCCGCCACGACCGCGTTAACAAGTGCTATTATAGCTTACAACACGCATTTTGTCAACTCATTTTATCCCTCATTTTTACTTTTTTTAATTTTTTTTCGATTTCGTTCGTAGTAGAGGATTTCTTCCGTGTATAATTTCCCTATTCTTCCACAAAATGACTGTGGAGGGTTTTATGAAAGCAACAGGAATTGTTAGAAGAATTGACGAGCTTGGCAGAGTGGTGATTCCCAAAGAAATTCGCCGTACTCTGCGTATCAAAGAGGGCGACCCCTTGGAGATTTTTACCGACCGCGACGAGTTAATGTTAAAAAAATATTCGCCCATCGCCACTTTAGAGCGTTTCAGCAGCGCCACGGCGCGCTCTTTACACGACCTCAGCGGCAAGCTGGCGGTCATCACCGATACCGACGAAGTATTATTCGCCTTTGGCGAAGGTAAGCGGGATTTGGACGGAAAACACCTTTCCGAAGAGATGGACAAGATCCTGCGCGATCGGCGCAGTTATACGGCAAACGCCGTCGAAGGCGGAAGAATCTTGCCGCCCGTGCGCGCCTCTTCAGAGGAATATACCGCGCAGATTATCGTGCCTATCGTATCGGGTGGGGATTGCTTGGGGTCGATTGTTTTGCTGTCTAGGGACGAGGGTATGCGCATGTCGGCAGGGGATTTAAACCTTGCCAAATTGACGGCGGAAATTTTGGCAAATCAATTCGATTGATTTCCGCATTCAAACTTAAAAAAGCGGGGCAGGTATGCGTTGAATGTGTATCTGCCCCTCTTTTGCCTGCTTTTAGAACGGCGTAAACGCTTCTATGCCTATTGCGGAGAGGATAGATTTTCTAAAATCCCGTCAAAATGGGGGTTGCCTGCTTGCTTTTTTGCCGAAAGTATGTTATACTTTCCGTATGGAACGAGCGATTGATGAAATTTTAAGCGAATTGAACGACGAACAAGTGGGCCCCGTCTTACGGACGGAAGGACCCGTTTTGGTTTTGGCGGGCGCAGGCAGCGGAAAGACCCGTGTGCTTACCTCGCGTATTGCGTACCTCGTAGAGGAACAGCAAGTACCCCCTCGCGCTATTCTCGCCATCACCTTTACCAACAAAGCGGCGGACGAGATGAAAGAGCGTCTTGCAAGAATGGTGAATATCAGCGGTATGTGGGTATGCACCATTCACAGTATGTGCGTGCGCATTTTGCGCGACTTTGGCAGTTCGCTTGGCATTGCCTCCAACTTCTCTATTTACAGCGAAACGGAACGAAACAATATCGTAAAACGCTCCTTCCAAGAATGTGGTTTTGAGGAAGAAAAGCTGCTTAAGGACGCAAAGTGGCACATCGCCAACGCGAAGATGTTGGGCTACGAGCCTACCCGATATTTGGACGAATACGCAGGCGAGCCGCAGATAGAAAAAATCGTGGCGGTGTACCGCAGATATCAGACCCACTTAAAGGAAAATAACTCTCTCGATTTCGATGATTTGCTCAGCGAAACCCGTCGGTTGCTGTTGACGGACAAGGATGCGAGAGAGTACCTCAGCAGCCGTTTCCGCTACGTTCTCGTGGACGAGTTTCAGGACACCAACGGCGTGCAGTACGACATCGTACGCTTGCTCTCTTCCACCCACAAAAACTTGTTCGTGGTGGGAGACGACGACCAGTCGATTTACGGCTGGCGTGGGGCGAAGCTGGAAAATATCCTGCACTTTGAAAGGGATTTTCCTGGGGCGAAGGTGTTTAAGTTGGAGCGCAACTACCGTTCCACGAAAGAGATATTGACCCTTGCCAACGAGGTCATCAAAAACAACGGCAGACGAAAGAAGAAAGTGCTTTGGACGATGAACCCCGAGGGGGACAAAACCAAAGTCTATGAAGGGGAGCAGGAAGCAGACGAGGCTCGTTTTGTGGCGCACACAATCGCAGGGCTGATGCGTAAGGGCTATAAGTTTTCCGACTTTGCCGTTCTGATGCGTTTGAACGCTCTCACCCGTTCTTTTGAGCAAGAATTTACCGCGGACGGTATTCCGTTCAAGGTGTTCGGGGGCTTTAAGTTCTTCGAGCGTAAGGAAATTAAAGACTTGCTTGCCTATCTGCGCGTCATTCACAATCCCTTGGACAGCGAGGCAATCGTCCGCATTATCAACTTCCCCAAGCGCGGTATCGGGCAGACGACGGTGGATAAATTGCAGGCGTATGCGGCAAGAGAGGAACTCTCCGTCTACGATTCCGTTTTGGACCTCGAAGAAATGGGCTTTAACGCAGGCACGAGGGCGAAATTAGAGGCGTTTTTTGCGCTCATTAAAAAGTGGATTATCGACAGTCAAAGCCTTGCTGTGAACGAGCTGGTCAAGCAAATCGTTGCGGATACCAGTATGAGAGAGGCGTATTCGGACAACAGCGACGAGAGCATCAATAAACTGGCAAACATCGAAGAATTTATAAGCTCGGTGGACGAGTATTGCAAACTCAACCCCGATGCGACGCTGACAGATTACTTACAGCAGATTACCCTTTCTTCGGATACGGACGAAATGGACGACGGGGAATACGTCAGTTTAGCAACGGTGCACGCCGTGAAAGGGCTGGAATTCAAGTGTGTGTTCATCGTTGGCTTGGAAGAAAATATCATGCCCGTTTCCCGCTCGGTGGGCAACAGCGAGGATATGGAAGAGGAACGCCGACTCATGTACGTTGCGATTACGCGTGCAAAGGAGCGACTCTATCTCACCCGTTCCAAGAGCCGTTATCTCTACGGCAAGCGTGAGCCGTCTATGCGCTCCCGTTTCTTGAAGGAGTTGTCCTCGGTGGTTGAGTTGCCTGCGACAGAGCCGAGAAGAGCCTTTTTGGACGAGGGCGGCTACGGTTCGTCTTACGGCGGTTCGGGCTACCGTTCTTCGGGGTACGGCGGTTATGGTGGCTACGGTGGCGGCTCGTCCTACGGAGGACAGAGGGGCGGTTATAGCGGTGGCTACGGAAAGGGCGGTTATACGCCCGAAAACGACGACGATAACTACGTTTCTTACGGCAGCCAAAGTTATTCTTTCTCCCGTAAAAGCGTGTCCTCGGCGGTGCGTGGTACGACCTACGGCGGTGGCGCAAGCAGCGCGAGCACTACGGCTCGCCCGACGTACGGGGCAGGGTCGAAACCCAAGACTGCGCCTGCGAAAGACCTTTCGGGCTTTTCGGTTGGCGTATCGGTATCCCACCCGAAATTCGGGCAGGGGACGATCGTCGGCGCGCGCGGCAGCGGCAACGGAATGATTTTGGATATTGCGTTCGTGGGGCTGGGCATCAAGCAGTTATCTGCCTCGCTTGCGCCGTTGGAAATTATCAAATAAGGGTGGAGTATGAGTAGACAAAGAGAACTGACCGATTTACTTAATCGCTACGCGCACGAATACTACGTACTGGACAAGCCCACCGTATCGGACAAGGAATACGACGTCTTGTACGACGAACTGCGCGCCTTAGAGGCGGCAAGCGGCGAGGTGTATCCCGACTCTCCCACAAGGCGAGTGGGCGGCGACCCGATTAAGGGCTTTGAAAAATATAGACATAAGCACAAGCTCTATTCCCTCGACAAATGCACGACGGAAGAGGGGCTGAAGAGCTTTTTGGAAAAGGCGGGAAAAGTAGCGGGCGGCGAGGCGGCTTGCAGCGTGGAATACAAGTTTGACGGTCTGACGGTTTGCTTGACCTACGAGGATGGGAAATTCGTGCGCGCGGCAACGCGTGGCAACGGCGTAGAGGGTGAGGACGTTTCGGCACAGGTGCTGACGATTAAATCCTTTCCTCTTTCCATTCCCTATAAGGGGGATTTAGAGGTGCACGGCGAAGCGGTCATTCGTCTGTCCGTGTTAGAGGCGTACAATCGTACGGCGGACGAGCCGTTGAAGAACGCGCGCAACGCGGTGGCAGGGGCGATCCGCAACCTCGACCCCAAAATCACCGAAAAGAGAAAGCCGGAGATTTACTTCTACGACGTAAATTATCGGAGCGAGGGAGAGCCCCTTTCGCAGAGCGAAGCGCACGCGTTTTTGCAGGAGCAAGGTTTTAAGGTCTTCCCCTATTTCCGTCTTTGCAAGACGGCGGAAGAAACGCTTGCCGCCGTGCGCGAAATCGAGGTCGAGAGAAAGACGTTGGACGTTTTGACGGACGGCGCGGTTATCAAGGTGAACGATGCCGCCGTGCGCGAGGAGATGGGCTTTACCGACAAATTCCCCCGTTGGGCGATGGCGTATAAGTTTGAGGCGGAGGAGATTACCACCCTCTTAAAGGACGTCGTTTGGCAGGTAGGCAGGACGGGCAAGCTGACCCCTTTGGGACTGTTAGAGCCGGTTGAACTGGCCGGCGCAACCGTGTCGAAAGCGACCTTAAACAACTACGGCGATATCGTGCGCAAGGACGTAAAAATCGGCTCTCGCGTGCTGGTGCGCCGTTCCAACGAGGTTATCCCCGAAATCTTGGGGACGACCGAGCATTACGAACACAGTCAAGCCGTACCTGTCCCCACCGTTTGTCCGTTCTGCGGTGCGGCGGTGTATGAAAACGGGGCGCATTTGTTCTGCCCGAACGAGGAATGTTTGCCTCGGTTGACGGCAAAATTTGCCCATTTTGCGTCCAAAAACGCGATGGATATCGAGGGCTTTTCGGAGAGCACGGCAGAACTTTTAATCAAAAAAGGTCGCATTAAGGAATTTTCCGACCTCTACCGTTTGACGGCGGACGATTTGTCCGATTTAGAGGGCTTTAAGGCAAAGAAGGTGAACAATCTTTTGGGTGCAATTGCCAAGAGTAAGACTCCGACCCTAGACGCCTTTATCTTTGCGTTGGGCGTGGACGGTATCGGCAAAGTGGCGGCAAAGGACCTCGCAAAACGCTTTCAGAATATGGACGCCTTGGCGGCGGCGACGGCAGAGGAGTTGATTGCCCTCGAAAACGTAGGCGAGATTACTGCAAATAACATCGTGGCGTACTTTGCGAGTGAAAAGAACCGTGCGGAGCTTACCGCTTTGGCGGCGCACGGGGTGTCCCCCGTCTGGGAAGAGAAGGAAAGAACGGGTGTGTTTGCAGGCGAAAACGTTGTTTTGACGGGTACGCTGACGAATTATAAGCGGAGCGCGGCGCAAAAATTGATCGAGGAACGCGGCGGCGTGTGCCAAAGTTCTGTAAACAAGGCGACGACGCTAGTCATTGCCGGCGAAGAGGCAGGCAGTAAACTGGAAAAGGCGCAAAAACTGGGGATTAAAATTCTGGACGAGGCGGGATTTATCGCTCTCTTGGGGGAATAAACTCTCTTTTTCTAAAGAAAAAAGAGAAAAATGCGTAAAAACCCTTGAAAAAAGGTAAAATGTCTGCTATAATGGACGAGATTAAACAAAGCCACGCTTTGCGTGGAAAGGAAAAACGCATATGCTGAGTATGACCGGGTACGGAAAAGGCGAATATAAGGTGGGTGGCGTAGAGCTGACCTGCGAAATCAAGACGGTGAACAACCGCTATTTGGACGTGAACGTGAAAGCGCCGCGCATCTTTACCGCTTACGAAGACGTCATTCGCAAGCTGGTGCGTGAAAAGTTGACGAGAGGGCACGCGGACTTATACATTTCTTTGAAGGATAAGCGTGAAAAAGCCTCGGCGTTTACGGTCGATCTTGCCGTGGCAGGGGCATACGTTGCGGCAGCGAATACTTTGAAAGAGGCGTTTCCCGACGTGGAAAACGACTTGACCTTGTCCTCTATCCTTCGCTATCCCGAGGTGTTAAAGCAGGACGACGTGGCTGCGGCAGATGAGGAGCTGATTACCGCCTTGACGACGGCGGTGGGGCTTGCCTTGGATAACCTCAACGCCATGCGTGCCGTAGAGGGAAAGAAACTGGAAGAGGATATGCTCGCCCGCGTCGAAATCATCGAAAAGACGGTGGAGCTTATCGAACAGCGCGCCCCGAAAATCCAAGAGGAGTATCGGGAAAAGCTGACCGCAAAAGTCAAGGATTATCTGTCGGCAGCGCAGGTGGACGAAGGAAGATTGCTCACCGAAGTTGCCGTGTTTGCGGATAAGAGCAACATCGACGAGGAATTGACCCGTCTGCATTCGCATATCGCGCAATTTCGTAAAATTTGCAAAGAGGGGATCGTGGGCAGAAAGCTCGACTTCCTCGTGCAGGAATTCAACCGCGAGGCGAATACCACTTGTTCGAAGAGTAACGACGTGGAAATCACGCGCGCAGGACTTGCCTTGAAAAACGAGATTGAAAAAATCCGTGAACAAGTACAAAACGTGGAATAACGCCTGGGGGACGAACGAATGAGAAACGTATTGTTGGTAGTGTCCGGACCGTCCGGGGTTGGGAAAGGCACTTTGGTAAAGGAATTGATTACTCGTCGAGAGGACGTGGTGGAATCCGTTTCCTGCACGACCCGTGCTCCGCGCGCAGGCGAAGTGGACGGAAAGCATTACTTCTTCCTTTCCGAAGAGGAGTTTTCTCGCCGCATTGAGGAAGGGGATTTCTTGGAATACGACGAGCATATGAGCGGTAAGTACGGCACGCCCCGTTCTTTCGTTAAGGAAAAGCTGAAAGAAAAGTCGGTCATTATGGAAATTGACGTGGTGGGCGGCTTGAATGCGAAAAAGGAATATCCAGGGCTCATTTTGGTGTTCATCATGCCCCCTTCGAAAGAGGAGCTCGTTCGCCGCTTGACGGGACGCAATTCCGAAACGCCCGAGGCGATTGAAAAGCGGCTGGCGCGTATGGATTTCGAGCTGTCCAAGTTGCCCGAATACGATTACGTCATCGTCAACGACGATTTTGAAACGGCGCTCAAAGAGTTATCCGACCTCATCGACAACGAAAAAAGCAAATAAGCGGTTGGGCATCGCCCCCGCCATGAATAAAAAATAACCTTAAAAGGAGATAGAAAATATGGTAAACGAACCTTCGGTAGACGAATTGATTAGAAAGCTTGGGACGGAAGAAGACCCGATCAGCCGCTATGCGCTTTGCACGGTGGCATCTAAGCGTGCGCGCCAAATCTTGGAAACGGAAAAGAATTTGGGGCTTCGCGACGGCGGCGCAAGACCTAAGGAACTTTCCTCTGCCTGCGTAGACATTGCAGACGGAAAGGTCGTCATTGCAAAAGACTAAAAAGAAATCGCCGATTGCCGCAAAGGCAGTCGGCTTTTCTTGCTAAACGCAAGTGAAATTTTTGCTGAAGAGCAAAAGTGAAATCCTTGCAGGATGAAATTTCCTATCATATAGGAAATGAAATTTTGCCTATGGCAAAGTTGCGGAAAGATATTAAAAATTTTTCCATAATTTTTTGCAGAGCAAAAAACTTCACTATCAATAAGATAACTTCACTCGCACGGTGAACTTCACTATCCGCAGGATAACTTCACCATGTAAAACGATGAATAGACTTTAAGAAGACAAAGGGGGGCAGACAGATGATTGCGGAAGTGATTGTGGATATTACTTCGGGTGAAACGGATAGAGTATTCGATTATCTTTGCGACGACGATACCAAGGTCGGCGCACGCGTCCTTGCGCCCTTCGGCCCGAGAATGTTGACGGGATTTGTCGTCCGTTTGAAGGAAACCACCGATTTTGACCGCGCAAAACTGAAAAAAGTCAAGCCCACCGAGGACGGGCTGCCTGCCCTTACCGAGGAGTGCGTGGATTTGGCGCAAAGGCTTGCGCGGCGGTACGCCGTGCCTTTGGCACTTTCGCTCAGGCTGTTTTTACCTGCGGAAATGCGTACGGGAAAGGTACGGGAGTTGTATCGCAGATACGCGTTTCTTGCGGTAGATTCTACGGAAATTTCCCTGCCGAAATCCGCTAAAAATCAAGCGGCGGCGGTGGAGTATCTTGCCGTAAACGGTAAGACGGATTGCGCCCTACTCAACAAGCAATTCCCCGGCAGCGTTGCCGCTTTGGAGAAAAAGGGGTATATTACCGTGGTTGCCGAGCAGGTCAAGCGCGACCCTTATAAGACGGTTGAGGGAGAAGCCCCTGCGCGCACGCTGACGGCGGCGCAGGAAAGGGCGGTCAATACGATTAAGACGGATAGCCGCACGGTACAACTCATTCACGGCGTGACGGGCAGCGGCAAGACGGAAATTTATTTGACCCTGATTGCGGAGTGCTTGGAAAGGGGTGAAAGCTCGATTTTCCTCGTGCCTGAAATTTCGCTTACGCCGCAGATGTTGGCGCAACTTCGGGCAAGGTTTGGCAAAAACGCCGCGATTTTGCACAGCGGACTTTCCGCAGGCGAACGCTTTGACGAGTGGTGGCGGCTTAGGACGGGCGAGGCGAAAATCGCCATCGGCGCAAGAAGCGCCATCTTTGCTCCCTTGGAAAATATCGGCGTTATCATCATCGACGAGGAACACGACGGCAGCTATTCAAGCGAAACCGCCCCTCGCTACAACACCTTTGACGTGGCGTATCTTCGCGCAAAGCGCAACGGCTGCAAGCTGGTACTGGGCAGCGCGACCCCCTCGGTGGAAACCTACCGTAAGGCGCTTAGCGGAGAATTTGGGCTGATTACGCTCAAAGAGCGTATCAACAAAAAGCCGATGCCGCATATCCAAATCGTCGATATGCGCAAAGAGGTGCGCCGTGGCAACAATACCGCTTTTTCTTCTGTGCTGAAAGAGGAGCTGGAAAACACCCTTTCGTCGGGCAACCAAGCGATACTCTTTTTGAACCGCCGTGGGTATTCGCAGACGGTGATTTGCAAAGAGTGCGGCTACGTGGCAAAGTGTAAGGCTTGCGACGTTTCCCTCACTTATCATAGGGACGAGGATTGTTTGAAATGCCACTATTGCGGTACTCGGTACAATATGTTGTCGGGGTGTCCCGATTGCGGCTCGAAGAAACTTTCCTACGCAGGTACGGGCACGCAAAGGGTGGTAGAGGAACTCAAGAAACTGTACCCCACCGCGCGCATTTTGCGTATGGACAACGACACGACCAGCGGCAAAGAGGGACATTACAAAATCTTAAAAGAATTCGGGGAAAAGAAAGCGGATATCCTCGTAGGCACGCAGATGATTGCCAAGGGACACGATTTCCCTGCGGTCACCCTCGTGGGGATTTTGGATGCGGATATGAGCCTGCACTTCAACGATTATCGCAGCGCAGAGCGCACCTTTCAGCTCATTACGCAGGTGGCAGGCAGAAGTGGGCGCGCCGAGGAAAAAGGCAAGGTCGTTTTGCAGACCTTCTCGCCTGAAAACGACGTGTTGCGCTTTGCTTGCGAATACGATTTCGAGGGCTTTTACGATATGGAGGTTTCCCTGCGCGAGGGCGCGGCGTTTCCGCCGTTTTCCAAGATTGTAAGGGTGCTCGTTTCGGGCGAGGATAACAAAAAGACGCTGGACGTTTTGAAGACGGTGTATTTTGCATTAGAAGAAATTTATCAAAACAATCAAGAAAAATTCCTCTTCTTTAACAAGATGTCTGCCCCGATTAAGCGGATTGAAAATAAGCACCGCTATCAAGTATTGATGCGGTTGACGGACGGGGCGTTGCTGCCGCAAATATACGCGGTGTGTATGCAATCGCGCAGCCGCGACGCGCTGATTTCGGTAGAGGAAAACCCCGCGAATTTGAGCTAAAAAAATCTGCCGCAGGCAGTATGTAATTCACGGTAGGTGGTATGGCATCATTTGCGATACAAATGTATGTAATCAACGCTTTGCGTTGTATGTAATGCACAAAGTGCATAGATAAAGGAGTAAACAATGGCAGTTAAACAAGTGGTACAGGTGGGCGATCCCGTCCTTAGAAAGAAATGCGAACCGATTACGGAGTTTGATGAAAAGCTCTGGGCGATTTTGGACGATATGCGCGACACCGTAAAGGCGGAAAACGGCGCAGGGCTTGCCGCGCCGCAAATCGGGCTTTCGATGCGTATGGCGGTGGTGGACGTCGAGGAAGGGTATTTCGAGTTCATCAACCCCGTCATTCATTCTGTAAAGGGGGAGCAGGAAGGCTGGGAGGGCTGTCTTTCCGTGCGTGGAAAGAGTGGTATCGTCAATCGCCCGATGAAGGTGAGAATTTCCTATTTCGACCGCTACGGCGAAAGAAAAACTTTGCAGGCAAAGGGCTTTTTTGCCCGTGCGATTTGCCATGAGTTTGACCATTTGGACGGCGTTTTGTATATAGATAAAGCCAGCCATTTGGAAGAGGAGAAATAAGAGAGGTAGTGATGAAAATCGTGTTTGCAGGAACGCCTGAATTTGCCGTAAAACCGCTTGTGGAAATCGTCGCAAGCGGATTTTCCGTCGTGGGCGTCATCACGCAAGAGGACAAGCCGCAGGGCAGAAAGGGAATCCTTACGCCGCCGCCCGTCAAGGCGAAAGCGTTGGAACTCGGCTTGCCCGTGTTGCAGCCGAAGAAAATCCGTGATGCGGTCGAGGAAGTAAAGGCGCGTGGTGGGGATTTGCTCATCACCTGCGCTTACGGGCAGATTTTGACCCAAGCGGTGTTGGACACTTTCCCTTTGGGGGTGTGGAATATCCACGCAGGGCTATTGCCTGCCTATCGCGGCGCGTCCCCCATTCAAAGCTGTATTTTAAACGGGGAAACCAAGACGGGCGTATCCATCATGAAAACGGTGCTGGGGTTGGATCAAGGCGACATTTTGACGGTGACAACCACTGAAATTTCGCCCACCGAAACGTATGGGGAGCTTTCCGATCGTCTGTCCGCGCTGTCCGCGCCGTTGATTGTGGAGGCATTAAAGCTTTTGGAAAGCGGCAATTACGTCCTCACGCCGCAAGGGGAGGAGGGCGTAGGCATTTACCGCAAGATTGAAAAAGAGCAGGTTAAAATTGATTTTTCGCGTTCTGTAAAACAGATTGTGAATCTTGTACGGGCGGCGAATCCTGCCCCTGTGGCGTACACCGCTTTTTCAGGTGGAAACTTGAACGTCTATCTTGCCGAGGCTGCGCCCATGCAGGCGGAATACGAGGGGGCAACTGTCGGCGAGGTAGTTTGCGACCAGCCGAAAAAAGGCTTGATCGTGCGCTGCGGCGACGGTGTTGTCAAGCTGGCGGAGGTGCAGGCTGCGGGCGGCAAACGCATGAAAGGCAGCGACTTTTTAAACGGTAAAAAGATCACCAAGGGCGAGGTGCTTTCATGTTGAGCAACCCTTTATACGATCCCTTTCAAATTTTGACGAAGGTGTATTCGGACGGGGCGCATTTAAAGCAGGCGATCGCCGATACCTATATCGAGGAACTGTATCGTGGCAGAACGGTAAAAATCGTCTACGGCGTTTTGGAAAACGACGGGTGGTTCGATTATGCAATCAAGCATTACGCCCCTAAATCCCCCAAACTTGCCGTACGTATCCTTTTAAAGGTCGCGCTGTATATGCTCCTCTATATGGACAAGCAGAAATATATGATTACCGATTGCGCCGTCAGTCTTTGCAAAAAGCTGGGCAAGGGTGGCGTTTCGGGGTTCGTCAACGCGTTTTTACGCCGATTTGATAAGGCGGCGGTGGACGAGGCGCTCCAAAAAGAAAAGGACGGCGAGGCGATTGCGCTCTCCTATCCTGCGTATGCTTACCGTTTATTGAAAAAAGAATACGGCAAGCGTGCGCCGGCGATTGCGTCGGCAAAATCCGCAGGGGTTTCCGTGCGGTTTTCAGACGGGAAATTGCCCGAACAATACGCAAAAAAATCGTACATAAGTACGCCGTTTGTCGGCAATTACATCTTTGAACATTTCGTCCGCGACGAGGGCTTTGACGAGGGGAAATACACCTTTCAATCGGTGGGCAGTATCGCCATTTGCGACGTGGTACAGCCGTGTGAAAGGCTGCTCGATGCCTGCGCTGCGCCTGGCGGTAAGTCGGTGCTTTTGGCAGGCAAATGCGGTGAAGTAGTGTCGTTTGAATTGCATCCCCACCGCGTGGCGCTAATTGAGGCGTACAAGGCGCGTATGGGGGTAGAGAACCTGACGGCTCTGCAAAAGGACAGCTCGGTGTTCGACCCCGAATACGCGGAGCAGTTTGACGGCGTGCTTTGCGACGTGCCCTGCTCTGGATTTGGTACGGTCAGCGAAAACCCCGATGTTAAGTTGTTCCGCAAGGAAGAGGATTTTGCCTCTTTACGGAAAGCGCAGACGGCGATTTTGGATGCTTGCTGTCAATACGTGAAAAAGGGCGGCGCGCTGTACTATTCGACCTGTTCGATTTTTGAACGGGAAAACGACGGTATTGTTGAGGCGTTTTTGAAAACTCACCCCGACTTTTTGGTGGAGAGTATCGACAGTCCGCTTGCCCACGAGAAGAAAGAATACGGGTTGCAGTTTCTGCCCGATACCGCTTATGGCGCAGGCTTTTACGTTTGTAGGTTAAAACGCATATAGCACGGCAGTTTATCCATAAAAGAGGGACGGTGTTTTAGTGGTATGAAAAAGATTATACAAGATTTATCCTACGCGGAGATTGAGGCGCTCGTCACGCAGTTAGGAGAAAAAAAATTCCGAGCAAAGCAGCTTTTCGAGGGCTTGCATCAGGGAAAAAATATCAGCGACATCACCTCGCTTTCCAAGGCTTTTAAGGAAAGGCTGCTCGAAGAATACGAGGACGCTGCCATACGCGTCAAAGAAGTATTCCATTCCGCAGACGGAACGGAAAAATATCTGTTTGAATTTGCCGATGGCAACCTCGTCGAGGGGGTGTTGATGAAATACAAGTACGGCTATACGCAATGCGTTTCTACGCAGGTGGGCTGCCGTATGGGCTGTAAGTTCTGCGCCTCGACCTTGAACGGGCTGATACGCAATCTCACGGCAGGGGAAATTTTATCGCAGATTTTGGTGGTGAACGCTCTGCACAAAGAGGATATCAAAGCGGGGCAGGGTGCGCAGGCGCGCGCCGTTTGCAACGTGGTGCTGATGGGCAGCGGCGAGCCGCTGGATAACTACGACGAAGTGGTGCGGTTTTTAAAGAACGCAACGGCGGAGGGCGGCGTGCAGATCAGCGCGCGAAACATCTCCCTTTCCACCTGCGGTATCGTGCCGAAAATGTACGCTTTGGCGGACGAGGGGATTCCTCTCAATCTCACCGTTTCCCTGCACGCAACGGACGACGAAACGAGGGCGCGCGTGATGCCGATTGCAAAGGCGTACAAAATTGCGGATATCTTAAAAGCGTGCAAGTATTATTTCAACAAGACGGGGCGTAGATACTATTTCGAGTACACCCTCATCGACGGCGAGAATTGCGACGAGCAGCACGCCAAAGCGTTGGTGCGTTTACTCAAGGGCTTGCCCTGCCACGTCAACCTTATTCGCTTGAACGAGGTGAAAGAAAGGAGTTTGAAATCGACCTCGGATAAGGCGGCGTATCGGTTTTTGGGGACTTTGGAAAAGGGTGGACTTTCCGCGACGTTGCGGCGGCAAATCGGCGTGGATATCGGCGGCGCGTGCGGGCAGTTGCGCGCGCAATATTTAGAAAAAGGAAAATAAATGGATTTAAGAGATATAAAAACTTGGGCTCTCATATTTAGTTTTGCTGCCATGCTGCTGATTGCGGCGTCCTATTTTGTCAAAACGAAGGGAGAGTTTTTGGTATTGCAGGGGTCGGGGATTGTCTTTTTGATGTCTTCCTACCTTTGCAACGGACAGTATTTTGCGATGGTAGGCTTGGGGATTGGTCTGGCGCGCTGCATTATCTTCTACCTCTACGAACGGCAGGAAAAGGAAGCGCCGATTGTTTGGTGCTACGTGCTTTGCGCTCTGTCGCTTGCCGCGTACGGCGTAATCAATTTTGGGGTTTTCAAGACCGCTCAACCTGCCGATATTTTGTATCTCATCGGCTTGGTGTTGTATATGTTCATCTTCCGTATTCGCAACATCAAGACGGTGCGGTTCTTGATTTTAATTCCCACGGCGTTGTGGATTGCGTACAACGTTTGGGCGGCATCGCCGATTTTTGCGGTGATATCTTATTGTTTTGAAATGTTGGCGAATATTATTGCGATTTTACGCTATGACGTGTTTGGAAAGGAGAAAAACGAATGAAAAAAGTGTGGATTGCGCCGAGTATTCTGTCGGCGGATTTTGCGAAAATGGGCGAGGAAGTACGCAGCCTTGCGGCGTGCGGTGCGGACGTCGTACACTACGACGTTATGGACGGCGTGTTCGTCAACAACATTACCTTTGGGTTGAAAATGTTAGAGGATATTCGTCCTTACACAAGTTTGCCGATTGACGCGCATTTGATGATTGTAAACCCTGAAAAGTACGTAGAGCGTTTTGCAAAGGCGGGCGCGGACTATATCACCGTCCACTACGAGGCGTGTAAGGATAACTTACGCGAGGTGTTGGAGCTGATTCGTGGGACGGGCGCAAAGTGCGGCGCAGTCATCAATCCCGACACGCCCGTGGACTGTATTCGGGACGTCATTCCCCTTTGCGATATGGTGCTGGTAATGAGCGTATTCCCCGGCTTTGGTGGGCAGAAATTTATCCCTACTTCCTTGGAAAAGTTGCGTGAAATCCGCAAAATGATCGACGAAAGCGGCAAGGAAATCCTGCTGGAAATCGACGGCGGTATTACGGCGGAAAACATCGCGGAAGTCAAGGCGGCAGGCGCAGACGTGATTGTTGCAGGTAGCGCGGTGTTCAAAGCGGCAGACCGCGCGGCGATGATTGCCAAGCTGAAGGAGTGAAGGTCGGGGCGTTTTAGAAATGGTAGCAACAAAAACAAAGGGGAGCTTTACGGAAGGCTCTATATTCAGTAAGCTGTTATTCTTTGTTCTGCCGATTGCGGCGACAAACCTTTTACAGACGTTTTATAACGCCGCCGATATGATGGTGGTGAGTATGTCTTCGGAAACGAACGCGGTCGGAGCAATAGGAACGACAACTTCCTTTATTAGTTTGGTGGTCAATATCTTTATCGGATTTTCGGTGGGCGCAAACGTGGTTGTAGCGCGCGCTATCGGCGCGAATGACGGTGCAGGGGCGAAAAAAGCCGTGCATACGGCTCTGTTAATTGGGTTAATGATTGGTTTGCTGGGCTGTGGTGTCGGGTTGCTGATTGCCCGTCCGGTGTTATCTTTAATGGGAAATCAAGACAATTTGTTGGAATTGGCGGTAAGATACACGCAGATTTACTTTTTGGGTATTCCGTTTCTTGCTTTGACGAACTATTTGAGCGCGATTTTCCGCGCCAAGGGGGATGCGAAAACCCCCTTGATCATCTTGTCGACCTCGGGGGCTGTCAACGTTTTACTCAACCTGTTTTTTGTGCTGGTATTGGGAATGTCCGTGGAAGGTGTAGCCCTTGCAACGGTGGCGGCGAATATTCTCTCCGTTGTGCTGCTTACATGGAAGCTTAGCAGAGATCGGGATATGACCACTTTCTCTTTCTCTGATCTGCGGATAGATATAAAATCCTTTGCGGAAATCGTGCGTATCGGTCTTCCTGCGGGGATACAAGGCTCGCTGTTTTCTTTGTCGAATATGTTAATACAATCGTCGGTGGTGTCTGTCAATAATGCGTCCGTGCCACCCGGAACAGAGTATCAGCCGATTGTCAACGGCAACGCCGCTTCAGCGAATTTGATGAACTTTACCTATGCGGCAATGAATGCCGTATCCCAAGGCGCGGTCACCTTTACGGGGCAAAATATGGGGGCGAAAAAACCGGAAAGAGTGAAGCCTATCCTGTATAACTGTTTCCTGATTACCTTGATGATTGCGTTTGTATTCACGGCGATTTTGCTGCTGCTGAAAGAGCCGCTGTTTGCGCTCTATGGCGTCAAAAAAGGCGCGGAAGGGAGCTTGGAAAGAATGGCGTTTGAAGCGGCAAATCTGCGTATGTGGCTCATCGGTGCGCCCTATTTCTTGTTCGGTTTGATGGACAACTGTTCGGGGGTGTTGCGGGGCTTAGGAAGATCGTTGCTGTCGACGATTATTTCGCTGGTGGGTACTTGTTTGCTTCGTGTGGTATGGTTGTGGGTTTTCTTTCCGATGAACCCGACCCTGACGATGATATTCATTTGTTATCCGATTACTTGGATATTGACGGGTGCGGTGGATTTTATCGTCATTCAGATTTTACTCAAGAAGATTTTAAACAAAAAAGACGCCCTCGAAAAAGAGGGCGTGTAAAAAAAGCTGTTCCCACAGGGGAACAGCTTTTTTCTTGCTATGTTGTTTAAAACTTACGCTCTGTCAGCCTTTTTAAGACATCTCGCGCATACGTAGCCGGTCATTTCCTTACCGTTTTCAACGTAGGATACCTTCTGAACGTTTGCCTTGAAGGTTCTTCTCGTTTTACGGTTGGAGTGGCTGACGTTGTTGCCGCTCGTTTGACCCTTACCGCAAATATTGCATACTCTGGACATATTAACACCTCCGAATTTTGAGATAATTTCTTGCGTATTTCTATTATTGAAGCGCGCGTGCGTATATGCAGGCGCAATACAAGCATTAATAATATAGCATTTTTCAAAATAAAAAGCAATTGTTTTTGAGGGCGAAAAATAAAAAAATAAAAAATATTTACAAATTTTCAAAAAGTGCTTGCCAAAGATAGGAAAATGGTGTAAAATAAAAAGGAACTAGGAGAAGGGTTATCGGTTTATCAAGGTTTTGGGAGCGAAGTAGCAGGCAAAATGCTTCGCTAAAAATCTTGATTCGGATTACATTGTTTTGATTATGTCAGTAAATACAAACAACGCTTACGGTAAAATATCCATTTCCGACCTTGCGATTGCCAAGGTAGCTTCGCATACCGCGATGGAATGCTACGGGATTGTCGAAATGGTATCCCGTCGCTTTACGGACAGTCTTGCGGAACTTTTGAAAAAAGACACCGGCGGCAAGGGCATTAAAGTAACAACTTCCGGCAACCGTATTTACGTAGACGTCTACGTCATCGTGAAATACGGCGTGTCGATCAACGCAGTGGCGGAATCTTTGAAAGAGGCCGTCAAGTATAAAGTAGAGCGTTTTACGGGGATGATTGTCAATACCGTCAACGTAAACGTCATTGGGGTAAAACTGTAATTTTTTGTAGCGAGGCAAAAGCCTTGCGATTTTTCCGTGCAATCCTTTTTGAATTACAGCCCATCAAAAAAATAAGGAGCATTCAATTTATATTATGCATAAAACGATAAGCAGCACCGAGCTGAGAAAAATGATATATACGGGCGCAAAGCTGCTCGAAAATAATCGTGCAAAGGTAGACGCGCTCAACGTATTCCCCGTCCCTGACGGAGATACGGGTACGAATATGTCGCTGACGATGCAGTCGGCAGTTCGTGAGTTGACGGCTTGCACTTCGAACTCCTTTGCCGACATCTGTGAGAGCGTTTCAAAGGGCGCTTTGAAGGGCGCAAGAGGTAATTCTGGCGTTATTCTTTCCCAAATTTTAAAAGGTGTTTGTTCCGTCTTACGTTCCTGTACGGACGGGATTGACGTAAAAACGTTTGTAAAAGCGTTGGAGGCTGGTACGAAAGTTGCTTACGGCGCGGTATCCGTGCCGAAGGAAGGTACGATTTTAACCGTTATCCGTTTGATGAGCGAGCACGCCTCTAAAGTCGGCTCGAAGAAGAAAAATTTTGAAGACTTTTTCGCGGAAATCGTGGCGGCAGGCGACAAAGCGTTGTCGATGACCCCCGAAATGCTCCCTGTTTTGAAAAAGGCAGGCGTCGTTGACAGCGGCGGTATGGGCTTGATGACCGTAATCAAGGG
This sequence comes from Clostridia bacterium, assembly GCA_017408045.1. GTDB lineage: Bacteria > Bacillota > Clostridia > Christensenellales > Borkfalkiaceae > Scatosoma. The sequence continues at coordinate 1,971 of JAFQVL010000041.1, read as the reverse complement.
ATTTGCCTGTGTTTTGACGGGCGAAGAGGTAGCGGATGCGCCTGCGGAAACGGAGGCTGCGCCCGAAAATGATTTCGGTGATAACTCTGAAATTATGAATATGGATCTTGGGGAAATTCAGTTTGCGTATTGCACCGAATTCTTCATCATCAACTTGAAAAAGAGTACGACACTTTCGGATATCGACCGCTTGAAGGAGCGTTTGATGCGCCTCGGCGATAGCGTTATTTGTATCGGCGACTTAGAACTGATTAAGGTGCACGTACACACCAACCAGCCGGGCAAGGCGTTGACCTATGCGTTGGAACTTGGCGAGTTGGATCGTCCGAAAATTGAGAACATGCTGGAACAAAACCGCCAGTTGAAGGCGAAATTAGAGGCGGAAAAGAAGGAAATGGGCATGCTTGCCATCTGTGCAGGCGCTGGCCTTGCGGATATCTTCAAGGATTTGGGGGTAGACCGCGTCCTCGAAGGCGGACAAACGATGAACCCGTCTGCAAGCGACATCGCTTCGGCGGCGCTCAAAATCAATGCGGAGCATATCTTCGTATTCCCGAACAACAAGAATATCACACTTGCGGCTGAGCAGGCGAAAGCGTTGGTGGAAAATCGTACGCTGCACGTCATTCCCACCAAAAACGTGCCGCAGGGCTTTGCGGCAGCGCTCGAATTTGACCCCGAAGCGACCGCAGAGGAAAATAAAACGAATATGATCCACGCCTTGGACAACGTAAAGGCAGGTCAGGTAACTCACGCGGTTCGAAATGCGACCATTGACGGCAAAGCCATCAAGGAAGGGGACATCATCGGCTTGGACGACAAGAAGATTTTGGCGAAATCCAAGGAGATTGACGATGCGGTGCTCCGTTTGATCGCAAAGATGAAAGAGGATTCTCACCAGGTCATCACGCTGTACTACGGCGAGGACGTCAAGGAGGAGGATGCGGAGGCTCTGTGCGCGAAAATTGCGGAGGAATACCCCGACTGCGACGTAGATTTCCACAGCGGCGGACAACCCGTATACTATTACGTGCTGTCGTTGGAGTAATGAATATTTATTCATAAAGATACACTTTATCCACAAAAGCAGGTTGCAGCAAACGCTGCTTCCTGCTTTGATTTTTTTATGCGAGGTGGCAAATGCGACTGTCGGCGCTAAAGAGCATAGGCGAAAAGCGGGAGAAGGAGTTTTCCGCGCTTGGGGTAAAAAGCGCGGAGGATTTAGCGCGCTATTTTCCGCGCGCCTATTTGGACTTGACCAACCGTTCTTCCTTAAAGGATGCCTATCATAACGACGTGGTGCTGATTGTCGCCGAGGTAAATCGGGTGCAGTCGAATACCTTTAGCCGCGTTAAAACGGTGCGAGCATACTGCACGCAAGGGGGGTATCCCTTCACCATCGTTTGGTTTAACCAGCCGTACGTTGCAGCAAAGCTGCAACCGGGCGAATACCTCTTTTACGGGCGAGTGCGGAATGAATTTGGGCAGCGGACGCTGGTCAATCCCACTTTCGAGCCTTTAGACAAAAACGAACATTTAAAGGGGATCGTTCCCGTCTATTCGCTCAAGGGCAAGCTGACGCAAAAGGTCGTGCGCCGTGCGGTGCAGGAAGCGATTAAAAAGGTTGAAATTGATAGTCTTGTGCCTTATCCGCTGCAACAAAAATACGATTTACCTTCCCTTGCGCGGGCGTTTTATGAAATCCACAATCCCTCGTCCGAACGGGCAAGGGACGTCGCCGCCGAGCGAATTGCCCTCGAGGAATACTTCGTTTTGATTTCTGCTTTTAAAATGATGAAAGGCGGGAAGGAAGAAGTGAGATTGAATAAATATTCGGTTTCCGCAAAAGAAGTGAAAGAGTTTTCCCTTCGCTTTGGTTTTTCGTTTACCGACGGGCAAAAGCGCGCGGTCAACGAAATTTTTGAAAGCCTGTACGCGCCAACGCGCATGAACCGTTTATTGCAGGGGGAC
>JAFQVL010000040.1 GCA_017408045.1 Clostridia bacterium | reverse complement strand
GTTAGGGGAGGTAGCTTCTGTGGAAACTTCCGTCTGGGTCGTTTCCTCAGGATTTACGGGATTTTTGTTTTCCATAACCTTTTACCTCCTCTTAATAATGCGTCTTCTTCTTGCTGACGTACAGGTTAACCATCGTCACCGCAAAGATGATCAGGAACAGAATCAGCGCCGCTGCGCTGGCACGACCGGTGTAGTCGCCGTTCAACGAGTTGTAAATATAACCGACCATCGTATTTAAGTTGTTCGGTCCCATATCTTCTCCGAAGATACCGACGATGCTGGTGTATTCCTTAAACCCTCCGATAAAGCCCGTGATGACAACGTAGGCAAGCATCGGGGACAAAAGGGGTACGGTAATTCTCGTAAACACCCTCCAACGAGGGGTGCTGTCGATTTTCGCCGCTTCGTAATACTGCTTGTTTACACTCTGCAAGCCGCCCAGCAAAATGAGAATCTTGAAGGGCAACGCGTTCCATACGATATAAATCGTCATAACCGCGATGTTTTCCCAGTAGCCAGAGCCGCTATTGATCCAGTTGACGGGCTGTCCGCCGAACAGGGTGATGACGTTGTTGATGATACCCAGCGTGAAGTTGGAGGTCAAAGCACCGTCTTCATATCTCGCACCAACGACGTTGAACATTGCCGCAAATACCATACCGATTGCCAGCGAGTTCGTTACGTACGGCAGGAAGAAGATCGTCTGCAAAAATCTTTGCAGGGGCTTAATCGCATTCAAGCATACCGCAATCAAGAGTGCCAAAATGGTGGACAGAGGTACGGTAAGTACCGTCAAAAGCAAGGTGTTCTTAAGACAGTCCAAGAAACCTTGGTATTCCAAAACCTTCGTAAAGTTTTCAATACCAAATCCCGTGCCTTGACGATTGTAAAGTTCTGCATTGTTCGTGAAGGCAAGCGCCAACGTATTGATGATGGGCCATACCGTGAAGATAGCAAGCAGAACGAGGGCGGGGGAAAGATAAATCCAACCCTTCCATTTGTCAAATTTTAACTTTTTGCAGATAAATCCAAGGAAAAATCCGTCGTAGATCCAGGCAACGAAAAAGGTTTGCCAGATCCATTTCACGCAGAAGGTTTTCCAAATCCAATCTACGAAAAAGGTTTTTAATGCGTTCAGCACAACCATTATTCAGCCTCCCCGAAGCGAATTCTCTCCTCTGTTTTCGCATCAAAGAGGAAGGTCTTATGCGCCTTCAAAGAGAATTTTACCGACTTAGCGTTAAGGTCGATTTTGTTGTCTGCGTCGATAATCGAACGGATGACGGGGTTTTGCGACTGTTCGTGCGTCGAAACGATGCTGACGTCGCGACCCATGACCTCTACGTTGGAAAGGTTGCATTCCAGCGCGCCGTTGTCGTCCAAAATAAAGCCTTCGGGACGAACGGCAACCGTAACTTCCTTATCCTCAACGCCGGGTACGTCCAAAACCGCTGCGTCGCCGATGTACAGTTTGCCGCCCTCTACGCGTCCGTTGAAGACGTTGATAGGGGGAGTACCCAAGAATTTTGCAACGAACAGGTTGGTGGGGTCGTCGTAGATTTTCTGCGGCTTACCGACCTGCTGTACTACGCCCAACTTCATTACGACGATCATATCGGAGATACTCATCGCCTCTTCCTGGTCGTGGGTAACGAATACGGTAGTGATGCCCGTTTCTTTTTGAATTCTGCGGATCTCTTCACGGGTCTGCAATCTCAAACGAGCGTCAAGGTTGGAAAGAGGCTCGTCCAACAAGAGTACGCGAGGCATCTTAACAAGCGCACGCGCAATCGCAACACGCTGCTGCTGACCGCCCGACAGTTCGCTGGGCTTTCTGTCCATCAACTCGTCAATCTGTACGAGTTTAGCAACCTGGTGTGCTCTTTCCAACATAGCCGCTTTGGTCATCTTGTCCGCGCCGCGCAGGTTCTGCAGGGGGAACATAATGTTTTGCAATACGGTCATGTGGGGATACAGAGCGTAGTTCTGGAATACCAAACCAATCCCTCTATTTTCAGGGGAAAGGTCGGTTACGTCCTCTTCGCCGAAGAAAATCTTACCCGCCGAGGGCTGTTGCAAACCGCTGATCATATACAGCGTGGTGCTCTTACCGCAACCGGAAGGGCCAAGCAAGCCTACCAGCTTGCCGTCGGGGATGGTAAACGTGAAGTTGTTTACCGCTACCACTTCGCCGCCCGCTTTTTTGTTGCGGCTAGGGAAGATTTTGGTGAGATTTTGCAGCTCTACTTTCATTTCGTCTCCTTAGAAAATATCAAATATTTTTTATTTTAATCAATCTCTTGATTTTTAAACTTTAGTAAGATACCTTTATGCGTCTTATGCGTCCGCAGACGTTTCGTTTCCGTCGTTAGTGGGGAGTTCCGCGGCTTGCAGGGGTGCGGATTCTTCATCAGGGCTTGCGTTTTCCGTGCTCTCCTGGGTTTCCACGCTCTCTTGGGCAAGGAATTGCGCGCGCTCCTCTTCCGTTTCAAAAATCTGTTGGCTGGCAAGTTCAACGACTACCGTGTCCGCAAGCAGGTCGTGAATGGAAGAATTCGTTTCCGTCTTAATCATCACGCCGATTTGCAGGACTTGTACCAAAAGAGCCGTAATCAAGCCAACGATGCCAAGGAAACACATAAAAATCACCGCCAGCGTTTCTATCGCGCATAAACCGATGAATTGTCTGGAAAACAGCACGGCGCCGCTTACTTTAACACCGTTTGTTCGCATTACAGCCAAGCCGAACGTCTTTTTGCCGAGCGTCTGTCCGTTTTTCAAAAGGAGCGGCAGGCAGAAATTGAGCAGTAGGTGGCTGGCAAGCAGACCGACAATCGCTGCGGTAATGCTTTGGGTAAGCCATTCGTTATACAACGCTACGGCGTCCTTATCCGCCTCAATCTTTTTTGATAAGGCTTCCTGTGCGGTTTTGTAAAGGTCGTCGTATGCCGCGCGATCCGCTTGCTCCATTTTGCGATATTCTTCGGTGTTGATAAATTCGAGGTCGATGGAAAATTCCGCCTCTACGGCGATTCTATACGGCTCGATTGTATCTTGATAGGCTTGCTCGAGCTTGTCCGTGCCGACGATAGAGCAGGCAAGAATGAATACGCCGAGCGCCACAAAGAATACGGCAACCGTATCTACCAGCCATGCGGAAAAACGTTTCCAGAAATTTGCTTTTTGTATACTAATCGTCATTTTGAAAGACCTTGTAAAAATGAAATGCAAAGCTTGCACACGTGTGTTTTGTATGGTACACATGTACATACGTGGGCGCGAGAAAAACGCATACAAACCCACGATTGCCACTCTACTATAACACGATTTTCGACAAAAAGCAAGCCCCTTTTCAAAGAAAAATGGAAAAAGTAAAAAATTTTCTATAGCAATCTTGACAGAAAAAGGAAAAAAGACTATAATACAAGCAAGGAAAATAAAAATGAACGGAGAAAAACAATGGATGTAAAAAATATATTATCCAAATGCGACCATACTCTTTTGGGGCAGACGGCAACTTGGGCAGACATTCAAAAAATCTGCGACGACGGTATGCGGTACGCTACGGCTTCGGTATGTATTCCCCCTTGCTACGTTGGACAGGCAAAGGAATACGTAGGCGATAAGCTGGCAATCTGCACGGTCATCGGGTTTCCGAACGGCTACAATTCTACGGCGGTGAAGGTCTTTGAAACGCAGGACGCGATTGCCTGCGGCGCGGACGAGATTGATATGGTCATCAACATCGGTCTTTTGAAGGCTGGTAAAGACGATGAAGTGCGCGAAGAGATTCGCCAAATCAAAGCGGCTTGCGGCGACAAAATTTTGAAGGTCATCATCGAAACCTGCCTTTTGACGGAAGACGAAAAATTGCGTATGTGCAAAATCGTCACCGAGGCGGGCGCAGACTTTATCAAGACCTCGACGGGTTTTTCGACGGCAGGGGCAACGCTTGCGGACGTTAAATTGATGCGCGCGAACGTGGGCGAAAAGGTACTCGTAAAAGCGGCGGGCGGCATTTCCGGCTTGGAGGACGCGCAGGCGTTTTTGGACAACGGCGCGGCAAGGCTGGGCACAAGCCGTGTGGTCAAGGCGGTACAAGGCGTAGAGGGAAAGGGCTATTAAGCCTTTCACGGTCTACGAAATAGAAAAAAGAGAAGATAAAGGAGAGAAGATTATGTCAATTCCTACCCCTCATATTGCGGCAAAGGCAGGCGATTTTGCCAAGACGGTACTGATGCCGGGCGACCCTTTGCGCGCGAAATTTATTGCAGAAACCTATCTTGAAAACGCGGTGCTCGTCAACAACGTGCGCGGCGTGCAGGGCTACACGGGTTATTATAAGGGCAAGCGCGTGTCCGTTATGGCCTCGGGCATGGGACAGCCCTCTATCGGGATTTACTCTTACGAACTGTTTAATTTCTACGGAGTAGAAAGCATCATTCGCGTAGGCTCTTGCGGTTCGTTCTCGCCGGAGCTACACGTACGCGACATTGTAGTAGCGATGGGCGCTTGCACAAACGGCAACTACGCCTCGCAGTACAATCTTCCGGGGACGTTTGCGCCGATTGCCAGCTACGAGCTCGTTCGCAAGGCGGTGGAAGAATGTGAAAAAGCGGGCGTGAACTACCGCGTGGGCAACATTCTGTCCTCGGATATGTTCTACGACGATGCGAATTCTGGTCTGCAATGGGCGAAGATGGGCGTACTTGGCGTAGAGATGGAGTCGGCGGCTCTGTATTGCAACGCCGCAAGAGCGGGCAAAAAAGCGCTCTGCATCTGCACGGTCAGCGATTCCTTCATCTATCCTGAGGAGAACACCACCGCGGAAGAAAGACAAATTTCCTTCACGAAGATGATGGAGATTGCGCTCAATATCGCGGAAGAATAAGGGAAATTTATGGCAAAAAGAGCATTTTTAATTGTTTTGGACAGCGTAGGCATCGGCGCGATGCCTGACGCAGGCGAATGGGGGGACGAAGGCAGCAATACCTTGGCCGTCATTCGCAAGCACCCAGCTTTCGATTGCCCCAACCTGACTGAGTTGGGGCTTTTCGGCATTGAAGGAATTGAGGATAAAATTGCGGGCGGCAAGGCTTGCCGAGCAAGAATGACCGAGGCGTCCAAGGGTAAGGACACCACCATCGGGCATTGGGAAATTGCAGGGATTTATTCCCCCCGTCCGTTGCCCACCTATCCCGACGGCTTTCCCGAGGAGCTGTTGGCGGAATTTACCCGTAAAACGGGTAGGGGAGTGCTTTGCAACAAGCCTTACTCTGGTACGGAGGTCATCAAGGACTACGGGGAAGAGCATTTAAAGACAGGCAAGTTAATCGTCTATACCTCTGCGGACAGCGTATTCCAGATTGCGGCGCACGAGGACTTAATTCCTGTCGAGGAACTGTACCGCTACTGCAAAATCGCAAGAGAGCTGTTGCAGGGCGAACACGGCGTTGGCAGGGTCATTGCCCGTCCGTTCGAGGGCGAATATCCGTTCAAGCGTACCTCTCGCAGACACGACTATTCTCTGCTGCCCCCGTCGGACACCGCTTTAACTGTGTTAAAGCAAGCAGGCTACGACGTGCTTTCGGTGGGTAAAATCTACGATATTTTTGCAGGCGTGGGCTTGACGGAGAGCCGTCCCACCGCAGGCAACGAGGACGGAATGAATGCGACGATAGAGATTGCAAAACGCGACTTCAACGGTCTTTGCTTTATCAACCTCGTTGACTTTGATATGGTCTACGGACACCGCAACGATATCGAGGGCTACGCCAAGGCGATGACGGCGTTCGACCGCAGATTAGGCGAGCTGTTGCCCCTTTTAAAAGAGGACGACCTCTTAATTATCACCGCTGACCACGGCTGCGATCCGCAGACGCCATCCACCGACCATTCGAGGGAGTATACCCCGATGCTTGCCTATGGCAAAAAGCTGAAAGAAGGGGTGGATTTGGGCACGAGAGAGAGCTTTGCGGACATCGGCGCGACCATTTTGGAGTGGTTTGACTTGCCGACCGACCGTATTTTTGGCGAGGGCTTTTTGAAGGAGATACTGCAATGACGCACGGCGAATTGATGGCGATTGCCGCCGAGGCGAGAAAGGCGTCCTATTCCCCCTATTCGGGGTTCAAAGTAGGCGCGGCGTTGCTTGGCAAAAGCGGCAAGGTCTATACGGGCTGCAACGTAGAAAACGCGGCGTATACCCCCACGAACTGCGCAGAGCGTACGGCGATTTTCAAGGCGGTCAGCGAGGGCGAAAGGGAGTTTATTGCTATTGCAATCGTTGGCGGTAAGGGAGAGGAAACGGCGGAATTTTGCGCCCCGTGCGGCGTATGCCGACAGGTGCTTGCGGAATTTTGCGACGGCGACTTTGTCGTGGTGTTGGGCAATCCTGAACGCTACGAGGCGTTTACGCTTGCAAAACTGTTGCCCTTTTCCTTTGGAAAAGCAGACTTAAATTAAAGACGAGATACGAATATGAGAATGTACGACTTAATTCAGAAAAAGCGGGACGGCGGCGAATTATCCGAAAAGGAAATTCGTTGGTTTATCGAGGGTTATACCAAGGGCGAAATCCCCGATTATCAGGTATCGGCGCTGTGCATGGCGATTTACTTTCGAGGAATGACGTTGGAAGAAACGACGGCGTTGACCTTTGCGGTGCGCGACAGCGGCGAACGTCTTGATTTTTCCGAAATCCACGGCTTGCGCGTGGACAAGCACTCTACGGGCGGCGTAGGGGATAAGACGAGCCTCGTGGTTGCCCCCATCGTGGCGAGCCTTGGTGTCAAGGTTGCCAAAATGAGCGGCAGAGGCTTAGGACATACGGGCGGCACGATAGACAAGTTAGAGGCGATTCCCGGCTTTAGAACGGATATTCCCGTAGACGAGTTTAAGGACATCGTCAACGAAACGGGGATTGCCATCGTGGGTCAGAACGCCACGCTTGCGCCTGCGGACAAATTGCTGTACGCACTTCGCGACGTTACCGCGACGGTGGACAGTTTGCCGCTAATCGTTTCGAGCATTATGGGCAAAAAACTGGCGGCAGACGACGATTGCATCGTTTTAGACGTCAAGACGGGCAGCGGCTCGTTCATGAAAACGCTGGAAAAAAGCCGCGAGCTTGCGGAATGGATGGTGGAAATCGGCAAGCGCGCAGGAAAGCGTGTAAGAGCGCTCATCACGGACATGGGTACGCCTTTAGGGTATGCAATCGGTAATTCGTTAGAGGTTGTAGAGGCAATTCACACCCTGCAGGGGAAAGGGCCTGCCGACTTGACGGAGCTGTGCTTGGAGCTTTCGGCGCACATTCTGGCTTTGGCGGAAAAAGGCACGTACGAAGAGTGTCTGCAAATGGCGAAAAATGCCATTTCGACGGGGGCAGGTCTGCAAACGTTTGCGAAAATGGTCGAGGGACAAGGGGGCAATCCTGCTTGGATTTTGCAGCCTGAAAACTTCCCCGTGGCGAAGTATTCGCGCACGGTCGTTGCAAAGGAAAGCGGCTATATCCACAGCGTAGATGCCGAAGGCTACGGGGTGGCGAGCTTGCTGCTTGGCGCAGGCAGAAACACCAAAGAGGACGTCATTGACCCCACGGCAGGTATTTACCTGAAGGCAAAAACGGGGGATTACGTTCGCGCAGGCGACCCGATAGCGGTGCTGTATTCGGGCAAGGAAAGCGGCTTTGCGGCGGCGGAAGAACGCCTGCTTGCATCGACGCATATTTCGGCAGAAAAGCCAGAGGCAATCCCCTTGGTATTGGCTGTCGTAGAATAAGTAAAAAAAGGACGGTTTTGATGAAACGAACCGTCTTTTTTAGTAAATTGATTTGCTTCGCAAATCGTGAATTGACGGCATAGCCGTCGTGAATTGAACGATAAAGAGCGTTCGTGAATTGCAAGGCGCTGCCTTGCGTTATGGAATCATTAAAATATTTCCGCAACGATTGCCCTTGGCAATCAATTCACGTTTTGCCCTGTAAAACAATTCACGCATACACAGTATGCAATTCACGAAATCAAAGATTTCAATGCACTTCTCTTCGCTTGACAAATGCGCGAAAAATGCTATAATAGAAACAATGAAGGTAGCGAAGGGGGTGGGCGTATGCCGACGATAGAATTACAAGGCACGCAGTTTTGTTGCGGCGTACGAACGCCAAAAAATATAGAGGAAAGCGCATGGGTGCACTTGCGCTTTGCTTTAAAAAACGAATATTTAGAGTATGAGGACACCATTCGGGTCTTGCCTGAGGACTTGGAGAAATGGCTATTTTCTATGTCGCGGCTGCTTGCCGGCGGATACGCGAGGCCGTATTCCATATCGTTTGAGAATACGGGCGTTGCGATAGATTTATATCCGTACGTAGAGGAGGACGGCGCACGGGCGACGACGCATAGGCAACGGCGAGAAAATACCTGCGCTATGGCGTTGCGTATCCTGATGCGTTCGCAATCTACGCGCTGTTATCTTGGCGGTGTGTATACGCTGCTGTTTGGCAGAGAGGAAATTTCCGCTTTCGTCCAAGCGCTTCGTGCGGAATTTTACGCTGCCTATCCCGTTCATGCAGTCGGTAGGGGTGCATATACTTTCGTCGGCGTTAGCCCTTTGGGCTATCCTGGCTGTAATTACTGGTATTACGACGAGCAGGGTGCACTTGCCTCGGGGGATTACGTTTGGGTGAAAATGGGCAAAAACGCTACCGAGGAAATCGTCTTGGTCGATTGCGCCAGAAGGTTCTCTTTAGAAACAGCGCCTTACGACCCCAAACGAGTAAAGAAAGTGCTTCGTAAAGCCACCGCCGAGGAAGTTGCCGCCGTAAATTCGCCGCAAATTCCAGAATAAATTTGGAAAAATCGCGATAAATTTTCGTCAAACATTTTACTTCTTCGACAAACTTTGTTATAATGGTAAAAAATGCGCTGATGGTTATCCCCAACGGGGAATACCAAAGCCATAGCGAAACCCGAAAAACCAAACGTACACGTGCAGGGCGGTCAGGACGGGGATAATCACCATAAAAAAGAGGCTGTCTAAACGGTTCTTAAAGACGAACATACACACGTACAAAGTCGGTCCGCCGCCAAGCAGCGCGATCAGCGAAATGGTGCGGTCGTGTTTTTTCTGTTCAGCGGCTTTGACCTTTTGCAGTCGTTTCATAAATAGAAAGGCATAAAAATTGATAGCGAGTACGTAGACTGTCAATAAAATTCCAAGCATAGCAAACTTAGTTTGCGCCAAAACGAAGAAAATAATTTATTTAAGGTAGGTACATATGAAAAAAAGAGCTTTGGTCAGCGTTTCCGATAAGACAGGTATCGTTGCGTTTTGTCAGCGTCTGGCGGCGTGTGGGTATGAAATCATCTCCACGGGCGGCACGGCAAAGGCTTTGCAGGAGGCGGGCTTGCCCGTCATCGGTATCAGCGATATTACCGGTTTCCCCGAATGTTTGGACGGCAGAGTAAAAACTCTGCACCCTGCGGTGCACGCAGGTCTGTTGGCGATGCGTTCGAACCCTGAACATATGCAGCAAATCAAAGATTTGGGTATCAACACCATTGACGTCGTTGCGGTCAACCTCTATCCCTTCAAGCAGACGATTGCCAAAGAGGGCGTTTCCTTTGCGGAAGCGGTGGAAAACATCGACATCGGTGGCCCTACGATGATTCGCGCGGCGGCGAAAAACTATCAAGACGTTGCCGTCGTCGTTGACCCCAAGGACTACGAAAGGGTGCTTTCCGAATTAGAGGCAGGGGAGATTACGCTCGAAACGAAGAAGTACTTACAATACAAAGTGTACGCGCATACGGCGGTATACGACAGTATGATTTCGAACTACCTTGCTCAGCAGTTGGATATTCGTTATCCCGAAACCATCACTTTTGCGTACGAAAAAACGCAGGATATGCGCTACGGCGAGAACCCTCATCAGGGTGCGTCCTATTATAGCGAAGTGTTCCTGCGCGCAGGCTCTCTGTCCAAGGCAAAACAGCTTTGGGGTAAAGAGCTTTCCTACAACAACATCAACGATGCGAACGGCGCTTTGGAACTTGTGAAGGAGTTTGACGAACCCTGCGTAGTGGCTTGTAAGCACGCAAACCCCTGCGGCGTAGGCACGGGCAAGACGGTGTACGAGGCGTACGTAAAGGCGTACGAGGCTGACCCCGTTTCCATTTTCGGCGGCATTTTGGCGATTAACGGCGTGGTGGACGAGGCTACGGCGACGGAAATTTCCAAAATCTTCATTGAAATCGTGATTGCAGAGGGCTTTACCCCTGCGGCGATGGAAATCTTGACAAAAAAGAAGAACATTCGCTTGCTGGAATTGCCCGATATCAAGGCAAAAAGAGAAAACACCGCCTACGATATGAAAAAGGTATACGGTGGCTTGCTGGTGCAGGACTATGACAATACGCTCTTTGCAGAAGAGAACGTCAAGGTCGTTACCAAGCGTGCGCCTACCGAGGCGGAAATGCAGGCGTTGCTGTTCAACTGGCGTGTGGTAAAGCACACCAAATCGAACGCAATCGTCATCGGGAACGCGGACAAGACGACGGGTATCGGTATGGGTCAAACCAACCGTATTTGGGCGGCGCAGCAGGCAATCGAGCACGCAGGCGAAAACGCAAAGGGCTCGGTAATGGCGTCCGATGCTTTCTTCCCCTTCCCCGACGTCGTTGCAGAGTGCGTCAAGGCTGGCATCACGGCGGTCATTCAGCCGGGCGGCAGCAAGAACGACCAGCTGTCGATTGACGCTTGCGACGAGGCAGGAATCGCGATGATTTTCGTCGGCGACAGACATTTCAAGCATTGATTTTTGGTGTTCTTTGACGATTTTTTGCAACAAAAAAGACTTTGACTGCGCGTCAAAGTCTTTCTTTTTTGCTTTGGGTTTTTCGTTATTCCTTATCTTCCACGGGGGCGTTCAAGGACGCTTTGTATTCGGTGATTGCCTTTGACAGTTGGTCGGGGCAGGAAGTGTTGTTGCGGCATTTGATGCCTGCAAGCAGGGTTTCCACTTCGTCGATATCTTTTCCCTCTACAAGTCGAGCAATCCCTTGCAGGTTGCCGCCGCAGCCGCCGATAAAGCGGACGTTGCGCAGTTTATTGTCTGCGTCTACGTCGAATAAAATTTGTTTGGAACAAGTCCATTTCGTCCAATAAGTATACATATGCTTACCTCGTTTAAATATTTTTCGTGTGTGGTGGGGTACTCAATCTACAAGCGTTTCATAGATGGCGGAATACAGCTCGGAAGCTTTACATTCCCAATTTTTGTAGATATTCTGCGCCGTTTTTTTGTCGGGAACGACAAATTTTAATTCCAGCATCGGCTGCGCGGGGGCTAAAATCTTCAAGAACACGGTATACGAGCCGTCCTTGTTTTGGAAGTAGTCCGATTTACATTCCTGACGGTTTCTCAGTTTACCGCTGTTGTGCTTGACGAAAGCGGTAATTTCGTCGCGCGTACTTTTAGGAATGGTGATGTAGAAACTGGAAAGGCTCTCTCTGCCGTCGCTGGTGATGGTGTACAGCGGCTCTTCGTCCGAAGAGGAAATGCGACAGAGGAAGCCGTCGTCCAAAAGCTTGGGGATCAGCTCCATACAGTCCATATAATTCAGCCAGTTGTTGCCGGCGGTGCACATTTCGATAATCGTTCTTTCCGAAAGGGCGCTCTCCATTTTGTCGAAAACAAACAGCAGTATCAGCTTGTTTACCGACGTTTCTCCTTGAATTTGCATACAAACCTCTCCTTGGTGTAAAGTAATTATCGAGCTTAGGCTTATCCATTATATATAATCCGCCGCAAAAAATCAAGGTGTTTTGCCAAAAAATCTTTGTGTTTTTTCATTTTTTATGCTATAATGGTAAAAAAATAGGCTCTATCACATCATCTGGTTGATTTTTGAACCGCCGTTTTGAAATTCTGCGCGATATTGCGTTCAACTGCGCTTTGTTTTGGTTGCGTACAATGGGTACGCGCCCTGCAACAAATGCTCGTGTGCCTTATCTCGCTTGTATTTGAAAACGGTTCGGAAAAATAATTGCGAAATACTTCGTGTTTTGCTCGGTTACAGACCGCTGAGGGTATGCGCCCTCACAAAACGCTGGTCTTTCTTATATTTTTCTCGTCAACCCAACAAAAAAAATTTTTGTTGTAAATCAACCATCCTCTGTGACACAGCCAAAAAAGCAGTAATATTTTGTGAGGGTTTACGATGCTTAAGCAAGAAAAGTGCGTTCGGGCGAACAGCGTTTTTGAAGGAAAAATTTTATGCGTACGCAACGACGACGTTTTGGACGGTGCAGGGAAAGCTTGCACACGTGAGCACGTGGTACACCCGGGAGGCGCTTGCGCGCTGTACGTAGAGGACGGAAAGGTGGCTTTGGTAAAACAATACCGCTACGCTTACGGCGAAGAGGTGGTCGAATTGCCTGCGGGAAAGCTCGAAAGAGGGGAAGACCCCAAGTTGGCGGCGATTCGAGAACTCGAAGAAGAAACGGGTGTTTGCGCCAAAGCGGAAGACGCCGAGCTGTTGTTCGTACTCTACCCGACCCCCGGTTATACCAACGAAAAAATCTATATTTACTACGTAAAAAAGGGGGAGCAAACGACTTGCCACCCCGACGAGGGAGAGTTTGTGGAAACGATTTTTATGCCTTTAGAGGAGGCAAGGGAAGGCTTGAAGACGGGGACTTTGCGCGATGCAAAGACGATTGTTGCCCTGCAGGCTTACTTTTTACGAAACGAGCAGTAATAAAAAAAGGACGGAGCTGGAAGAAACCAGCTCCGTATTTCTTAGCAGCAGCTGTTTTGGCAGCAGCAGTTCGGGGTGAGAATAGAGGACAGCGTTCCGTTTTTGTATAAACAATACAAAAGCGCCACGATGATGGGAAGTCCACAGCCACTCAACACGTTCGAGCAGAAAATCCCGTCCTTACAACCGAGCACGAGAAGTGCAATCAAAATCCAGAGAGTCGTATTACCCTGCGAAAAGCAATTCATAAAGAAACCTCCTGTTTGACCGCAGGGGTATGTAGTCTTGTGAAAATATTGCCTGCGGTTTTGTATTTCTATTACATATTATTCTAAAATATTGAAAATGGTGCGGTGTTTTTATGATAAAAGGACTTTCATTTTGTTGCAAATCCAAAAAAAATGCGTTATAATAGGCGTATGCAATCGAGGCGACGTGGCGAATACGGCTTTTCGGTTCGACCAAAAAGCGTGCGCTTTGCTTGCAAATAATTTTTTCTGCGGATACTGCATACGGCAGGTTCGACGGAGGTATTTTTATGAGTGATAAAAAGGGCTTGACTACCCGTGAGATTACGGGTACGGCAATTTTGCTCGCTTTGGTCATCGTTTTGCAGGCGTTTGGAGGCACGATTTCCATCGGCACGGTGCAGTTGAACTTTACCCTCATTCCCATTGTTTTGGGGGCGGTTTTGTTCGGCAAATGGTCGGGATTGTTCTTGGGCTTTGCCTGCGGCGTGGTGGTGCTTGTGCAGGTGATTATGGGGCTTGCCCCCTTCTATGCGGTGATTTGGACGTATACGCCCGTTGTTGCCGCCTTGACCTGTATCGTCAAAACTTCGGTGGCAGGGTTTGTAGCAGGGCTGCTGTATGAATGGCTTGTTCAAAAGAACGGCTTGGTGGCGCTGTTCGTTGCTTCGGCGGTAGTACCCGTTATCAATACGGGATTGTTCATCGTCGGTTGCCTTTGTATGTCGAAGAGTATTTCGATTTTTCAATCTTCGATTGATATGGGCGGTATGAACGTTTTTGTATTCATTTTAGTAGGCTTGATAACCTTTAATTTCTTCATTGAGCTTGCTATCAATCTGTTGGTTTCCCCCGCTTTGCACCGTGTTATCGGGGTGGTGGAAAAGCAGTTTAAAAGGAAATAAAGTATGATTATCTGTATTGACATCGGTAATACGAATATTAAGTATGCGATTTACGAAAAGGACGAACTGAAAATTTCCTTCCGCGTCGCCACCGATTTTCGCTCGACCTCGGACGAATACGGCAGTCAGCTGGTAAATATGCTGAAGATTAAGGACATTCCCTTGTCTAAAATCACGGGCGGCATCATTTCTTCGGTTGTTCCCTCGCTGGACTATACCATCGACAAGATGTGCGCCGTATATTTGAACCTGAAACCGCTGCATGTTGCGCCGGGGCTGAAATCGGGCTTGAATATCCGTTGCGACGATACGAGGGAAGTGGGCGCGGATAGGCTTGTCAACTGCGTTTCCGCAATCGTAGAGTACGGTGGGCAGGGTAAACCCATGATCGTCGTTGACTTTGGCACGGCGACCACCTTTAACGTCCTCAACGAGCGCAGCGAATTTATCGGCGGCGTTATTTCCCCGGGTATCAAGGGCTCGCTGGATTCGCTGGTAAACGGCACGGCAAAACTTCCGCGTGTGGAAATCGAAGCCCCCGACAGCATCATTGCAAAAAACACCGTTACGAATATGCAGGCAGGTATCGTGTTTGGGTTTGCAGGGCTTGTGGAATACATCGTCAAACGCATCAAAAAGGAACTGAAGCGCGAGGACGTTATCACCGTTGCGACGGGTGGTTTCTCCAACGTCATTTCCAAGGAAATTACCTGCATTGACAAGGTGGACAAACTGTTGACGTTAAAGGGCTTGAAGTATCTGTATTACTTGAATTGCCCTGAGGGTTAATCGGTTATTTTAAAGAAGTAGGAGTGAGAATATGAAAAGAGTAGGCGTTGCAATTTTAGGCGTAGGCGTCGTGGGTGGCGGTACGTTTAAAACCTTAGTAGACCATAGGGAATTTTATCAAAAAACGCAGAACGTGGACATCGTGGTAGAGAGCGTTTTGGACAACAACCGTGAAAGAGCGTTGTCCATCGGCGTTCCCGAAGAGGCGCTCGCATCCTCGATTGCCGAGGTGGTTGCGAACCCCAACGTGGACATCGTTGTGGAAACGATCGGCGGCTGCGGCGTTGCCAAGGATTTTATCCTTGCGGCGCTCCGTCAAGGCAAGACGGTGGTCACGGCGAACAAGGAATTGATTTGTAAATTCTCTCACGAATTAGAAAGAGAGGCAAAGCGCAATTCCTGCGGTTTATATTACGAGGCAAGTTGCGTAGGCGGCGTGCCCATTATCCGTACTTTGTTGGACGGTGTGCAGGCGAACCATATCACTTCGATGATGGGGATTATCAACGGCACGACCAACTACATTTTAACGCAGATGGCGCAAAGCGGCGCGCAGTACGAGGACGCTTTGAAAGAAGCGCAGCGCCTTGGTTATGCGGAATTTAACCCTACGGCAGACGTAGACGGGTTTGATGCGTCGTACAAACTCTCCATTCTCTCTTCGATGGCGTTCCATACGAAAGTGCCTTTCGCAAAGATTATGCGCGAGGGGATCCGTGAGGTCAAAGCCACGGACATCGCTTACGGGAAGGAGCTTGGCTACACCTTAAAACTTTTGGCGATCGGCAAGAACACGGAAAAGGGGATTGAGGCGCGCGTGCACCCGACCTTTATTCCTTCCACCCATCCCTTGGCGTCGGTCAACGACTCCTACAACGCGGTCTTTTTGACGGGGGATGCGGTAGAGGATATTATGCTGTACGGCAGAGGAGCAGGCTCGTTGCCTACGGCAAGCGCAGTAGTTTCCGACGTTATCTTTGCGGCAACCCATTCGGAGATTAAGTATTCTACTTTCAAGAATACGGCGACGGCAAGCCCGGAAACGAAGTTCGTTGCGAATTTCGAGAGCGCGTATTACGTCCGTCTGTCCGTAGAGGATAGGGCAGGCGTTTTGGCAAAGATTATGGGCATATTCGGCAAATACGGCATTTCGATTGTCGAGGTTGCGCAGAAGGGTAAGGAGAACGAAACGGACGACAGAGTGCCCTTGATTGTCATTACCCACAAGAGCAACGAAAACGCGATGAAGAATGCGGCGGCGAAAATCAACGCGTCGGGCATCGGCGCAGTAGAGAGCATCGTTCGCGTAGAGAAATAACAAAAAACAAAAGAAAAAGCGGGAATTTCCCGCTTTTTTTGTATTCAATTGCTTTTCCGTTATTGGAAAGGATTATTCGTCCTTTTTATCGTCGGGCTTATCCGACTTATCTTTTTTGTTTCCCTCGTCTTTCGGGGGCTTGTTTTCTGTCATCGTGAAAGAGAGTTCAATCTCTTTGTTTGCAGAACAAATCTCGTGGACGATATCGTCTTCCCATTCCTGTTTGAGGGTGAAAACGGTGTATTCCTCGCCGCAATAGACGGTGAGCTTATGTGCGCCTCTGTCGTGCTCCATTGAGGTAATGGTGGAGATATTCAGACGGCTCTTGATAAACCCAAAGCGGGTAATCAACTCTCCGCCTGCGACGATAAATTCCGATTTTACCAGAATGGAGATAATCACGGTGGCGCAGAAGAGGCAGATTAAAATAAGGAAAGGGCTTTGCAGCACCTTAGTAAAATCTTCTACACCTTCGGTGATGATACGATAGACGGACATACCGACGCCTGCCGCGCATAAGAGCAGAGCAAGGATGCAAAAAACGATGCTTACGGAGTTATGACGAAAGGGGTAAACCTTTCCGTTGTTTGGAGAAAGATTGCGTTTCATACCTGCATTATAACATGCCAAACGGAAAAAAGCAAGACAAACCGTTTGAAAAATAGACGAAATTTTTTCTTAAGCGGTTGCATTTTTTCTTTATCTGTTTTATAATAGAAGTTGTGAGGCAAAAAAATATGGAAACGGAAAGAGTAGAAAATTTACATAACGATAGTAATAAAGTGGACGAAAGGGAGCGGGCTCAATTCGAGCGAATGACCAAAACGCCCATTCCGCGGTTGATTATTTCCTTGGGGATACCGACTATGCTGAATATGATGGTAACCTCGTTATACAATATGGCAGACACGCTGTTCGTATCGGGGTTGGGCGACCAAGCCATCGGCGCGGTAAGCGTAGTCCTTTCGCTGATGTCGATTATCCAAGCCATCGGTTTTACGCTGGGTATGGGCGCAGGGAGCGTGGTGTCCGCGCTGCTTGGAAAACGCGACCAAAAGGGAGCGGACAGGGTAGCCTCGACGGCGTTTTTCTCGGCGCTTGGGATCGGGTTGCTGCTTACGCTATTCGGGTTGATTTTCTTAGAGCCGCTGGTAATGCTGTTGGGTGCGGCGCAGGAGAGTGGCGTTGCCTTCACAACCCTTGATTATGCAAAGATTTACGCGACCTACATTTTGATTTCTGCGCCGCTGATGTGTATGTCCTTCGTAATGAATAACCTTTTGCGTGCGCAGGGAAAGGCGCTCACCTCGATGATCGGGCTTTGCACGGGCGCAATCTTGAACGTAGCGTTAGACCCCATTTTGATTTACGGGGCGAATATGGGGGTTGAGGGCGCGGCTCTTGCCACCATGATTTCGCAGACGGTCAGTTTTGGTATCCTGATTTTTATCTTCTTTTCGGGTAAGACGATTACGAATATTTCGCCGAAAAATCTTTCAAGGTATCTTCCGACCCTTTGGCAGGTGGTATATACGGGATTTCCTTCCTTTTGCCGCCAGATGCTTGCCAGCCTTTGTACCGTGCTTTTGAACAACCTGCTGATGAATATCAACGGTGCGCAGGCGGCGTTCGGCGTTGTGCAGAAAATCTTTATGCTGGCGTTCTCGATTTCGTTGGGGATCGGGCAGGGGTATCAACCGGTGCTGGGGTACAATCACAGCGCGGGAAAATACAGCCGTGTGCGTGAGGCGTACTTATTCACGCTGGCGTTTTCGACGGGGATTATGGTGGGCTTTGCCGCCGTTTGCGCAATCATTGCACCGTGGTTAATGCAGACCTTCTTGGATTCGGAAACCGCCCGTGAAATCGGTACGGCTGCTCTTCGCTTTCAATGCCTTTCCATGCCCTTACTTCCCGTCAACTTTATGGCTGGGTTGACCTATCAAGTGGTGGGCAACAAGTTGGCGGCTGCCGCTCTGTCGGTATCCCGTCAAGGGCTGTTCTATATTCCGCTCATTTTCATTCTTCCGCCGTTGTTTGATATCACGGGGATTGAATGTATGCAATCTGTGTCCGACTTGCTCTCCTTCCTGTTTGCGATTCCGTTCACGCTGTATTTTTTGAACGGATTAAAGAGGAAAGCGGCGGAAAATCCAACAACCGAGGTGTATGATGGTGGAGAATAAAAAACGGGTGTTTGACGACCTTGCCTTAGAGGAGGCGGAGAAATTTTTGCTGGAGTATCAACGGCAAAAGCCTTGGTATTCGGGGGCGATGAAGACGGTCTGCGCCAAGTTCGAGGTGCTGGACGACGAGTTTTCCATGCTCCGCGGTCATGACCCGATACATCATATCGAAAGCCGCTTAAAATCGGTGGAAAGCGCGTATGAAAAGCTTGCTCGCCGC
This sequence comes from Clostridia bacterium, assembly GCA_017408045.1. Taxonomy (GTDB): domain Bacteria; phylum Bacillota; class Clostridia; order Christensenellales; family Borkfalkiaceae; genus Scatosoma. Next base: position 9,917 of record JAFQVL010000040.1, on the reverse strand, counting down.
GGCTATGCGCAGGTGGCGGAAAACCTTACGCAACTCAAGGATATTGCAGGTGTGCGCGTGATTTGCAGCTACGTAGAGGACGTGTACGATATTGCAGACGTATTCTTGCGGCAAGAGGGGGTTGTGCTTTTGCAGAAAAAGGACTACATAGAATACCCCAAGCCCAACGGCTACCGCAGCCTGCATCTGATTGCGGAAATTCCCGTTTCTCTTTCCAAGGAAACCCGTAGCGTGCCCGTGGAAATCCAACTTAGGACGATTTCTATGAATATGTGGGCGAGCCTCGAACACGAGGTTTCCTACAAGGTCAACGCTGACCTTTTGGACAGCTATCGCGCGGAATTAAAGACTTGCGCGGACGAAATGCACGCGGTGGAAAAGAAGATGCAGGGCATCTGTCATCGTATCCGCAACGGAAAATAACAAACGGAGCAGACAAAATCACCAAAGATGAGTTATCGGTCTGAAAAGATTTCAAAGGAAAGGCTAAAACAAACTATATTTCGCGTCGTCCTGCTGGCTATTTGCGGTTTGCTGGCAGGACTTTGCGTGTTCTCAGCTTTCGTTCCGATGGAGAGTTGGAAATATCACGTCGGCTTGCCGCAGGTTTCCGCTCGGCAGAGCGGCGAGGCGCGCGTGCATTATCTGGATGCGGAAAACGGCGTCTGTACGCTGGTGGAGTTGCCGGACGGTAAAACGGTGCTCATCGGTGGCGGCGCGGACGACGGCGAGGCGAAAAAGCAGGTGTTGCGGTTTTTGAACGCATTAGGGGTTCGCAAGCTTGATGCGGTGGTCGTTCCCGATATTTCCACGCGTGGCGTGGGGGTATTACGGGAGGTGGTGCGCTATTATACGGTAGGCGAGGCGTACCTTTTGGAGAAAGAGGGAACGAACGCAACCTACGCGGCGTTTCTTGCAGACTTGGACCGTAGGGAAATTCCTAAGTATACGGCTACTTTGGGCGTGTTAATGGAAGGCGAAGACTATGCCCTGCGGATCTTGTATCCCCTTGCGGACGGGCAATCAACGAAGGAGTTGGTACTCACCCTGTCCTACGGTGGCACGGAGCTTTTGCTTGGCGGCAGATACGGGAACGACACCTTGCGCGCCATAGAAGCGGAGAAGGAGTTGCGCCTTTTGGAAAAGTGGGGCGTTGCCATCGAACGCTTTGACGTTGTGCAGGTGCGCACGGATGCGGACGTGGATACGCTGCGTGCCTTTTTAGAGGCGCTTGAATGTCGGGCGGCTGTGTTCTCTTGCCGCGGCGGTAAGAATGACAGCCCCAACGAGGAATGCCTGCGCCTTTTGCAGGAATACGGCATAGCCGTATACCGAACGGATGAAAACGGTTATATTACCCTCAGGCTTTCTCAAGGCGGATATACCTTTGAAACGCAAAAATAAAAACCGACCCAACGGGTCGGTTTTCTTTTATTTTCACTTCGTCAACGGTCGTTTTTTAAGAACAAATCCACGTCGTAGTTATGTCGGTAAATGAGATAGGTGGTAATCTTAGGGGAGGCAAAATCTTTCAAGGATACTTCCTCGAAGATCCCTGCCTTGATTTGCGGCTCTACCAACTTATAGGGCAGGAAGGAATAGCCTAAGCCCTGCTCGATATACGGGAACAGTTTAGAGGTGTTGTCCACTTCCAAATGGAACACGTGGTTCTTAGGGAAGAGGGAACGAATGTACACACCTGCATCTGAAAGGGTGAGGTCGCACATAAGATAGGGGATATGGGCGAGTTGGTCCTTGGTGATGCCGCCGGGAAAAGCGTTCTTGCCCTTGGCACAAACGAGGGCGACGCGGTCAACGTCGTAGACGTCGCAGTTGTAGCCGCTACGCTTTAAAGGTACGGCGGAAAATACCATATCCAAAATATGATCTTGCAACGCTTGGATCATATCCAGCGAGTGTCCGAGCATTACCTTGATAGAGGTTTCTTCGTTGCCGTGCATACAGCGGTCGATCAGCGGCTTTACGTACACTTCATAGGTGGCGTTGATTGCGCCGATAGAGAATTTCTTTCTGTGGGAGGAAACGGCGTTCATCTCTTCAACAGAAGAGTTTTCCAACTCCAAAATTCTTTCCGCAAAGGAGAGGAAGATTTCCCCTTCTTCCGTCAAAGAAACCGTCTTTGAACGTCTGTGAAAGAGTTTTTTCCCAACTTCCTTTTCCAGTTCGCTGATACGGTTCGTGACGGTGGACTGCGCCACGGACAGTTGCTCTGCCGCCAGCGTGAAGTTTTTCACCTTCGAAAGGAATATAAACGTTTTTAATTCTTCGCTATTCATTTTTAATGCGTCCTAATTATTCGTATTCTTGATTATTCTTATCGAAATTATCAATTATTTACATTATAACACCCTTATTTGGAAAAAGCAAGTAGAAAAGTAAAATATTTTCATAAAAAAATAAATTTTTTTGGGTGTTGCATAACATTGACAAAACGGGGCTGCGAATGATAAAATAATAGGCAGAGGGAAACTATGGAAAGGATTATCGAAAAAGTAAAACGTTTACGGGAAGAGTTGTCAAATGGCAACGGCTTTGGCGAGCGTGTTTTTCTGGTTGCGGCGACGAAAATGCAGACGGCAGAGGCAATCAACGCTGCGATTGCGGCAGGGGTAGATGCCGTTGCGGAAAACCGCGTGCAGGAGTTTCGGGATAAGACGGAACGGCTGCTTGCCTGTCCGCAGCACTTTATCGGTCATCTGCAGACGAACAAGGTAAAATACCTCGTGGGGAAAATCGACCTGTTTCATTCCTGCGACCGCTACGAACTTGCCTTCGAGATTTCTCGTGTATCCGTGCTCCGCGGTGTCGTTTCTGACGTTTTGGTGCAAGTTAACGCAGGAAACGAAGATGCAAAGGGCGGATTTTCGCTTGCCGAGGCGTACGAGGCGTATGCAAAGATTAAGCAGATGCCGGGTATGCGGGTCAAGGGTTTTATGGCGATGCTGCCTCATAGCGAGGACGAAGAGCTGCTTGCCTCGCTTGCGGACGAAATGCGTAAAATTTACGAAAAGGCGCGTTTCGAGGACGACCAAATCGAGTATTTATCCATGGGAATGAGTGGGGATTATCGCTTGTGCGTTAAGCACGGTAGTAATATGATACGGGTAGGCTCGACGATTTTTGGAGAACGGGATTATGCAAAGGCGTAGCGATAAAAAGGCGATTCGCCGTATATGGCTGACGTGGATTTTGGCAATCGTTCTGCTGATTAGCACGCTGCTGGCTGTGTTGCAGCTTGGCGCGGTTTACACGATGAAATCGTGGCAGCATTGGACGCCGAATTACGCCAAGGAGAACTTGCAGCCCGTGCTTGAAAAGCAAACGCTTACGGAGGAGGATTACGAACTGCTCCGTCGTCAAACGGGGCTAACGAAAATCGGGGTGGACGGCTTGCTCGAGAGTGGAAATATCGGGCGCATCTACGCGTTGCAGGAGTTGTTTTTTACGCCGCCGGAGCTAGAGATTACCCATTACACGGCGTTTACCTACGTCGAATATATGCGGCAGTCGTTAACGTTTGCGAATTTAGAAGAGGGGGATATCGTGCTGTCTGCGACGACGTATACCTCGGGGTTTCGCCACGGGCACGCAGCGTTGGTGGTGAACGATGCGTATCCGCTTATTCTGGAATCCTATGCGCCGGGAATGTCGAGTGGTATTTCTTCCCTGCAAGGCTCGATGGGAAAGATGGCGAACGTTCTCGTGCTTCGCCCCAAGTGCGACAAGGCGGTTCGCGCTGAGGTGGCGCGCCGTGCCAAAGCCGAGTTGGTAGGGCTTCCCTTTTCGATAACGGTAGGGGTACTCAGCCCCAAATTTGCCGACGAATTGCAGGCTACGCAATGCGCCCATCTCGTTTGGTACGCTTACAAAAAGTATGCAAATATTGACTTGGACGGCAACGGCGGCGCGGTGATAAAGCCACAGGATATTTTCCTGTCCGACCAAGTAGAAGTCGTGCAGTTCTACGGGTTTGATCCCGATAGGCTTTGGAGTTGATATGGAATACACGGTTATTACGGGCGCTTGCGGCGGCTTGGGCGGCGCGTTTACGGAAACGCTTGCGGCGCAAGGGGAAAATCTATTGTTGATAGGGCGGGATATGCGCCGTTTGGAAGACTTGCGCACAAGTCTTTCTGCTCGCTACGGACTGACGGCGCGCGTCTATGCGCTCGATTTGACGGATACGGCGCAGATCCTTGCCTTTGAGGAATATTTAAAAGAAAACGGAATTTGTGTTTGCCGTTTAATCAATGCGGCTGGCGCGGATATCCAAAAGCCGTTTGCCGAGTATACGCAGGAAAAAATCGCCTTTCAATGTAGGGTCAACTTAGAGGGGGCGATGGCGCTTTGCCGTTTGGCGCTTGCCTATAAGGCAAAAACGCTGGAAATCGTCAACGTTTCCAGCGTATCGGGTATTTATCCTATGCCGTATTTTGCCGTATACAGCGCAACGAAACGCGCGCTTTGGTCATTCTCGGTTGCCTTGCGGGAAGAAGTAAAAAAGGACGGCGTGAGGATTACGGCGGTGCTGCCCGGGGCGATGCCCACAAGGCAGGATATTTGCTCCCAGATTGAGGGGCAGGGGCTTTGGGGAAAACTGGCGGCGAAATCCCCGCAATACGTTGCGGAAAAATCGCTGAAAGCCGTCCGCAAAAATAAGCGTACTTGCATTCCTGGATTTTGGAATCGGGTGATGTATTACGGGACGAAACTCATTCCCCTTTCGTGGAAACTGCGGTTTATCGCAAAGCGTTGGAGTAAGATTTCCAAGGACGCCTTTTGACGGGCAAGCCTTTTGATGTGGTAAGCCGTTAAGTGGTGCGCTTTGCCAAAATTTCCCCCGTTTTTCCGTTTAAGAGAAAGGCGTGGACCGTTCCCTTTCGATCGACGATGCCCACGTAAAAATAAGGGGACTCCTCGTATAGGATACGCACGTACAATTCACAGGCAAGCTCACCGTTTTCGGTGAGCCTTTTTCGTAATTCCTTCTCCTGCGCGAATAGGGTGTTCAAAAGCTCTGGCAACGGTAGCAAATCGGAGGATTTTACGCTGCGCAAGGTAATTTCTTTCTCCGTTTCGTCAAGGCGGATACGCACCTGCAAGGAAGGGGCGTTAGCAACGTCTGCTGCGCAGGAAAAATAAAATTGTCGTTTCACGGCGTCGAAGGACGCTTCGCCCCCGTGCTGAACGCCGTCTGCGAAGAAATAGATTTCGCAAAGTGCTGCTTCGGTTGTCGTGCAGACGAATAGTTCCACACGGCAGTTCATTTCGCCTTTATAGCCGTCGGCTACGTAGGGGTATTCTCTTTCGAGGTTATGCGCTTTGACAGAGAGGGTTTCGTCCTCGTATAAAAACAAATTGTTTCGATATTCGGACACAAAATCGGTAAGGTCGGCTTTTGGATTGCAGGCAACCGCCGACACGCTAAAAGTCCACGCCAGCAGGCAGAGTATGAAAAGAAGAAGGGTGCGCTTTACGGTACGCGTGCGATTTTCTAGGATATTCATAGTAGATTATATTAAAAAAAACGGCAAAAGATACTTTCTTTTTTTGTTATACGCTTGATTTTTTGCAAAAAATGTGATAGAATGGTGCAAATACGAATAGGAGGAATAGCAATGCGGTGGAATAAAATCATTCTAAAAGCTTTTTTGCAGACTTTGGCTGCCGCTTTGCTATTGATGGGAATCTCGCTGGGCGTGGTCTGTCTGGCGTTTCCGCAGACGATGATGGACATCACCTATTCAATGGGTATGGACGAGGCGAGCGTGAATTTTGCCCTCACGTCCTACGAACGCTTTGAAACGGTCGATTATATCTTGCACGGTGCGGATACCGCTCTGGAGGCAAAGTTGTACGCCAAGGCGGAGGAATGCTTGGAAAAACTGATTGCCGACGATGACTTTGAGGCAACCTGCGAGGCGTTGGACGCCGCAAATGAGGCGGCAGGAAAGCCGACGGGATATCGTGCGTACTATTACCGTCAAATCTGCCTTGCGAAGTACGAGGTTGGAAAAGGGACGGAATCGGTGGATTGCGCCGTTAGTTTGCTCGGGGGCAAGTTTGAAGAAGGCAATCCGTTGGTTGCGGTGGTAGCGGCGGCGCGCGCAGACGGTCAGGCTGGACAGCCGACCCTTGTCTACGCCTTAGAACAGATGAGGAAATTGCAAATAGACGGCGTATGCGACGGCTACGACGAGGCGCAACGCGCGTACTTTGGACAAGTTTTAGACACCCTCCAAAAGTGGACGGCATAAGGCTTATAACTGTAAAATATGGGGAAATCGCTAAAGCGACGATGAGAAAAATAGCAAGAATTTCTTATAAAAGGAGAAAAGTTCATGGGCAGCAAGATTGTGAAAGAAGGCTTGACGTTTGACGACGTGCTTTTGATTCCGCAGGCATCGGACGTATTACCTCATGAGGTCGATTTAAAGGTAAAGCTTTCGGAAAAGCTTCAACTGAATCTCCCGCTGATTAGTGCGGCGATGGATACCGTAACGGAGAGCCGTATGGCAATAGCCATGGCGCGCGAAGGCGGTATGGGTATCATCCATAAGAATATGTCGATTGAGGAGCAGGCTCTGCAGGTAGACAAGGTAAAGCGCAGCGAACACGGCGTCATCACGGACCCGTTCTTCCTTGCACCGAACAACACCGTACGCGAGGCTGTGCAGTTGATGGAAAAATATCGCATCAGCGGTGTACCCATCACCGAGAGCGGAAAGCTGGTAGGTATCTTGACCAACCGCGATTTGCGCTTTGAAGGCAACTACGACCAGCCTATCTCTAACGTCATGACGAAGGAGCGTTTGGTGGTTGCGCCCGTAGGCACTTCTTTGGAAGAGGCGAAAGTAATCCTTGGCAAGCACAGAATTGAAAAATTGCCTATTGTAGACGAAAACGGCTACTTAAAAGGCTTGATTACGATTAAGGATATTGAAAAATCCATTCAATACCCCAACTCCGCAAGGGACGACAACGGCAGATTGTTGGTTGGCGCGGCGGTATCGACCGCGGCGAATGCGGTGGACAGAGTAGCGGCATTGGTAGAGGCGCGCGTAGACGCAATTGCTATCGACACGGCGCACGGACATTCGGCTGGCGTACTTAAAAAGGTAGAGGAAATCCGCGCGAAATTCCCGAATCTTACGATTATCGCAGGCAACGTTGCGACGGCGGCAGCGACGGAAGCGCTCATCAAATCGGGCGCGGACATCGTCAAGGTGGGTATCGGCCCCGGCTCTATTTGCACCACGCGCGTAGTGGCAGGTATCGGCGTTCCGCAGTTGACGGCGATTATGGATTGCGCGGAAGAGGCGGATAAATACGGCAAGCGCATCATCGCAGACGGCGGTATCAAGTACAGCGGCGACATCGTCAAGGCTTTGGCGGCAGGCGGTAGCGCGGTGATGGTCGGTTCGCTTTTGGCAGGTACTTTGGAAAGCCCGGGTGAGGTAGAACTCTACCAAGGCAGAAGTTATAAGGTATACAGAGGTATGGGTTCGCTTGGCGCGATGGCGGCAGGCAGCAGCGACCGTTATTTCCAAGAGGGCACGAGAAAGTTCGTCCCCGAGGGCGTGGAAGGCAGAGTGCCTTACCGCGGTTCGGTTGCAGACATTATCTATCAAATGAAGGGCGGCTTGCGCTCTGGTATGGGGTATTGTGGTAAGCACACGATTGAGGAGCTTAGAACGAGCTCGGAGTTCGTTCGTATTACGAACGCGAGCTTGATTGAAAGCCATCCCCACGATATCTCTATTAGCAAGGAAGCACCTAACTATTCCCAACACTAATTATGCGCGACACTCGGTTGAATGCCGAGTGTCGGTTGCGTTCATTTAACATTGTAAGAAGGAGAAAAATATGGAAATCGTTTATACCAAAAGACCGGAAATGGAAAGAATCACCACGATTGCGCTGGCGGAAAAATTTATTGACGAATGGGTTGCCAAGGTGCGCGCGCAGGTAGGCGACGGCAAAGTATTGCTGGCGCTGTCGGGCGGCGTTGACAGCTCGGTGGTTGCGGCGCTCCTCATAAAGGCGCTTGGCAAGCAGCTCGTATGCGTGCACGTCAACCACGGCTTGATGAGAAAGGGGGAGAGCGAGCAGGTCATCGAAATCTTCCAAAACGGCTTGGATGCAAACCTCGTATACGTAGATGCAACCGACCGTTTCTTGGATAAGTTGGCTGGCGTTGCAGACCCTGAAGCAAAGCGTAAAATCATCGGCGGCGAATTTATCCGCGTCTTTGAGGAAGAGGCAAGAAAGCTGGAAGGTAAAATCTTCCTTGCGCAGGGCACGATTTATCCCGACATTATCGAGAGCGTAGGGGTAAAATCCCACCACAACGTAGGTGCTTTGCCCGACGATATTCACTTCGAGGGCTTGGTAGAGCCGGTACAGCACCTGTATAAGGACGAAGTTCGCGTCGTTGGTAGGGCGCTTGGCTTGCCTGCGGAAATGGTAGACAGACAACCCTTCCCCGGCCCTGGCTTGGGGGTTCGTTGCACGGGCGCAATCACGCGCGATAGATTGCACGCTCTGCGTGAATCGGATGCGATTTTGCGTGAGGAGTTCGATAAGGCAGGCTTGACGACGAAAGTATGGCAGTTCTTTACGGTAGTACCTGACTTCCGTTCGACGGGGGTTAGAGGTGGCGCGCGCGTGTTTGACTGGCCTGTGATTATCCGTGCGGTGAACACGGTGGACGCGATGACGGCAACCGTGCCTGAAATCGACTGGGCGGTTTTGAAGAAGATTACCGACCGTATCTTGGCGGAAGTTGACGGCGTGTGCCGCGTTCTCTACGACCTTAGCCCGAAAGCACCTGCAACGATTGAGTGGGAATAAGCTTTGCATCATCAAAGAAAAAAGTAGATATCGACTCCAGGGGGAAAAGGGAGATAAGTATATGAGAAAAGTACAGAAGATCGCGATTATGACAGGTGGCGGCGATTGTCCGGGGTTAAACCCCGTCATTCGAGCGGTGGTCAAAACGGCGATTTTGAAATATGGCATAGAAGTCATAGGCGTACGCCATGGTTATCACGGGCTGTACCATGGGGATTTTATTCCTCTTGGCTTGGAGGACGTGGAGGAAATCATCACCAGAGGCGGGACGATTTTATACAGTTCTAATAAGGACAACCTCTTTCAATACCCCGTAAAGGACGAACACGGCAACTTCGTTCGCGATGAGAACGGCAAACTTACCTACGAGGACGTTTCCGACGTAGCAGTAGAGCATTTGAAGACGGCTGGCATTGACGCGTTGTTTATTTTAGGTGGCGACGGCACGCTGACCTCTGCGCGCGATTTTTCGCGCAAGGGCGTGAACGTAATCGCGATTCCTAAGACGATTGACAACGATTTGGCGAACACCGACTACACCTTCGGCTTTGACACCGCCATTTCGGTGGCGACGGACGGCTTGGACAGAGTGCGCACCACGGGTATGTCCCATCACAGAGTGATGGTTGTGGAAATTATGGGCAGAGGCGCAGGCTGGATGACCCTGCACGCAGGTATTGCAGGCGCAGCAGATGCGATTTTGATTCCTGAAATTCCCTACGATATTCACAAGGTTGCGGATAAAATTAAGGCGGACAAGGCAAAGGGGAAGGAGTTTTCCATCGTTGCCGTTTCCGAGGGCGCAAAGTCCTTGGACGGAAAACAGGTCGTGTTAAAGGTAATCGAGGATAGCGCGGACTCCATTCGCTTGGGTGGCGTAGGCGCAATCGTAGCAGACCAACTGGAAAAGCTAACGGGCTCGGAGGCGCGCGCAACGACGCTCGGGCATATCCAACGCGGCGGCACGCCCACGGCGCATGATAGAGTGCTGTCTTCCCGCTACGGCTATGCGGCGGTAGAGCTTTGCATGCAGGGCAGATTTG
>JAFQVL010000039.1 GCA_017408045.1 Clostridia bacterium | reverse complement strand
TCCCCTCTGCCGCAAACGCGGAAACTGTCCGCAAATTCGGTGTCGTTGACGCGCAAGGATACGTCGCGGAGCAATTCCTTATATAACCGATCACGCAACTGACGGGTGGTAACGAATTTCCCTTCCTTGCCCGCAAACGGGCTGTCGTTGACAGAGAACGTCATTTCCACCGTAGGCTCTTCAATTTTCACGAACTGTACGGGCTCTACGCAGCTCGGCTCACAAACGGTGTCCCCGATGTTCAAGCCGTCAATACCCGAAAAGACGACGATGTCCCCTGCCTGCGCCTCGGGAACGAGGGTACGCTCTAAGCCCTCAATCTGGTACAGATTGACGATGCGGCAGTTGGTGCGTATTTTGTTGTCCAAAAAGTTGCAAACGCTGACGGGTTCGTTCGCACGGATACGGCCACGTTCAATTCTGCCGATACCGATTCTACCCACGAATTCGTTGTAGTCAATGCAGGATACGAGCAGCTGACCTGCCCCGTCCACGTCTACGTCCATCGGAGGGATCGTTTCGATTATCGTTTCAAACAGTGCCGACAAATCCGCGCCCTGCTTATCGGGCGTAAGAGAAGAAGTACCCTGCCTGCCGCAGCAATATACGATGGGGCTATCGAGCTGTTCGTCGGTCGCGTCCAGCTCCATCATGAGCAGCTGCATTTCTTCCACAACCTCGGCAATACGCGCATCGGGGCGGTCTACCTTGTTGATGACGATGATCAGCTTTAAGCCAAGCTCCAACGCCTTTTGCATGACGAAACGAGTCTGCGGCAAAGGTCCTTCGGCAGCATCCACCAAAATCAAAGCGCCGTTCACCATTTTGAGTACACGCTCTACCTCGCCAGAGAAGTCTGCGTGCCCCGGCGTATCGACGATGTTAATTTTTACGTCCCCCCATCTTGCGGAGGTGTTTTTAGCGAGTATCGTAATACCGCGCTCACGTTCCAAGTCCCCAGAGTCCATTACTCTGTCCTGCACCTGCTGATTTTCACGGAATACGCCGCCCTGCGCCAACATCTCGTTGACGAGCGTCGTTTTACCGTGGTCAACGTGCGCGATGATTGCAACGTTTCTTAAATCATTTCTAATCATACTTTCCTTATTTTGCTCCTTCGTAAACTATTTAACGGAAATATTGTAATACATTTTGCGAGAAAATACAAGGATTTTACGGCGAAATCGCCAAAATTTTTTTAATGAAATTAAAAAACGCCTGCCTTCACAAGCGCTTTTGTATCACAATTCCATTACAGATAAGTTTTTATACTTAGTAAAGCGAACGGTATGTCCGTTGTCGTCAATAGGCTCGCCCTCGTCCACGCAAACAAAATTCGGGTGAGCGTCAAGGTCGGGAAAGAAGGTATCCGCGCCGCCCACGGCATCCACCTTGGTAATGAGCGCCTCATGGCAATAGGGCAACAATTCTTTGTAAATCTGCGCGCCGCCGATGACGTAAATATCCCCTTCGTCTTGGCGCGCTTTCATCGCCGCTTTCAAGGCGTCCATAGTAGGAACGATAATACAGTCATCTCGTACCTGCCCCCTACTTATTACGATATTCACGCGATTTTTCAGCGGTTTTCCGTTCGGGAACGAGCGCAAAGTTTTTCCGCCCATTACGACGGTATGCCCCATCGTCGTTTCGCGAAAGAATTTCATATCCTTGGGCAGGGAAAACATCATATCACCGTTTTTTCCGATACCCCATTCTCTATCCGCGTGTACGATTGCAATAATCATAAAAACTCCTTATTACACATTAACGGCACAGTTTCATAGCACTTCCGCGCAACGCTGCAAGCGCGCCGCAAATCGGTCGTTAATCAAATGGCGACGGGGATTTTACTCTCCAACTTTTCGTACTCATAATCCACAAGCTGGAAGCTATCCACCGTAAAATCGTAGAAATTCTTGACGTTCGGGTCGACGATCAGCTTAGGCGCTTTGTGTCTGGGCTTTGCCAAAACCTCTTTCACCAGCGGAATGTGTCTGTCGTAAATGTGCGCGTCGGCGATGACGTGCACCAACTCGCCAGCCTTCAAACCCGAAACCTGCGCCATCATAATTAAGAGAATAGCGTACTGCACGACGTTCCAGTTATTCGCCGTCAGCATATCGTTCGAGCGTTGGTTCAAAATCCCGTTGAGGGTATCCCCTGACACGTTGAAGGTCATCGAATAAGCGCAGGGGTACAAGCCCATTTCGTGCAAGTCTTGGAAGTTGTAGATGTTCGTCATAATACGGCGTGATGCAGGGTTGTGTTTGAGGTCGTACAGCACCCTATCCACTTGGTCGAACTCCCCTTCCTTATACTTATGCTTTACGCCCAGCTGATAACCGTACGCCTTGCCGATTGAGCCGTTCTCATCCGCCCAGCTATCCCAAATATGGGAGTTTAAGTCGTGGATATTGTTGCTCTTTTTTTGCCAAATCCAGAGCAATTCGTCCACGCAGGAGCGAAACGCCGTACGGCGAATGGTCAAAATCGGGAACTCCTCTTGCAGGTTATAGCGGTTGACGATACCAAACTTTTTCACCGTATGGGCAGGCGTACCGTCCTCCCAACGGGGACGAACGTCCAACTCGGTATCCCAGTACCCATTCTCCATAATATCCTGCATATTCTGCACAAAAATTTCGTCTGCTCTACTCATTGAACTTTCTCCTTGGTTTATTCTATCACTTCTATGTAAAAACTTACGGGGCGAAACCCGTCGTTGCAGGAAATCATCGCCGACCGAGGATTTTTCATCCAACCGTCGTAGAAATTCCCGCCGCCAGCGCACAGCGCTTTGACAAAATGTGCCATACTCTCCCATGCGCTGTCGCAAAGTCCCTGCGGCTTTTCCCCATCCACCGAAACGAAGGTCTGCCCTTCCATGATATCGCAAGTATGCGAAATGGGATTTTCGTATTTTTCAGACAAGTCGGGGTAATACGCTTTTCGTATCGCGGTAATTTTACACTTTGCCATTGCCACAGCCTCTGCATACGTTATTATTATAATACAAATGTTATTATAGCACACTCTCCCCCCTTTCGTCAAGGTTTGGGGCATAAAAAAAGTTGATTATTCTATAAGAATAAAGTTGACAAAGACGAAAAAATCGGGTATTATATATCTGTATGAAAATTATTTGTAAGGAGATTTCTTAAGCTATGAATAAGAAAACCGTAAAAGACATCGAAGTAAAAGGCAAAAAAGTCCTCGTTAGATGCGACTTCAACGTACCTATGAAGGACGGCGTTATCACCGACGAAAACCGTATCATCGGCGCGTTGCCCACCATCAAGTATCTTATGGAACAGGGCGCAAAAGTTATTCTCTGCTCGCACATGGGCAAGCCCCACAACGTGTTCGACGCAAAAGTAGAACTCAACAAGAAGGAAAAAGCAAAGGTTGCGGCTCTGCCCGAGGCAGAACAAGCGGCGGCTACCGCAGAGCTTTTGGAAAAGGCGGCTAAGGACGTGAAGAAGTTGACGCTTGCGCCCGTTGCGGCAAGACTGAACGAGCTGCTCGGCGGCAAGGTTGCGTTCGCTGCCGACGTAGTAGGCGAAGACGCAAAGGCGAAGGTCGCAGCTTGTAAGGAAGGGGAATGTGTGTTGCTGGAAAACCTGCGTTTCCACAAGGGCGAAGAAAAGAAAGCGCCTGAATTTATGGCTACCCTCGCTTCGTTTGCAGAAGTATACGTAAACGACGCGTTCGGTACGGCGCACCGTTCGCACGCTTCCACGGCAGGCATCGTGGAAGAAGGCTTGGTAGAAACGGCAGCTTGCGGTTTCTTGATTGAAAAAGAATTGTCCGTAATGGCAGCTACCTTGGAAAACCCTGAAAGACCTTTCCTTGCAATCCTCGGCGGCGCAAAGGTTGCGGACAAGCTCAACGTTATCTCCAACCTGCTTGAAAAATGCGACACCTTGATCATCGGCGGCGGTATGGCGTACACCTTCATCAAAGCAAAGGGCGGCGAAATCGGTACTTCCCTCGTTGACGATGAAAAGATTGATTACTGTAAGGAAATGCTGGCAAAAGCGGCAAGCCTCGGCAAGAAAATCCTTTTGCCCGTAGACACCGTTGCGGCAAAAGCATTCCCCAACCCCATCGACGCAGAAATTGAAACGACGGTCGTACCCTCTATGGCGATCCCCGCAGATATGATGGGCTTGGACATCGGTCCTAAGACCATCGAGCTGTTTGCAGCGGCAGTTGCTGAAGCAAAATCGGTAATCTGGAACGGCCCTATGGGCGTGTTCGAGAACCCTACCCTTGCAAAGGGCACGGAAGCGGTTGCGGCGGCGCTTGCATCTGTATACGGCAAGGCTACCACGATCATCGGCGGCGGCGACAGCGCAGCAGCGGTACAGATTCTCGGCTACGCGGACAAGATGAGCCATATCTCCACGGGCGGCGGCGCATCGCTGGAGTTGTTTGAAGGCAAGGTACTGCCCGGTATCGCTTGTCTGAACGACAAAGAATAAAAACACCCGCAAAGGAGAAACTATTATGAGAAAACCGATTATTGCAGGCAACTGGAAAATGAATAACACCGCTTCGCAGGGCGTAGCGTTGGTGAACGCCATCGCACCCCTTGTGAAAGACGCAAACTGCGACGTTGTCGTATGCGTTCCCGCAATCAATATCCCTGCAATCGCAGAGGCGATTAAAGGCACGAACATCAAGCTCGGTGCAGAGAACGTACACTTTGCGGAAAAAGGCGCGTACACGGGGGAAATCTCCGCGGCGATGCTGCTTGAATACAACGTAGAATACGTTATCATCGGTCACAGCGAACGCAGACAGTACTTTGCCGAAACGGATGAAACGGTCAACAAGCGTACCCTCACCGCTTTAAGCGCAGGGCTTACCCCCATTGTCTGCATCGGCGAATCGTTGGAAGAGAGAGAAACGGGCAAGACGGAAGAAGTCCTTGCAACCCAAATCCACGAAGGCTTGAAGGGCATTGAGGACATCACCAAAATCGTTATCGCATACGAACCCGTTT
>JAFQVL010000038.1 GCA_017408045.1 Clostridia bacterium | reverse complement strand
ATTGCAAGATAGTAAATCTGATGCGCGATCAGTACCTGTTTTTCCGTCGGTTGGCTCAAAAAGCTCGAAATAACGGGGTTGGTTAAATTCAAGACGAGGTTCGCGCCCTGCATCGCATCAAAGCCTTCCATTCCGTACGCCGCCTGCATATCCCCCATTCTGCGCATAAATTCGTCTACGGTGATTACCGCAGGGATTTTGCCGCTCTTAAGCTGTTCTACACGAATCTGAATATTTTTGTTCGGCAAGCTTTCTTTGAAGGCTGCCACCAGCTGTTCCTGCTCCTCTTTGTTGGTTTCTGCGCCCATCAAAGCCTTATCAATCTCGGCGTCGATGCGCACAAAACGCCACTTTTGAGGCTGCTTATATTCCAAATACTGCAAGAAATGAGGATCAATCATCGTATCCGCCAGAATTGCATTCATTCCCGCCTCTTTGAACATAGCGATATATTGCGCCTGCTGTGTTTCATCGCTCACGTAATAAATCGGCTCTTTTTCGGCAGGTTCTTGCGCGTTTTCAACGTCTGCAGCGTATTCCTTAACGGGACGGTATTCACCCGACAAATCCTTAAAAATGAGTACGTTCTCCACTTTTTCAAAGAAATCCTCTTCACGAATACAGCCGAATTTGACAAACGTGGAAATATCCTTCCAGTACTCCTCGTATTTCTCTTTCTCCGTATTATACAACTCTGTAAGCTTATCGGCTACCTTCTTGATGATATGCTTGGTGATTTTTTGCACCTGTCTATCATTCTGCAAGAAACTTCTAGATACGTTCAAGGGAATGTCGGGGCAATCAATGACACCGTTTAATAGCATTAAGAATTCAGGAATAACCTCTTTGATATTGTCCGCGATAAATACTTGGTTGCAATACAGCTTTACCTGCCCTTTTTCCAGCTGAACAAGGTCTTTATGAATCTGCGGGAAATACAAAATACCCTTTAATCGGAAGGGATATTCCATATTCAAGTGAATCCAGAAAAGCGGATCTTTGAAATCATGAAAGGTCTGCTTATAAAAGCTTTTATACTCCTCGTCCGAACAATCGGTCGGCTTATTTAAATACAACGGCGTACAATCGTTGATAGGCTTTGCCTCATCAGACTCGGGGTTTAAATAGATTGCAAAAGGCATAAAGGAGCAATATTTTTTCAATAAGCCCTCTATAACCTCCTTCTTTAAGAACTCATCTTCCCCTTCCGCGATATGCATAACGATTTTTGTGCCGCGGTGCGTTTTCTCCGTTTCCGTAATCGTGTAGGTGGATTCGCCGTCCGACTTCCACGCTACGGCAGGCTCGTCCTTATAGCTTTTTGTGAAAATTTCCACGACGTCGGAAACCATATATGCAGAGTAAAAGCCTAAGCCAAAATGTCCGATAATGCCATCGCCCGAAGCGTTTTCATACTTCTTTAAAAAGTCTTCCGCACCTGAAAAGGCAATTCGAGTGATATACTTTTCCACCTCGTCCGCCGTCATACCGATACCGTTGTCCTCTACCGTCAGCGTTCTAGTCGGTTGGTCTACGTATACCTTAATCGAATATTGTTCGTCTTCCGCAACGATTTCGCCCAAATCGACAAGCTTTTTGTATTTGGTAATTGCATCAATGCCATTCGCTACGATTTCACGCAAAAAGATATCCTTATCCGAATACAGCCATTTTTTAATGATCGGCATCATATTTTCGCTGGATATTTTAATTTTTCCTTTTTTGACTTCCATAATCCACCTCAAGCGTTGTTATATATTCCATATATAAACCAAAAAAGGTTGCCTTTAATCACTAAAGGCAACCTTTTTCATATTTTTAACAATCAGGAGTTCTGGTTCAACAGATCTGCGATGGATACGCCGCCAACGCCGTCTTCACGCCATTCGGTCATTTCATCTGCAGGCTTCTGGGTTCTGGGCTTTTTAGCCTTTTCCTTTACTTCGCCTTCTGCTTCAGCCTTCTGAGCCTTAGCCTTTCTTTCAACGTTTTCAGGCTTAGGTTCAAGCGCTTTAATCGAAAGGGTCATTTTCTTTTCCGCGCAATCAAGCTTCAAGATTTTTGCATCGATTTCGTCGCCGATGTTCAAAGCGGTCGTAGCGTTTTCAAGGAACTCGTGAGAGATCTGAGAAACGTGTACCAAACCGTCGATACCTTTTTCAACCTCTACGAATGCGCCGAAGGGAACGATTCTAACAACCTTACCGTGGATAACGTCGCCCTCTGCATACTTTTCAGCCGCCAAATCCCAAGGCTGAGGCTGCAATTGCTTATAACCGATGGAAACCTTCTTAGCTTCCGCATCAATCTTCAATACCTTGAATTGATACTTCTTACCGATTTCCAAAACGTCAGCAACCGACTTAACGCCAGACCAAGAGAGGTCGGAGATGTGCGCCAAGCAATCAAAGCCGTTTACGGAAACGAATGCACCAAAGTTGGTGGTTCTCTCTACCTTGCCCTCTACAACGTCGTCAACGTTGATAGATGCGAAGAACTCTGCTTCCTTAGCTGCCTTTGCTGCTTCCTTAGCCGCACGTTCTTCTTCGATGATAACTCGTTGAGAAGCGATGATTTCCTTTCTTCTCTCCGTCTTAATTTCGATGAGCTTCAAGCGAAGCTTCTTACCTACGTATTTATCCAGTTCCTTCACGAACCCAGAACGGATTTCGCGTGCGGGTACGAATACCGCATAAGAACCGAGGTTGCCGGTCAAACCGCCCTTGTTGCAGCCGGTGCATTCGATGCTGAATTCTTTACCTTCCTTAATTTCAGCCAACATTGCTTCCTCTTCCTTCAGCTGCTTGATTGCCTTCTGAGAAAGTTTGACGGGGTTGATGGACAGAACCATAAGTTCGATTTCTTCACCGAGCTTATCGCTGTAATCGTCTTTGCAGTAAACTTCACAATCTACTTCGTCTTTGTCAAGAATGATTTCTTTCTTGGCAAGGGGAAGAAGAACTGCGATACCGCTCTCGTCTGCCGAGGAAATGGTCGCTTTTACAAGCTCACCCTTCTTGAACTTCGTCTGTTCTTCCAAGTTCTTAACGACTTCATCCATCATTGCTTTTGCTTCATTTTCCATTTTAAATAGAACCTCCTGAGTTTGCCAGTCCGGAGTACTTGCCCCCGTGACTATACCTACCTTTTTTAATCCTTTGATTGTTTGAATATTTAGATCGGCAGCCCTCTCCAACCGAATCACCTTTGCGCAACGCGCTGCACAAATATCATAGAGCTTGTTCGTATTGCTACTGTTCAATCCACCGATGATTAGCATTGCATCGCATTGCGAAGCCAACTCGCTTGCTTCATTTTGCCGTCTTATAGTAGTATAACAAATTGTTTTAAAAATATCAACTGTTTTTGGGGCAAATTTGTCAAGGATTTTAATTATTTTTTCAAATTTTTCCTTTGAAAAGGTTGTTTGTGATACAACGCAACAGTTTTTTCCCGTTATGCTCGAAAAATCCTCGTCCTCCGAAGTAAATACGTACGATTCCCCGCTGCACCAGCCCTGCAAGCCGACAACCTCTGGATGGGTTTTGCCCCCGATGATAATTACCGTCTTTCCCGCGGCGCTCTCCCTCTCGACAATCTGTTGGGTACGGCGTACAAACTCACAAGTGCAATCCACCACCTCGATCCCACGAGCCTGACAAGCATCATAAATCCACTTCTGAACGCCGTGCGAACGAATTATCAAGGTAGCGCCGTCTGGAACTTCGTCCAACGTTTCCACCGTACGAATACCACGTCCCGAAATTTTATCGACGATTTCAGGGTTATGTATCAATTCGCCGTAAATGTATACGTTTTCCGGCGAGATCGACATTGCGGTATCCACCGCTTTTTTTACACCACTGCAAAAGCCACCGCTTTTCGCAACCAGTATTTCCATCAATTCTTCTTCCCTTTCTTTTCTTCAAGAATCTGCTTGTGTTTTTGTCGCAATTCTTCCATCACGGCAAGAATCTTGCCATCGGCCTCTTTTAACAGCTCCTCCGTCATCTTCTTTCCGTAGTATTCGGAAAGCTCGAACGGATCGCCTATAATAATATCGTTTCTGCGGAAAAACCGAGCCTTTTGATAAACCACCATCGGAACGATAGGCACTTGCGCGCGAATGGCAAGCAGAGCGCTCCCCGATTTAAACGGCAGGAAAGGCTGGTCTGATTTATTCCGTGTCCCTTCGGGATATATAGCAACCTTATCCCCACTTTTCAAGCATTTTAAGGCATCCATAATCGCTCTGGCGTCCGTTCCGTCGCGCCCGACGTAGATCGTCTTTGCACCAGTAATAAAAGGTCCTAAAATAGGAAATTTTTTGGAATCATTCTTTGCGATGAAATGAATCCCCTCTTTCGTCGTCGGTAAAATATACATCGGGTCAATCATTTTATAATGATTGGATACGTATACGCATGCGCCGTCCTTTACCTTTTTATTGCCAAAATATCGAAACGGATAACACAGGCGAACAAACGGGAGTATGCACGTACGCAAAAAGGATATACACGAAGAAACGTGCAAGCCTTTTTTATTGACTTTAAAGAGGATAGAGGGTTTCTTTTTTGTCTTTTTCTTCTGCTCGATTTTTGTATTTTCCGTTTTCATATCATCCTTCATGATACACGCCTCGTTAAATTTGAGATTGAATAACAGACTTGATTTTCGCAATCACCTGCTCAATCGTAAGCGCTGAAGTATCCACAATCACAGCATCGTCCGCCGCTTTTAAAGGAGCCGTTTTACGCTCGCTGTCCTGCTTATCGCGTTGCACAATTTCCGCGTGCAGCTTATCAAAATCCACCAACTGACCGCGAGAAAGCAACTCGTCGTAGCGGCGCTGCGCGCGCACCTTGCTGTCGGCTGTGATAAAGAATTTATATTTCGCGTTGGGCAATACCACCGTACCGATATCCCTACCGTCAAGAACGCAGCTCATCCGCGCGGCAATTTCGCGCTGAAGTTCCACCATTTTAACACGAACGGAAGAATGCGCGGAAATATGCGAAGCCGCCATAGATACCGCGTTTTCGCGAATGGCAAGAGAAACGTCCTCTCCATCTAATATGGTACGTTGTGAGCCGTCAACGTATTCCACTTTTACATCCAAGTTAGGCAGCATTTTCTCCACAGCCTCCGCATCCGTCGGCGCAATACCCAAGCGCAACGCCTTCAAACCACAAGCACGATACATAGCACCCGTATCCAAATACAGAATATTATAATCTTTTGCCAACGCTTTTGCAATCGTACTTTTACCGCTGCCTGCAGGACCATCTAAGGCAATATTGAAAATTTCTGAAATATCCGTTCTCAATGCTCTTGCTCCTTTCAAATATACGTGCTGAACTGCTTGTCCAGCTGGAAGCTCCGTAAATACCATAACGCGAATACAAAGAGGTAATTGCCCGGCAATTTCCGGTTCGGTACAAGCAAACAGCGGCGCAAAGTCGTAGCCGCACTCCCTCGCTGCTTTCGCAGGATGATACGTGTGAATATCGGTCGTCAAGGAGAATAAAAAGCCACAAACTTGCTCCTTCAACAAAACATTTTTCGCAAAAACCGCTTGCATCATCTCCGAAACGGCCGCTTTAATTTCCTCAACGGTATCCTTCACAATCGTTGTTGCGCCTCGAATTATTTTCATCGCTTACTCCTCACCGTAAAACATGTAAAATATCAAAAAAATTATATAACGGTTTCCTGTTTTTGTCAAGTATTTTGCAAGCAAAATATCGTCTATCGAATTGTATCACCTGCCGCAAACCCCGTCGAAAAGGCAATTTGCATATTAAATCCGCCCGTAAAAGCATCTACGTCTAAGACTTCGCCGCAAAATTTTAAACCGCGGACGCGTTTACTTTCCATCGTCTTAGGGCTAATTTCCGTCAAACAAACGCCGCCGGACGTGATAATCGCCTCCTCGTAGCCACGAAGGGATCGAGCCTTCAACGGCAACCCCTTAATTGCGCGCAGCAATGTCCCACGCTCTTCCTTGGTAATGGCGTTGACGGGCTTTGTTTCCGCAATATTCGCCACCTTTAACACATAGGAAATCAGCTTTGTAGGCAGCAGTTGCACCAAAGCACCCTTGATCTGCTTGTTTTTACACTCGTCAAAGTCGCGCAAAATACGACGATTTAGCGTTTCTACGTCCAAAGCAGGCTTTAAATCCAAAGAAATCTCTAGCGAGGCGATTGGCAAACGATTGATAAGCGATGACAAGGATAAAACAATCGGTCCGGATATCCCGAAATGCGTAAAAAGCATCTCACCAAAGGCGTTATAAACCACTTTATTGCCGTTTTTTACGGATAAAGCGACGTTTTTTAACGCCAATCCCTGCAATTCCTTAAAGAAGTCCCCGTGCAGATTGACGCCGCAAAGCGCTGCTTTTAAATCGTAGATCGTATGCCCTGCATTTTTTGCAAAGGTATAACCGTCCCCCGTCGAACCCGTCGTTGGATAGGACAAACCGCCCGTCGCAACAATGGCATAATCGCACGGATAATACGCCAAGTCCGTCTTTACACCTACTACGCGTGGCGTAATACTTATGCCAGACATATTACAATTATCTACGCCAGACGTAATACCTATGTCAGGCGTACTATCAAAGGCAATTTCCAACACCTTCTCCCGTAATCGTACGTCTACACCGCTGTTTTTACAGGCTTTTTCAAGCGTTTTGGTTATATCGCTTGCATGATCAGACACGGGAAATACGCGATTTCCTCGCTCTGTTTTTACAGATAAACCGTATTCTTCAAAGAAATTGATTACTTTTTGGGGTGGAAACGCGTAAATAGGCCCACGCAGGAACTTTTCCCCACGCACCACATTTCTTAAAAACTCATCCGCAGGCACGTCGTTGGTAAAATTGCATCGACCTTTGCCCGTGATATAAATTTTCTTACCTAGTTTCCCGTTCTTTTCGATTAAAACAACTTCATTGCCGTTTTTTGCGGCTGCATACGCTGCCATCAAACCAGCCGCGCCACCACCGATTATACAAACCTTAGCCATATTATGTCCTATAATTTCCCCAATAGAATTGCCCGCCTATAACAGCGAAATATAAATGTTTCACGATAAATGTTTCCCTTATAGTCCTGTGCCAACCCAAAATGGTAAAAAATACGCAATCGGAATTCGACTGCGTATTTTTCTCAAACAAGTCTTTCTACGTTATACGGGATATACTTCACCTTTTGCTAAATCGCGATCAACGCCTTCCTTTTGTGCGGAACGCCATTTGAAGAAGTTTTCTGCAACTTGTTCAAAGACAGCGTAGGAAAGCACATCTTCTTCCTTTTCGTAATAGCCAAGCTCTTGTACCTTTGCCTTAATCTGCTCGTATTCGGGCTGCAATAAGTCGGCAGGACGACAGGTGATGCGTTCTGCACCCTTCAAAACCTTTTCTGCAACTTCTTCATTCAGAGGCATAGGAAGCGTACCATATTTACCAGCAAACAGATCCCTCGTTTCTTTGGTAACCATCTTATAGCGTTCGCCCATGACGATATTCATAACCGCCTGCGTACCAACGATCTGTGAGGAAGGTGTAACCAGAGGAGGATAGCCGCAATCTCTGCGCACGTTGGGAACTTCCGCAAGACATTCCATCAGCTTATCCGCTTTTCCTGCCTTTTCAAGCTGGTTGATGAGGTTGGAGAGCATACCGCCGGGAACTTGGTACAAAAGCGTATTTACGTCAATACCCTTCGATTTCTCGTTCAAGATCTTGTCGTCCTTCAGACGCTTTTCAACGCCCTTGAAGTGCTTAACGATCGGCAACAACTTGTTAATATCAATACCGGTATCATACGGCGTACCCTTTAAGGTTGCAACCAAAGGCTCGGTTGCGGGCTGAGAAGTACCATTGCCCAGAGGCGATAATGCCGTATCCACGATGTCAGCACCCGCAAGAATACACATGAGGTAAACCATATCGCCCGTACCCGTCGTGTTGTGCGTGTGGACGTGAATTTTCGTTTCGGGCTTCAACGCTGCACGCAGAGCCTTAACCAGCTCGTACGCCTTTAAAGGCAGCAAAAGGTTTGCCATATCCTTCAAACAGATATTATCTGCGCCCATTTCTTCCAGCTGCTTTGCAAGGTTGATAAAATATTCGTTGTCGAATACTTCCTTGCCGTTGACTTCCGCGCTGGTATAGCAGATGGTAGCCTCGCATACGCCACCGTACTTTTTGATAGCACGCATGGATACTTCCAAGTTTCTGGGGTCGTTCAAAGCGTCGAACACACGAACAACACCGACACCGTTTTCTACCGATTTCGCAACGAATTTTTCAACAACGTCGTCCGCATAGTGTCTATAACCAAGTAGGTTCTGACCGCGCAACAACATCTGGATCGGGGTCTTTAAGTGGGACTTCAGCGTACGCAGACGTTCCCACGGATCTTCGTTTAAGAAACGCAGACAGCTGTCAAACGTAGCGCCGCCCCACGCTTCAATTGAATAATAACCAATATCGTCCAACTGCTCTAATACGGGCAACATTTCGTCAATGCACATACGGGTCGCAGCCTGCGACTGATGCGCGTCGCGCAAAATCGTTTCCGTGAGCATTACTTTTCTATTTTCAAAATTTAATTCCATTTCATTTTACCTCACGTTAAATTATGGCAAGCAGGAAGCCTGCTGCGATTGCCGAACCGATAACACCTGCAACGTTCGGGCCCATCGCGTGCATCAGCAAGTGGTTGTTCGGATCTTCTTCACGACCAACGTCTTCGGAGATACGCGCCGCCATAGGCACGGCAGATACGCCTGCGCTACCGATAAGCGGATTAATTTTGCCGTCCGAAAGTTTGCACATCAATCTACCAACCAACAAACCGCCAACCGTACCGCAGCTGAACGCCACCAACCCGAGCGCAATAATAAACAGCGTCGAAGGGTCTAAGAAGGTTTGACCGTATGCTTTACAACCTACAGAAATACCCAAGAAAATCGTTACGGTATTCATCAAACCGTTCTGCGCCTGCGAAGAAAGTCTGTCGCATACACCCGATTCTTTAAGCAAGTTGCCGAGCATCAACATACCGAGCAAGGGAACTGCATCAGGAAGAAGAATACCCACCACCAACGTTACCAAAACGGGGAAAATGATTTTTTCAAGTTTGGATACCGTTCTCAAAGGCTTCATCTTGATTTGACGTTCTTTCTTGGGAACAATCAAACGCATCAAAGGCTTTTGAATGATGGGAATGAGCGCCATATACGAATATGCCGCAACCGCAATCGCGGAAAGCAATTCCTTAGGCTGACCATTAAATTGCGCAAATTCCGCCAACATTTGGGTAACGTAGATAGCCGTAGGGCCGTCCGCGCCACCAATGATTGCAATAGAAGCCGCCGCTGCAAGGTTGAAACCGATAAGACTTGCTACAAGCAAGGTAAGGAATACACCCAACTGCGCCGCTGCGCCAAGCAACATGCTCTTCGGGTTGGAGATAAGCGGACCAAAGTCGGTCAT
>JAFQVL010000037.1 GCA_017408045.1 Clostridia bacterium | reverse complement strand
TCTTTGTTTTTTATTTTATAAAGGAGCAGAAGGCACGATAGCACTCATATACATCCGCCTTCGATACCACCTCGTAGGGTGCGTGCATCGAAATGACGGGAACGCCGATGTCCACCGTGTCAATATTCATGTTTGCGATGAACTTTGCCACCGTACCGCCGCCGCCAACGTCCACTCTGCCCAGCTCGCCCGTCTGCCAGATAACGCCGTTGTCATCGAAGAGTTTGCGTACTTCGCCAACGAATTCTGCGCTGGCGTCGTTTGAACCGCCCTTACCGCGCGAACCCGTAAACTTCGTCAAGCCTGCACCGTGGGAAAGGTAGGTCGAGTTCAACGGCTCGCATACGTCACGGAAGTTGGGGTCGTAGCCTGCGTTTACGTCCGCAGACAAGCACTTCGAACGGGCGCGTACCGCCGCCGAGGAAACGCCAAAGCTGTCTGCAATCGCATCAATGAGGTCAACGAAGATTGCGCATTGCATACCCGTTGCGCCCTCGCTGCCGATTTCTTCCTTATCGGCAAGCACCACCATAACCGTCTTGTCCGTTTCGGTGTCAAACAGCGCCGTATAAGAAGGATATGCGCACACTCTGTCATCATGCCCGTATGCCGCAATCAAGCCTCTGTCAAACCCCAAGTCGCGCGCTTTGAAAGCAGGAACAAGGGAGAGTTCTGCGCTCAAGAAATCCGCCTCAACCATACCGTATTTGTCGTGTAAAATCTTTAAAAGATTTTCCTTTACGGTGTTCTCCTTTTTATCCTCTGCCGCCGTGTAGGGAATGTTGCCGAGCCAGATATTCAAATCCTCGCCGCCCAAGCCTTCGCCAAGGGGCTTGGCGTTTTGTTTTGCCGCCAAATGAGGCAACAGGTCGCTGATGTAGAAAATCGGGTCGTTTTCGTCCTCACCGATTGCCACTTCAATCACTTCGCCGTTCTTCTTTACCACCGCGCCGTGCAGAGCAAGAGGAATCGCCGCCCATTGATATTTACGGATACCGCCGTAGTAATGGGTCTTTGCAAACGCAATCCCCTCTGCTTCGTACAGGGGTACTTGCTTTAAGTCGATACGGGGGCTGTCGATGTGCGAAGCCAAGATACGGATACCGTGCTTTGCCACGTCCTCGCTACCTACGCGAATGAGGTAGAGGTTTTTGCCACGGTTGTTGTAGTACACCTTGTCGCCGGGCTGCAGCTTTTTGCCAAATTCGTAAGGCACGTAGCCCGCCGCAACCGCCGCTTTTTCCGCGTAAGCGCAAGCCTCGCGCTCCGTCTTACCAGCGTCCAAAAACGCCGCGTAGCCCTTTGCGTAATCGAAGATTGCCTTCAATTTCGCTTCGTCTGCCGTTTCGTATACGTTCGTTCTTTTGTATGCAAGTTCACTCATATTTTTCTCCTTTGTTTAGTGCAGGAAGCCTTTGATAATCTGTTCTTCCGCTTCCTTTTCGGTCAAGCCGAGGGTCATCAGTTTAATCAACTGTTCGCCTGCGATTTTTCCGATAGCCGCCTCGTGCACGAGCTCTGCGTCCACGTGGTTTGCCGTCAAACACGGAGCCGCCGCCACCTTGGCTTCGTCCATAATAATCGCATCACATTCGGTATGCCCATAGCAGGGCGCGTTGCCGTTCATCGTAGAAACGAAGTTCTGACGGGAGTTATCCGCCGCAACCGAACGGGACATTACGTCCGCGCTGCAACCCTCGCCGTTCATCTCTACCACGAAGTCGGTATCTGCCGTCTGCTCGCCATGGGTATACAGTTTTTCCTTGACGACAAAATTCGAGCCAGCCGCCAAGGTCGCCGTCGTCTTGCGGTTGGTGCTGTCCACGCCCTTGATTTGCGTGCTTTCCATCGTCATTTGCGCGCCCTCGGCAAGATAGACCACTGTTTCGGGGTTCATCACGTTCTTGCCCATACCGTCGCCGCCGCCGTAGTGCTTTTCCACGTACTTGACCTTGGCGTTTTTGCCAACGTGGAAAGTATGAATACCGTCGTGGCGAGAGGTGAGTTCCACCCCACCGCAGTTATGAATACCGCAGCCAGCAACGATGACTACGTCCGCGTCCTGACCGATATAAAAATCGTTGTAAACACACTCCTGCAAGCCCGCCTTGGAAATAATGACGGGGATATGCAAGCTCTCGTTCTTCGTACCCGGCTTAATAAAAATATCAATGCCGTCCTTACCGTCTGTCTTGGGGACGATTTCGATGTTCTCCGTCGATGCGCGGCCCTGTAAGCCGCCGTTCGCGCGGATATTGTACGCCCCTTCGGGTACACCGTGCAGGTCGGCGATTTGTAATAGCAAATCTTTCTCAATCGCGTCCATAGTACCCTCCGATTACAGTTTGTCCGTCAAGACTTGGCAGGTCGGCGCGCGCAAAAGCGCAGGCAAAATCTCCTCTCGGCTGCCCTGCCTTTCCACCTTGCCGTTTGCAATCACTACCACCTTGTCCGCAATATTCAAGATGCGTTCCTGATGGGAGATGATTAAGATATTCCCCTTCGTCTTTTCGTGCATCTTTTCAAAGACGGAAATAAGGTTGCCAAAGCTCCAAAGATCAATACCCGCCTCCGGCTCGTCAAAAATAGACAGAGTCGTACCGCGCGCCAACACGGTGGCAATTTCGATACGCTTTAATTCGCCGCCCGAAAGGGAAGAATTGATTTCGCGGTCGATATAATCCCTTGCGCAGAGCCCTACCTCGGAAAGGTAAGCGCAAGCATCGGAAACCTTCGTCTGCTTGCCTGCCGCCAAGGAAATCAAGTCGCGTACGGTGATCCCTTTGAACTTTACGGGCTGTTGAAAAGCGTAGGAAATCCCCTTATTTGCCCTGTCGGTAATCGAAAGGTCGGTGATGTCCTCGCCGTCCAAATAAATCTTCCCTGAGGTCGGTTGTATAATGCCTGCAATCACCTTTGCAAGGGTAGATTTTCCACCGCCATTCGGACCGGTAAACGCAACGAACCGCTCGTCCAGCGTCAAGTTGACCCCGTCCAAAATCGTCTTTTCGCCGCGTTCGTCCGATACGCGATAGGTAATGTCTTTCAGTTCTAACATACTACTTCCTAACTTTTAGTTTTTTTCGTAGCCAAACGGATTGCTGCTCTGCCACTTCCATTGCGAAGCGCACATCTCCTCGATGCCGAACTTTGCCGTCCAGCCGAGTTCCTTTTCCGCCTTGTCGGGGCAAGCGTAGCAAGCCGCAATATCCCCCGGTCTGCGCTGGCAAATCTTATAGGGCAACGTCTTACCGCAAGCCTTTTCAAAGGCTTTGATCATATCCAAAACGCTGTATCCGTGTCCCGTACCCAGGTTATAGATATGCACGCCCGTCGTATTCACCTTTTCGATTGCCGCAATATGCCCAAGCGCCAAGTCCACTACGTGGATATAGTCGCGAACACCCGTTCCGTCGGGAGTGTCGTAATCGTTGCCAAAGACGTTGATACACTGCAATTTACCGCTTGCAACCTGCGCTACGTACGGCATCAGGTTGTTGGGAATCCCTTTCGGGTCTTCGCCGATGCGGCCGCTTTCGTGGCTGCCGACGGGGTTAAAGTAGCGAAGGAGAATGATATTCCATTCGTTGTCCGCCTTCCAAACGTCCGTCATGATGTTTTCCATCATCAGCTTGGTTGCGCCGTAAGGGTTGGTGGTGGAAAGATGGCAACTTTCGTCCAAAGGCAGCCTTTCGGGCGTGCCGTAAACGGTCGCGGAAGAAGAGAAAATCATCTTCTTCACGTTATATTTTTCCATCACTTGCAACAAATTAACCGTGCCGCTGATATTATTCTCATAATATTTTAAGGGCATACGGCAACTTTCGCCCACCGCTTTGAACGCCGCAAAGTGAATGACTGCGTCAAAGTGATGTTTGGAGAAAATCGCTTCGAGGGCATCCTTATCGCGAATGTCGTTTTCGTAGAAGACGACCGTCTTGCCCGTCAACTCCTGCACGCGACGAATACTCTCGTAGCTCGAATTGCTGAGATTGTCTACCACCACTACGTTGTAATTTTTATTAAGCAACTCTAATACGGTGTGCGAACCGATATAGCCGCTGCCACCCGTTACCAAAATCGTTTGCATTGTCCTTCTCCTTGTTGCAATGATTTTTTTCTTTTTTATTATTCCTCGTCCTCGGGAAGCGTTTCGTCGTAGAGCGAACGAATCTTAATGACCTTTTGACGAGTGGTTTTTACCACTTTGATTTCGAGTTTTTTATAGCGGAAGACTTCGCCAACGGGCGGAATACCGCCGCATTGCTCGGTCACCCAACCGCCAACGGTGATTGCCTCAAAGTCCTCGTCGTCCTGTTCCATATCGTACAGAGCAAAGAATTCTTCAAGGTTCATTCTACCGTCCACCCAGTATTCCTTTTCGGAAATCGAGCCGTACAGCACCTCTTCCTCGTCGTGTTCGTCCCAGATGTCGCCAACCAGCTCTTCCAAGACGTCCTCTAAGGTAACGATACCAACGACGCCGCCGTATTCGTCGGATACCACCGCCATATGCACTTTCTCTTTTTGCAACTGCTTTAAAAGGGTGGAAATACGGGTGTATTCGGTGGTGAATACCACTTCCTGCAAAATGGATTTTACCGACTTTTCCCCCTTCAAATAAGCAAGGAAGAAGTCGCGTTCGTGGATCAAGCCCACGATATGGTCAATCGTTTCTTCGTAGATGGGAATACGGGAGTAGCCGTTCTTACGGAACACCTCACAGATTTCGTCCATCGACGAATGGATATTCGCCGCGATCACGTTTACGCGGGGCACAAGGATATCCTCTACCTTTTGGTCGTCAAATTCGAGCGCAGAACGCACCAACTCCGATTCGTCTTCTTTCAGCGTGCCGTCTTCTTCGGCTTCGTCTACGAGAGACATCAGTTCCTCATCCGTAATCGAATCGTCCTTCTTTAAGCGGAAAATCTTGGTGAGCAGCCACTTAAAGCCGTCGAATACGAAACGAACGGGGATCAAAATCCAATAGAACAGTTGCATCAACGGATAGGCGAAGAAACAGAATTTTTCAGGATATACGCCTGCCAAATATTTCGGGGTGATTTCACCGATGATGAGTACCACGACCGTCATAACCACCGTTGAAATCGTGGTGTGGTCAATACCTGTGCCTTGCAGCAACTCGAAAAATAAGTTCGTCGCCAAGCCCGATGCAGTCAGGTTGACGATGTTGTTACCGATCAAAATCGTCGTTACGAGTTTGTCATAGTTCTTGTCCGCAAAATCAGATACTGCCTTTGCGTTGCGCTTTCCGAGCGCGGCAAAACTTTTCAGTTTGATTTTGTTTGCACACGAAAACGCCGTTTCCGTCCCTGAGAAAAAGCCAGAGAGCAAAATCAGCACAACGATAATGATACTTAGAGATAGCGGGTCCATAATTCCTCCATAGGTTAAAAAATTTTTTTAGGAAAATATAAATATTTTCCGTCATTTTTTATTATACTATACTTTTTCGCCGTTTGTCAACGCAGTATCGGTAAGCAAACGACTTTTTTTTCGTCTTTTTTCTTTTTTTGCAATAAATCTGCCTTTAAACGCTAAGAGCCTACAAAAATACTTGACGAAAAAGCGGCGGGCGTGCTATAATAAATTTTGACCATTTTACGGTTTCGCCACCCTTTTTGAAAGGAGGCAAAGGAGATTGTATGGAAAAGAAAAACAGAATTGAAACAACTTGCGTACAGGGCGGCTATACCCCCGGCAACGGCGAGCCCCGTCAAGTACCCATCGTGCAAAGCACCACTTTTAAATACGCCACCAGCGAGGATATGGGCAAACTGTTCGACTTAGAGGCAAGCGGATACTTTTATTCCCGTCTGCAAAACCCTACCTGCGATACGGTAGCGGCAAAAATCTGCGCCCTCGAAGGCGGCAGCGCAGCTATGTTGCTTTCCTCTGGACAAGCAGCAAGCTTTTTCTCTATTTTCAACATCGCAGGAAACGGCGACCACGTCGTCTGCTCCACCAGCATCTACGGCGGTACGTACAACCTCTTTTCGGTGACGATGAAGAGAATGGGCATTTCCTTCACGTTCATCGACCCCGACTGCACGGAAGAGGAATTGCACGCCGCTTTCCAAGAAAATACGAAGGCGGTCTTCGGCGAAACGGTAGCAAACCCCGCCCTGACCGTTTTGGATATTGAAAAGTTCGCAAAGGTAGCGCACGCGCACGGCGTACCCTTGATTATCGACAACACCTTTGCAACCCCCGTCAACTGCCGCCCGTTTGAATTTGGCGCAGACATCGTTACCCACTCCACCACCAAGTATATGGACGGCCACGGCGTAGCGGTAGGCGGCTGCATCGTCGACAGCGGTAAGTTCGACTGGATGGCACACAAAGAGAAATTCCCCGGGCTCTGCACCCCCGATGAAAGCTACCACGGTATCACCTACGTAGAAAAATTCGGCAACGCAGGCGCGTATATCACCAAGGCGACGGCGCAGCTGATGCGCGACTTTGGTTGCACGCAATCTCCGCAGAGCGCGTTCTACCTCAACCTCGGCCTTGAAAGCCTGCACATCAGAATGGAGCGCCATTGTTTGAACGCGCAAAAGGTTGCGGAATTCTTAGAAAGCAACGACAAAATCGCTTGGGTAAACTACCCCGGTTTGCCCTCGAACAAATACTACGACTTGGCGCAGAAGATGATGCCGAACGGCACCTGCGGCGTCGTAAGCTTTGGCGTGAAAGGCGGCAGAAAGGCAGCCGAGGCGCTGATGAAAGCACTCAAACTCATCGCCATTGAAACGCACGTTGCCGATGCGAGAAGTTGCTGCTTGCACCCTGCCAGCGCAACGCATAGACAGATGAACGACAAAGAACTGATTGCAGCGGGCATCCCCGGCGACCTCATTCGCCTTTCCTGCGGTATTGAAAACTATCAGGACCTCATCGACGATATTCAGCAAGCCCTCGACTTGTTATAATCCAAAAGAGCAACGATTATGCCTATTAAAATTCCTAACAACTTACCCGCCGTAAAGACCTTGGAGGGCGAAAACATCTTCGTAATGACGGAAACCCGCGCGATGACGCAGGATATCCGACCCTTAAAAATTCTCATCTTGAACTTGATGCCCAAAAAGATTGAAACGGAAACGCAGCTGGCGCGCTTGCTCGGCAACACGCCCCTGCAAGTCGAAATGGAACTAATCCACACCAAGTCGCACGAATCAAAAAACGTTGCGGCAGACCATCTCTTGGCGTTCTACAAGACCTTTGACGAAGTCAAACACCGCAAATTCGACGGTATGATCATCACGGGCGCGCCCGTAGAGCATCTGCCCTTTGAGGAAGTGGAGTACTGGCAAGAACTGTGCGAGATTATGGAGTGGAGCAAAACGCACGTCCACAGTACTTTCCATATTTGTTGGGGGGCACAGGCAGGGCTTTATTACCACTACGGTATCCAAAAGAAACAGATGAGCGAAAAGATGTTCGGGGTATTTCCCCACAAGGTAGACCACAAACCTTCCATTTTGTTCCGCGGCTTTGACGAAACGTTTATGGTCCCCCACTCTCGCCACACAACCGTTTTGCGCGAAGATATTGAACAGGTAAAGGATTTGAAAATCCTTTCTTCCTCTGATATTTCAGGCGTGTACGCAGTTTCCACGAAGAACGGCAGACAGATTTTTATCACGGGTCATTCGGAATACGATGCGGATACTTTAAACAGCGAATACCTGCGCGACCTTTCGCAGGGCAAGCCCATTCACGTGCCCGAAAATTATTTCCCCGACGACGACCCGACAAAGCCCCCTATGGTCAGTTGGCGCGCGCACGCAAACCTGCTGTACTCCAACTGGTTAAACTACTTCGTTTACCAGAGCACCCCCTACGACATCAAACAGGTATAGGGATACTGCAAGTGAAGTTTCCTGCGGAAGTGAAGTTTATTGCATAAGTGAAGTTTTGGGCTGTTGCCCAAAGTGAAGTTTCGCCGTGCGGCGAAGTTGTGAAAAAATAAAAAAACGGCAAAATATAAAAGACCCTGCGGTAAGCAAGGTCTTTTTTGTTTATCGTTTTTACAGCATTTTCATTAAATCAGCAAGCGCGGTTTCAAACTTGACGCCGTACCAATGGGTAGGATCGCCCTGCGTGTTCTCGATACAAAGGACGGTGTAATCGGCAGCAATCTTCGCTGCCTCCACGAGAGTCTTGCCCTGCATCAACGCGCCCAAAACGCCGAGGCGTATACGTCGCCCGTACCGTGGCAACCCTTGGCAATCTTCCTATGCTCGTAATAGCTAAGCTTGCCCTTCTCATACACGACCACACCCGTTTTATCAGGAGCATAACCCACACCCGTCAAAACAATGGTATTGCAACCCAACGTCGACAGCGCCTCTAACAAGCCGAGAATGTATTTCTCATCGTAGCTTTCCTTATACTCTACCCCTGCCAAAAAGCACGCCTCCGTGATGTTCGGCACTAACACGTCTGCCGAGGGGCAGAGGGTACGCATTGCCGCCACGTATACGTCATCAAAGATAGGGTACAGCTTTCCGTTGTCCGCAAAAGCAGGGTCTACCACGCGAACGGCAGACTTTGCGCCCATGGTGTCCAAGATTTCCTTGACGTACGCGACCTGCTTAGTGCTGCCAAGGTAGCCCGTATAGATACCGTCAAAGGCAATTCCTTCCTTTTTCCAATGCGCCGTAATCGCAGGAATATCGTCCGTCAAATCGCGGAAGGTAAAGCCGCTGAAACCAGCCGTATGCGTCGACAAAACCGCAGAGGGTAAAATACACGTTTCATGTCCGCACGCCGATAAAATGGGCAACGCCACCGTCAGCGAGCATTGTCCCACGCAGGAAATATCCTGAATCGTTAAAATCTTTTTATACTCCATAAAAAATCCGATAGCCT
>JAFQVL010000036.1 GCA_017408045.1 Clostridia bacterium | reverse complement strand
TTTGATTTCTTCTGCACCTAAGGCAGGGAAGTCAAGGTATCTTTGCGACCTGACAGAGGCAATCTGTGCAGAACATCGTGATAGATTGGTGCTTGCATTGCTCGTTGGTCAATCTCCTGAAAGGATTGCCGCTTATCAAAGCTTTATGCCCAAGGGAAACTTGGTTGCAACCTCCTACGAGGACGAAGCCGTGCGGCACGTCTTTGCTGCAGAATTTTTGTTTAAGCGCGCCAAGCGTATGGCGGAAATGGGTTGGGAGGTCGTTTTAATCGTCGATTCCCTTTCTCAAATTGCCAAGGCGTATAACGAAACGGATTTCTCGTTGGGCGGTAAGTTGCTGCCGTGCGGCTTGGAAAGCAAAACAATGCATTATATCAAAAAGTATTTTGGCACGGCGAGGTGCTTTGCAGAGCACGGCTCTTTGACGATTATCGGCGGCGTGTCGTTTGGGACAGGTGATGCCGCGGACGATGCTTTGTATTCGGAGCTTTCTTCCGTTGCGAACGCAGAAATCCGCTTGAGCGAAGAATTATCGCGGCGTCGAATTTTCCCCGCCGTTGACGTTGCTTTGTCGTACAGCGAGTGTGCGGAAAAATTGTTTAATCCGCAGGAGCGTGAGGCGGAAACGGCTTTCCGTAAGCGTATCTTAAACGGTCAAGAGGAGGACGCGGCTCGTCAACTGCTTGCGGACAGCAATACCATTGAGGAATTTTGCAAAAACAGCCACCTATAACGGGTGCTATCCTTACCAAAAAGAAATTAGAGGCGTACATGGTCGCCTCTTTTCTTTTTTTACGACAAATTGCGCCGTATTTCGACAAAAAAATTTCATCTATTCGTTTTTTTTATTGCAAATTTTAAGAAAACTCTTTTTTGGGGCTGAAATTCTATTAAAAAGGCGTTTTTTACAAATTGTCTATAATTATTTTCAATACAACATCTTGTGTTGAATACATTGACTTTGATACAAGATGTGGTATAATAGTATGGCTCGGTAGAGAAAGATACAATATATTGTATGTAGGTTTGCGATTTTACCCGATATATTGTATTCCGATTACAAAAGATGGATAGGGAAGGTGGCTCTATGAAAATTATTAAACGTAGTGGACAAGAAGTTGAATTTGATATAGAGAAGATTGTTGCCGCGGTTCGGAAAGCAAACCGTGATATGGACGTATATTTGCGCATAGACGATTCGCAAATTCTTGCGATTGCTGAGGCTGTTACAAAACA
This sequence comes from Clostridia bacterium, assembly GCA_017408045.1. Lineage (GTDB taxonomy): Bacteria > Bacillota > Clostridia > Christensenellales > Borkfalkiaceae > Scatosoma. The sequence continues at coordinate 1,079 of JAFQVL010000036.1, read as the reverse complement.
ATGCGAAGCCCTGAATCGTTCTGCGCAGGTGGAAGAAGTCCAGGATATGGTAGAAGATCGCCTTATGGATATGAAGGCGTTTGCTTTAGCGCGCAAATACATCACCTATCGCTTTAAGCGCGACCTCGTTCGTAAGGTGAATACGACGGACGCGCAGATTTTGGCGCTCATTGAATGCAACAGCGAGGTTGCTAAGCAGGAAAACTCGAATAAGAATCCCACGGTCAACAGCGTACAGCGCGACTATATGGCAGGGGAAGTGTCTAAGGATTTGACTCGTCGTATTTTATTGCCCGACGATATCGTTGCGGCGCATGATCAAGGGATTATTCATTTCCACGACGCGGACTATTTTGCGCAGCATATGCACAACTGCGATCTTGTAAACTTAGAGGATATGCTGCAAAACGGGACGGTTATTTCGGGGACTTTGATTGAAAAGCCGCACAGCTTTTCCACGGCGTGCAACATTGCTACGCAGATCATTGCGCAGGTTGCGTCCAACCAGTACGGTGGACAAAGCATTTCCTTAACCCATCTTGCTCCCTTTGTAGAAATTAGCCGTCAAAAGATTCGCAAAGAGGTCGCGGCGGAGCTTGCAACGGTAGGCGTTCAAGACGAAGCGCATATCAACCGTATCGCAGAGGAGCGTTTGCGTGCGGAAATTGCAAGAGGTATTCAGACGATTCAATATCAGGTTGTCACCTTGCTTACGACCAATGGTCAAGCGCCGTTCGTTACCGTGTTTATGTACTTGAACGAGGCGAGAAACGAGCGTGAAAAGGCAGACCTTGCAATGATTATCGAGGAAACCTTAAAACAGCGTATTAAGGGGGTTAAAAACGAATCGGGCGTATGGATTACCCCTGCATTCCCCAAGCTGATTTACGTGTTAGAACCGGACAATATCTCCGAAGAACAGCCGTATTGGTACTTGACGCAGCTCGCCGCAAAGTGTACGGCAAAGCGCATGGTGCCCGACTATATTTCGGAAAAGAAGATGCTCGAATTCAAGGTGGATAAGAACGGCGAAGGGCATTGTTATACCTGTATGGGTTGCAGAAGTTTCCTTACGACTT
>JAFQVL010000035.1 GCA_017408045.1 Clostridia bacterium | reverse complement strand
TTGAAAAAATTTTAAAATTTTGGGAAAATTGACCACTTTTGTCTTGGTTATTGCTTAAATGCGAACATTCGTTCGTAAAATTGACGGTTAAAAATGCGCCCGCTGCCAAGGAAATAAAGGGATTGCGCGTTTCGGACTTTCCAAAAACAAGCCTCTTTTTTTAGCAAAAATCGGCGTAATTTTCCTTTTCTTTTTTCGACAAAAAAACGTAAATTTCTTAACGATTTTTTCGAGAGAGAAACGTAGGCCGATTGGGGCGACTTTTCACACGAAACCGCCCTGTTTTTTACCTGCTCGGCAATCACTTCTTTCAGACGATTTGCCACCGCCACGTTGCCGTCGAACACCTCCGCGCCGTAAAAATCGGCAATCCTGTCTTTGATCAGCGAATAATGGGTACACCCCAGCACCACCCTATCCGCCGCCACCCTCGGCAGAGAAAAGGAAGACCACAACCTGCCACATTTGCACGCCGTTTCGATCTCCCCTGCTAATCGGTCGCAAGCCAACGTTTGTATCTTCGACCCTAAAAAGCGGCGCTGCGCAACCGCTATCAGCCGCTTTAGCCGTTCGCTTTCCGCCGTCGCCTTCGTCGAAAGCACCAGCACTCTTCCCCCTTTTCTTGCCGCAGGGAGCACGGCAGGCTCGATGCCGATAATCGGAAAGGGATAGGCGGCACGAAGCTCGTCAATCATCACCGCCGTCACCGTATTACAAGCCACAACCGCCACCGCTACCCCAAGCCGCTGAAAGAGGGAAAACGCCTCGTGCGTGTACGCGCGTATATCCTCTATATTGCGATTGCCGTAGGGGGCGCGCGCATTGTCGCCGAAATAATAGATGGGCAGGCTACCCACACTTTCTCTACACGCCGATAGCACCGACAAGCCGCCCACTCCGCTGTCGAAAAAGGCAATTCCACCCGTTTGCATTCCCTTCTCGCTCCTTTCGATAAAAAAAATTCAACTTTTTTGTTATTTTTCGTGTTTTTCTACCAAAAAACAGTTTACAATCGTAAAATTTTATGTTAGAATAAACCTTGCATTGAGAAATATTAAAAAACAGTTAACATATAGCTTAGCCTAACGAGAGTCGAGCTCGCTAGGTTTTGACGGCGGAAAATCTCTAAAGCGTGCAGGATTTCCGCTTACAATACGGACGGTATTCCTTCACGAAAATCCTTTCGTTTAAGGTCTTTTACGCTCGTGAAAACTGCGTAGCACCTTAAAATAGGGATTTTATGATGGATTTTGGCGGTATCGACCGCCGCCGTATCAACATACTGCAAGGGCGAAACCGTCGAAAGACGCAAAAAATAACATTTTAAGGCTAACGAGTTCGATTCTCGTTAGGCTAAGGAGAACATTATGCCTAATATTAAATCCGCAAAGAAAAGAGTACTGGTTATCGAAAAGAAAACCATGCAGAACAAAGCAATTAAGTCTGCTCTGAAAACCCAAGTTAAGAAGTTCCTTGAGGCTGTAAACTCGGGCGATAAGGAAGCAGCAGAAAAGCTTTTCCCCGCTACCGTATCCGCTATCGACAGCGCGGTAACGAAGGGTGTTATCCACAAGAATAACGCTAACAACAGAAAAGCTAAGCTCGCGAAAAAGTTGGCTGCAATGGCGTAAAACCGTACGACACTTTTATAAATATGAGGGTCTGCCTTTTGGTAGACCCCTTTTTGCGTAAAAGAAAGACAAAGTTTGCCCTATTCGCACCTTCCGCCACCACTCCTTTTACGGCTACTTCCGCACCCCCAAAAGGGGGTAGCGGAATTTTTTTTGCATTTTATGAAAAATCTTACTATATATGATTGACAAAGCATACGTTTTACTTTATAATAAAATCACCTTCGGTTTATTTTAACTAAACTTTTGGTTTATTTTTAACAAACTTTGCCGAAAATAGGTAAAATGTTTACTTGTAGTAAACTAGTAGAGGTGTACGTATGGACATTGGCGCAAAGATTAAGCAGATGCGAAATCAAAAAAGCCTGACGCAGGAAGAGCTTGCCGACCGCTGTGAGCTGACAAAAGGCTTTATTTCACAGCTGGAAAACAACCTAAATAGCCCCTCAATCGCCACTTTGACGGACATTCTTTCCGCGCTCGGCAGCAACCTTTCCGAGTTTTTTAGGGAAGAGCCCGAAGAAAAGGTGGTTTTCCCCAAGGAAGCGTTTATCGAAAAGGATGCGGACGGCGTGCTGTTTAGCTGGCTGATCCCCAACGCACAAAAGAATATGATGGAGCCCGTCTTGGTCGAGTTAGCTGAAGGCGCGGAAACCACAGGCGACGTCCCCCACGAAGGGGAAGAATTCGGCTACGTATTAGAGGGCAAAATTGCCATACTCCTAGGCGGTAAGCACCACGTATGCAAAAAAGGCGAAGCCTTTTATTATTCGGCGGGCAAGCCCCACTCTATCTTGAACAAGGGCAAGAGCAAGGCAAGGTTTATCTGGATTTCTACTCCGCCAAACTTTTAATCCCCCACCACGAACGCAAAGTATTTTAGTCTAAGGAAATAAACGCTATGGAAAAAGTAAAAGAAGTACCGCATATCATCGAACTGAAAGACGTATGCAAGGAATTCGACGGCGTATCCGTCATCGAAAACATCAATCTGTACGTACGCAAGGGGGAATTTGTTACCTTCCTCGGTCCGTCGGGTTGCGGAAAAACCACTACTCTTAGAATGATCGCAGGCTTTGACCTGCCCACTTCGGGGCAAATTCTACTCAACGGCAAGGACATCAGCGACCTGCCCCCCAACAAGCGCCCCGTCAACACCGTTTTCCAAAAATACGCGCTGTTTCCGCATTTGAATATTTTTGAAAACGTCGCCTTTGGCTTAAAGCTGAAGCGCATTGAAAAAAAATACGTCGACAAAAAAGGCAGAGAACGTGTCAAATACGAAAAACTGCCCAAGGCCGTCATTGATGAAAAGGTGAAAAAGGCGCTCGAAGTCGTCGACCTTGCCGGCTTTGAAAAGCGTAGCGTTTCCACCCTTTCGGGCGGTCAACAACAGCGTATTGCGATTGCAAGAGCCATCGTCAACGAGCCGGAAATTCTGCTCTTAGACGAACCCCTCGGCGCGCTCGACCTCAAAATGCGCAAGGAAATGCAGCTGGAATTGAAGGCGATGCACAAACGCCTTGGCATCACCTTTATCTACGTCACCCACGACCAAGAGGAAGCCTTAACGATGTCCGACACCATCGTCGTTATGGCAGACGGCGCAATCCAGCAGATCGGTACGCCCGAAATGATCTATAACGAGCCGAAAAATACCTTCGTCGCCGACTTTATCGGGGAGAGCAATATTTTCTCCGGCGTTATGACAAAGGATTATAGCGTACGCTTCTGCGGTAAATCCTTCCCTTGCCTCGATACGGGCTTTGAAAAGGACGAGCCCGTCGATATCGTCGTTCGTCCCGAGGACGTAAAAATTACCGCCCCGGAGGGCGGTATGCTGAAGGGTAAGGTTACTTCCGTTATTTTCAAGGGTATTCACTACCAAATTTTGGTACAATGCGGTAGATACGAAATCGAAATCCAAAGCACCAGTACCCCGAAGGTCGGCGAACAAGTCGGTCTGTCCGTTGCCCCTGACGGTATCCACGTTATGAAAAAGAAATTCCGCGTCAACAAGTTCAGCGGCGTCATTACCAAACGCAACACCGTCGAATTCGGCGACGGGGAATTTGACTGCGACGTTTGCCAGTTGTATCCCGGCAGCCACCTCGACGAAGAGGGCTACTTAATCACCGCCAAGGGTGAAAAACTCGACCTCACCGACGTAGAAGTCAACGTAGAGGTCGGCTTACACGATATCACAATGAGCGACAACCTCGACGACGGCGGCGCGCAAGGGCATATTATCTCCTTGATTTATAAGAGCGAATATTACCGCTATATCGTCCGCACGGAAAACGAGGAAGATTACGTGCTCGCCTGTGAGGACCTCTGGAACGAAAACGACCTCGTCAGCTTGATTATCCCGAAGGATAAAATTCGCTTAACCTTGAAAAATCCGGAGGAAAATAAGAAATGACAACGACGAAACCGAGATTACGGTTTTCAAGAAAGCTGCTCGCGATTCCCTACGCGCTGTTTTTGCTCGTATTCGTGGTCGCGCCCCTGTTCATTATTATCTATTACGCGTTTACCAACGGGGATACGGGCAAACTTTCCTTTGAAAACTTCCAAAACTTTTTCAGCGGTACTGCCGGGCAGAGTTTCTTTGAATCCAGCCGCTTTAAGACGATCGTGCAGAGCTTTGGCATTTCGATTGCCAGCACCCTGCTTTGCCTGCTCATCGCCTATCCCGTCGCTTACATTATCGCGCATAGCGGACTCAAAAACCAAATGGGCTTGCTCTTGCTGTTTATCGTGCCTATGTGGGTGAATTTCGTCTTGCGTATCAACGCCTTAAAGGAACTGCTCAGTTGGATTGGCATTTACAATAAATCGGATGAGTGGAATATCTTTAACACCATTTTGGGAATGGTTTACGACTTCCTGCCCTTTATGATTTTGCCCATCTACACCACCATTTCTAAAATAGATAAGAGCTATTTAGAGGCGGCGCGGGACTTAGGCGCAGGCGGCGTAAGCGCTTTTATCAAGGTCACTCTTCCCCTCTCCAAAGCAGGGATTATGAGCGGAATTTCGATGGTGTTTTTACCCTCAATGACCAACTATGTCGTGTCCAACTACATGACCTTCAACCACACCAAAATCATCGGCGCATTCATCGACGAATGTTTCCGAAACGACCATTGGAATTTGGGGTCGGTGACCGCGCTGCTGTTGCTCACTTTGATGTTTGTTATCACTTGGCTGACGGGCGGTTTTAACACCGAGTCGGATACGCAATCGAGAGGTACGTCCTTATGGTAATATTCAGAAAAATTTTGAAATGGGGCTTTATCGGGCTGGTACTGCTGTTCATCTACGCCCCCATACTCCTTTTGACCGTATACAGTTTTAACGAGGCGGAAACAATCACCGACTGGGGTAAATTCAGTTGGACACACTACGAGTATTTCTTCAACCCTGAAAACCAACCCTTGCCCATCGTTTTTCAAACGATTTGCTTGGCTTTGGTAGTTGCAAGCCTGTCCACGCTGCTGGCTACCGTGGGCGCAATCGGGATTTTTTACAGCAAGCGCCGCGTCGGCACCGTTCTTTCCGGCGCAAACCAAATCCCCGTCATTAATGCCGAGGTGGTTACGGCAATTTCGCTCGCTTTCCTTTTCGTGGCGTTCCAACTGCCGAAATCCTCGTTTATCCCTTTGATTGTTGGTCAAATGGTCCTTTGCACACCCTTCGTGGTGTTGTCGATTATCCCTAAGCTCAAGCAAATGGATAACAACCTCTACGAGGCGGCGCTCGATTTAGGCGCATCCCCTACCCGAGCTTTGTTCAGCGTGGTAATCCCGCAGATTTCACCGGGTATTGTTTCTGGGTTTATGCTGGCAATCACCCTTTCTTTGGACGATTATATCATCGCCGCGTACACAAAACCGAACACCTTTCAAACGATTTCCACCCATATTTACAGTCTTGCAAAGGGCAGCACGGTGGAAATGATTAAATCCTCTTACTGGGCGTTGACCGCCATTATCTTCGTCGCAATCGTCGTCGTGGTGATTGTCATGAACGTTTTAGCAAGCAAAAAGGCGGGTAAAAAACAATGAAAAAAGTAATTGCTATCGCCGTTGCAGGCGTTATCGGGTTGGCAGGCTTAATGCTCACCAACTCCGCCACCGACAATCGAACGGTTTTGAAGGTGGCAAACTGGGCAGAATACATCGACGGCGGCGACGCCGACAGCCCGTTGATCCACGAATTTGAACAATGGTACAAACAACAAACTGGCAAGGATATTCGCGTTGAATACTGTATCGCAGACGACAACGAAACCTTGTATAATATGATTAAAATGGGCGACCATTTCGACCTCGTCTGCCCCTCGGAGTATATGCTGATGAAACTCGTCGCCGAGGAACGGGTACAGGCGCTTCCCACTTCCTTCTTTGATACTACGATTGAAACCAACTACTACGCGAAATACGTTTCCCCCTTCATCGACAAAACTTTTGGCTCTAACACGATGAAAAAAGGGGAAGAAACCGTTTCTTGGAAGGAATACGCCGCAGGCTACATGTGGGGAACGACGGGATTTGTGTATAATCCTGATCCTGAACTTGTGAATGAGGCAGACGTACAAAACTGGAGCGTCTTTACTAACCCTAAGTACAAGGGGAAGATTACCGCTAAAAACAACATTCGCGATACCTACTTTACGGGGCTTGCGATGCACTACGATACCGAACTTCGCGCTTTAAAAGCGCAATACCAGCAGGGCGATTTGACTTTTGCTGAATACCAAGCAAAGCTTAAGGGGAAGATGAACGACACCGATCCTGCTACCATGGACGCCGTAAAAGGCAAGCTGCTGCAGATGACGGACAACCTCTACGGCTTTGAAACGGACGAAGGGAAAGCAAAAATTATCGCAGGCGATATCTGGATTAACTATCAATGGAGCGGAGATGCCGTGTACATCATGGACGTTGCCGAAGGCTTGTACGACGACGAACCCGTCGAAAACCCCTTATATTTGCGATATAGCATCCCCGAAACCGCCTCTAACCTCTGGTTCGACGGCTGGACCATCACGAAGGACTGCAAAAACGTCGACGCGGCAACGATGTTCATCAACTTCCTCTCTATGCCAGAAAATGCAGTAAGGAATATGAATTATATCGGCTACACCAGCTGTATCGGCAATCAGTACGTATACGAAAACTTCGCGCTGGATTATTACGAAGCGGAAGAAGGCGAAACGGACGTCGTAGAATACGACCTCAATTACTACTTCAATCCTAACTACGTAATGGGCGACCCCTCTACCGCTAGCGACGACTACGTCTTCTATACCTATTCCGACCAAGTCAAACGGCAACTGTTTGCGCAATACCCCGATGAAGAAACCCTCAGCCGCTGCGTCGCAATGGATTACTTCTCCTACGAGGCAAATGCACGCGCCAACAGTATGTGGAGCGATATTACCTTCTTCTAACATTTTCCTCCCCACAGCCTACTATATGGCTACACAAAAGGATATTTAACACAAAAAAGCGGCAATTTCGCCGCTTTTTCTTTTGTATTATGCGTGGCATATGTATTACGCCTGACATACTATGCCGTTATTAGTATGTCAAACATATGTATTATATCTGACATACTATATCATTTTAGACTTTTTCTACTTTTTTCAGCCCTAATCGGTCATACAGCTCTATTTGTTCGTTATTCGGGTATTTCCACACGCTTATCAATACGAATACGCCGCAAATTACGGCGATTACCGCCATCATAACACCCGTAGGCAGGTCAATGACTGAGCCAAGCCCCAACCCGACGTCTTTCGTATATAAAAGCCCACAGAAATTGTATACGGCGTGTATCAATGCAGGAAATAGAATATTTTTTGTCTTTATCCATACAAAGGCGAACAGTCCGCCCGTCAAAATCGAATACCCCGCCTGCAAGACAGCCGCTCCCCCGCTTTGAAACACGTTCAGCAGATGGATTGCGCCAAAAGCAAAGGAGGAAATCAGATAGGTAAACAGCAGTCCCTTGTGCGTGCGTTCAAATACCCCTGCCAGCAAACCAAAGAACACGCCGCGGAACAGCACCTCTTCGAAAAAACCTACCAACAAGCAATACAAGCCAAGCAGCACAAAATGCAACGGTTGGGTATGGATCAAGTGCATTTTACCCGAAAACCACGCAAGCCACGGGAAATTATTTAAGGCTACTACTCCAGCAATCGCCAAACACCAAAGTTTTTGCGGCTTTTTGAAGAGCTTAATACCACATTCTACGCTGATTAGATACACCGCCAGCCCACCAAACAGCAGCGGAATACTGCGCGAAATCAGGCGGTTATACGCCTCGTCCTTCGTAATGGGCAGCTCCTTCAAGCTTGGCAACCATTCAAAGAGGAGCATCACTACGCACAACGCAATAATTAGCGCGTATATCGGCTTAAATTTAACGTTTTTCATAGCATACGCCTCCTTGTCAATATTCTATCATAAACATTGAAAAATGGCAAGTTATCACACTTGTTTTACAGATAAAATCGGGTAAAAGGATAAAAAAGCGGCTTGTCCGAATGGACAAGCCGCTTTTATTTTCGTTTGTCAATACAAACCCAAGATTACTTAAGGATCTTGGAGATCGTACCGGAACCAACCGTTCTGCCACCTTCACGGATAGCGAAACGAAGACCTTCTTCCAAAGCAACGGGCTTAATGAGCTCAACGGTCATCGTGGTGTGGTCACCAGGCATAACCATTTCTACGCCTTCGGGAAGGTTGATCTTACCGGTAACGTCCGTCGTACGAACGAAGAACTGAGGACGATAGTGGTTGAAGAAAGGAGTGTGACGTCCGCCTTCTTCTGCCTTAAGAACGTAAACTTGTGCTTCGAACTTAGTAGCAGTCTTAACGGTGCCGGGCTTTGCAAGAACTTGTCCCTTTTCAATGCCCTTTCTGTCGATACCACGAAGAAGTGCGCCGATGTTGAAACCTGCGATTGCTTCGTCAACGCTCTTGTGGAACATTTCAAGACCGGTAATGGTCGTGCCAACGGGCTTTTCTACAAGTCCTACGATTTCTGCAGGATCGCCAACGTGTGCAATACCTCTTTCTACTCTACCAGTAGCAACG
>JAFQVL010000034.1 GCA_017408045.1 Clostridia bacterium | reverse complement strand
TACACACGTTTGGAAACGGCGTTCGAGCCGACGGCGAGGTTGTCCGTCGTTTCTTCCATGACGTCGATATTGTAGATACACGCTTTCCCCGGCTTTGTCCAGCCCACGTTCTCGTTGTTGCCCGCCTGGTATTTTTGACGGTACATATAATAGGGAACGTACCCTGCCGCCGTCAAAATCTCACGTGAAACCGCCACCATGTCCTTGACGAAATCATTTTCGACACGGGAAAGCTCCTCTTTTAGCTTTGCGCCGCTCTTTAAGGAAAGACAATGCACGGTGATATTGTCCGCGCCCGTTGCCACGGCTTTTTCTACGCTTTGGCGGAAGGTTTCCACATCCTCGTCCTCAAGCCCTGCAATCAGGTCTACGTTGATGATAAACCCGTATTTTTTCGACATTTCAAAGGCGCGATAGACGTCCTCAACGGTGTGCCGTCTGCCGATTTTTCTCAGCGTTTCGTCCGAGAAAGACTGTGGATTGATACAGATACGGTTTACCCCGTATTCCTTCAAGAGGCGCAACTTTTCTTCCGTGAATACGTCGGGACGACCCGCCTCGACGGTATATTCTACCCCCTCTTTTACAAGCGGAGCAGTTGCTTTTAATACCCTTTCTAATTCTTCTTCGTTTAAAACGAAGGGTGTGCCGCCGCCGATATAGATACTGCGAAGGTTTTGGCAGATCGGGGCGATTTCCGCAAGCTCCTTTTCCAAGCACGCAAGATAGGGCGCAAGGAAGTGCCGTATGCGGTCTATCGGGGCGGTGATAAACGAACAGTAGGCGCATTTCGTGGGGCAGAAAGGAATGGATATAAACAAATCCGCGCCCCCTTCCGTCGAATAAATCCCCTGCTGCGCCGCCAAAATATCCTCAACAAGCCGCACGTTTTCCGGCGAAACCTGCATCTTTGCAAACAGTTCGTGATAATCTCTGCCTGCCGCCTGCTCCATATATGCCATCTTCGTAGGGCGTATGCCCGTCAGCGCGCCCCAAGGCATTTTCTCCCCCGAAAGGTCGGATAAAATTTGATATAACGCAAGCTTTGCATAGCGGCGTTCCAACCGCTTATAGACGATTTCATCGCATACCTGCCCCTCGTCTTGAAAGGCATAGTCCACCCCGTCCACCTGAAAATCGTTGTAAAACACCCCGTCCAAAAAGCGGAAGGAATGGGAAATAGACGTCGGGCGCTTTTCAAACAAACGCACGACGTCCATTAATTCATTTTCTAAAAATTTACAATCGGTATTAAGCATATCAAATATCCGTCAAAAAAGGGTTCTTTGCCTTTTCACGCGACAGCGTCGTATCTTCGCCGTGCCCGCTGAAAATCGAGTATTCACCCTCTAAATTTTTCAAAAATCGCAGGCTTTCACGCATCTCAGAGAGCGAGCCCGTCGGAAAATCCGTCCTGCCGATACTGTCCTCAAACAGGACGTCGCCGCAAAATAGCCATTTCTCGCCGTCCTTTTCCGTAAGGTACGCTGCGCTGCCCGACGTATGCCCCGGCAACGACCAAGCCGTAAACGAAACGCCTGCAAGGCAAAAGTGTTCGCCGTGCGACACCGTCTTGTCAACGGTAAAAGGCTTTCTTGCAACGCCAGCCAGAGAAAACAAATCCACTTCGGTGTTCACGTAAGGCTGCTCCTTATCGAGGCAAATAACCTTTGCGCCCATCGCTTGCAATTCCTGCGTAAACATGACGTGGTCGAAATGGCAATGGGTCAAAAGGACGTAGGCAGGTACAAGCCCACGCGCCTCCAGCTCCCTTATCACCGCGTACGAGGACGGGTCGATGACCACGGCGTTTTTTCCGTCTGCCGTCAGGATATAACTGTTCGCCCCGAACCCACGCGGGTAGACCTTATAGCGCTCCATTACACACCTCTATGAACGTCGTAAATGCGCTTATCCTGCAACATTTTCTTAATCAAAAGGTCGAGTTCGGAAATATCCGACAAGGATACGCTCGCCTCCAAAATCGCATCGCCGTTCTTATCAATCCTACCGTTGACGGCGGTAATCGACAGCTTCATATCCGCCACGACGAAGGAGAGCACGGACAACGCCGCCCCCTGGTCCTGCGCCTTGATGGATACGTGGGCGTTATAGCGGCTGCCCAACGTCTGCTCTACCCAAGATGCCGCCAACAACCTGCCCGGCTCAACACCGCGGACGTTCGGGCAATCGGCGCGATGCACCACCACCCCTCTGCCACGAGAGGTAAACCCGACGATAGCATCGCCACGCACGGGCGAACAACACCCTGCAAAGCGCACCAACATACCGCTTTCGCCGTTGATTAAAATGCCGTTGGGGCTCTTTTTCAACCCACCTTCGGCAAGTACAAAGCCCTGCGGCGTTTTCTTCTTATAATGGTCAATCAGTTTGACCAGCACCTGCCCGACGGACACCGAGCCGTACCCCACCGCCGCGAACATTTCGTCGTGCTCGGTGAAAGAGAACCGCTCTGCCAAGCGTTCAAACGCCTCGTCGGTGAGTAGCGTAGACAGCGAATATCCTTTCTTGCGCGCCTCTTCTTCCAAACGGTTCTGACCGTCGCGGATATAGTCGTCGCGCAGCAGATTTTTGAAAAATTGTTTGATTTTTGCACGCGCGCTTGCCGATTTAACAATCTTCAGCCAGTCGCGCGAAGGGCCTTTGGACGTAGGGGAAGTGATGATTTCTACAACGTCGCCCACCTCTAACTTGGTGGTAAGCGGCACGATACGCGAATTGACGCGCGCCCCCGTACAACGGTTGCCTACCTCCGAGTGAATGGCGTACGCAAAGTCAATCGGCGTCGCCTCAGGCGGCAGGGAAATGACCTTGCCAAGCGGCGTGAATACGAGCAGCTCGTGGCTGTATAACTCGGTTTTTAAGGCGTCGACAAATTCCTGCGAGCCTTTCATCTCCCCCTGCCATTCCATGACACGCTTGACCCAAGCCAGCTTGTTTTCAAACGCGGAGGTCGTATCGTCCGTTCTGCCTTCCTTGTATTTCCAATGTGCCGCGATACCGAATTCTGCAATACGGTGCATCTCTTCCGTACGGATTTGAATTTCCACCGGCTGACCAAACGAGGTCATTACCGTCGTATGGAGCGACTGATATTTATTCGGCTTCGGCGTTGCGATATAGTCCTTAATCCTGCCGGGAATGGGCATCCAATGTTCGTGAATTTCCCCCAAGACGGTGTAGCACTCGCGCACGTCCTTTACGATAATGCGCACGGCGGAAAGGTCGTAAATTTGGTCGATAGAAAGCCCCTTATTCTTCATCTTTTTATAGATGGAGTAAAAATGCTTGGGTCTGCCAAAGACCTCGCCACGGACGTTGTCGCGTGCCATCAAAGCCTTTAATTCGGTAATGACGTGTTCGATGAGTTCCTTTCTTTGGGACAGCCTTTCGTGTACGTTCACCGCCAAATACTCGTACGCTTCTGGGTCTAAATATTTAAGGCAAAGGTCCTCCAGCTCACATTTGAGTTGCGAAATACCCAATCTGCCGGCAAGCGGCGTATAGATATCCAAGGTTTCCTTCGCCATTTTTTGCTGACGCTCTTCAGAAAGCGCGCCCAGCGTACGCATATTGTGCAAACGGTCTGCCAGCTTGATGATGATGACACGAATGTCCTTCGCCATCGCCACGAAAATCTTTCTGAAATTTTCCGCATCCGCCTCTGCCTGCGACTTAAATTCGATTTTGTCCAGTTTGGTGACCCCAGAAACGAGGTTCAATACCTCTTCGCCAAATTCGCGCTTGATGTCTTCCTCGGTCGCGTCCGTATCCTCGATAACGTCGTGCAACAAAGCCGCGGCAATCGTCGCCTCGTTCATACCCAAATCGATTAGGATTTTGGCAACCTCGCAGGGGTGGATAAAGTACGGCTCACCCGAGGCGCGCTTTTGCGCAGAGTGCGCCCTCTCTGCATACGTATAAGCGCGGAGCAGGTGTTCCTTATCCTCGCCAACGTATGTTTCTTGAATTTTTTGGAGTGTTTCGTGCATAGTTGTTCTCCAATTTTTCTCGTTTTCGACGGCGGTAAGCCTCAGCCCCCGCTGCCTGTTATTATTCTGCTTGTAAAAGGCAAACCCTGCGATACAATGCCGAATCGTTCAGCTCTGCCTTGACCCCACGATAGACGGTCAGTTTTCCGTCCGCAAAGGAAATCAAGCCCAGCTCCGCAAAGACCTCTAACGCAAAGACGAATTGTCTGCGGTCAAAGCCCATGCCCTCGCCAAAGTCGGCAAGTTCCTCTGCGCTTCCGCCCGAAAGGCGGTTGATTTCTCGGCGCAAGGTCGCATAGATTTCCAAAAGCCCCTCTCTCGTCGTATCCAAGCCTTCCAACATTTTGTAGCCGCAAATTTCCCCGTTAACGTAGACGTTTTTGCCCGCCAAGGACGCTACGTTGTAGTCGCTGGGTGCGTCCAAAAATACGATATCGCGAAAACCCGAGAGCTCTGCATCTGCCGCAGGAGATACGATTAAAAGGTTTGCAACGTTTCTCGAAGATGGATAGAACAAATCGCAAGGCATTTCCTCTAATTCTTCATAGAAACGCAAGGTACGTCTATCCGAGGCAATCATACACAACCCGTAAGGACTGTCGGTCCGCCTTTCAGTCAGCAGCCGCTTGGTTTCTTCCGTCGTCAAAACGGTGGGCTGAACACCCGGACCCTCGGCACGGCTGCGCGCAATGACGTTGGAGAAAATTCCCTCCGCCGCCCGTCTGCCTGTGCGCCCGTCGTACAGCAGATCTCGGATATATCCCTTGACCTGCGTCTTTCCGCGATAATGCGAGAGATTGACTTCGAAGACGATTTGTTTCTTGACGTCGCTCTCAATAATCTTCAAGTTGCGAATCCCCGAAAAGTAGATAAGGTCGATAAAATCGCTGCGTACGGACAAGTGCGGGGACATACTTTTCATCGGCCTTGCGAGGCACGCCCCTGCCGAAATCACGAATTGTGGACGTCTATGTCCAACGCCAAACGGCTCCATCATCGCCAGCTCTTTTGACAGCTTGTCGGGGAAACGAGCCGTAATCTCTTCGCACACGTACAGCCTTTGCTCAAGGTCCTCTTCCGTGTACGTTCTGCCAATTTCCTCGTTCAACGCCTCTTCAAGTTTATCGAAATTTTCCGTTTTGATATTGATACCAGCCGCCTGCGCGTGGCCGCCAAATTCCTCGATGTGGATGCTGCACGCCTTCAAGGCGGTGAAGATATTGATGTTCTCGATACTGCGCGCGCTACCCTTCAGCATATCGCCGTGGTGCACGAATAAGAGGGTAGGACGGTTGTACTCCTCGGCAAGCCGAGCCGCGACAATGCCGATAAAGCCGGTGTTCCAGCTTTCGTCCGACAGCATAATTACGTTGCCGAATGCGCCCTTTACCTTCAGCTTTGCCTTCGCGGAGAGGTACAGCTCGTCGCAATACTTTTGCCGTTCGGTGTTATAGGCTCACAGTTTGACGGACAGGTCGTATATTTCCGTAGGGTCGTCTGAAACAAACAACTCAAACGCAGCGCGCGCGTCCCCCATTCTGCCAGCCGCATTGATACGGGGGGCAAGGGTAAACGCCAAGTTTTGCGCCGTGATCGCATCGTAAGTTTTCCCTATCAGTTCTGCAAAGCAGGGGCGAAGATTGTGATTGAACCGCTTTAAGCCCTCGGTGACAATATCCCGATTTTCCCCTAAAAGGGGCACGCTGTCTGCCACCGTCGCTAAAGTTGCAAAATCCAAATATTCATACGCACGCTCGCCCAGCAGCGCGCACGCTACCTTAAACGCTACGCCTGCGCCGCAGAGGTTGTCGTAAGGATAATCGTCATCCAGTTTTGGATTGATGATCACGCAATCGGGCAGCGTTTCGGGCAACTCGTGATGGTCGGTGACGATGACGTCGCAGCCGAGCTCATAGATGTATTGCGTTTCCTTTGCGCAGGAAATGCCACAGTCCACCGTAATAAACAACTCGGGATTGCAATCCTCGAAAATGCGATCTACCATCTCCTCGGACAAGCCGTAGCCGTCTAAGCGTTCGGGGATATAAATATGCGCCTCAATGCCGAACGCACGCAAAGCGTGGTACATAATCGCAGACGCGCACACACCGTCCGCATCATAGTCCCCAAACACCGCCACGACCTTGCCTTGGTCGCGCGCCTCGGTAATCATTTCCACCGCCTCTGCCATTCCTCGCATCAGGAATGGAGAGAGAAAATTCTTTGACGAGGGATGCATAAATCGTTCGATTTTTTCCGACGTATCCACCCCGCGCGCAAAGAGTATCCGCGTGATGTTTTCCGTCAGTCCCGAAGCAGACGCCAACGCAGCAATCGTATTCAATTGTTCGTGCGTAAACGCATACTCAGGGACGATTTTTTTCATATCTTTTCCTTTTGTCTTCGGCAGTACCACCGACTGCTTTTATAATAAATTTGGGCGGGGTTGGCACGTATACCGCCTCCCCGCCCAACACAAAGTATTATGATGACGACAAACCATAAAAGCATTTAAAACACGGCTTTTGGCTGGTTCGCATTATATTGCTTTGATTACCATTTTACTTATTCTGCTTTTGCCTCTTCGGTTGTTTCTTCCTTCTTTTCTTCTTTCTTGGGCTGTTTTACGCCTTTTTTATAGTCGTATCTCGCCTTTTCCGCCGCAGCCTTTGCAAAGGGCTTACGCAGAGCCAAGAACACGGAAGGCGCAAGCAACAACGCCGAGTAAGCCGCCGCCAGCAATCCAAACGCCGCCACCAGAGCAAACCATGCAAAGTTTGCCGCACAGAAAATACCGACAACAC
This sequence comes from Clostridia bacterium, assembly GCA_017408045.1. Classification (GTDB taxonomy): domain Bacteria; phylum Bacillota; class Clostridia; order Christensenellales; family Borkfalkiaceae; genus Scatosoma. Next base: position 7,437 of record JAFQVL010000034.1, on the reverse strand, counting down.
CGATGACCAGCAACGCCGCCGCAACACCGCCGCAAATCTTTATCGTCTCGCATACGGGCACAGCCTCGGATACTGCCTCAGCATCCGTCAACGCACCGCCGCTGCGCTCCTCTTCAGCAGCCTTATGCGCAAACAATACGGACAGAGCGATGGAAACGAGCATTGCAAACAGCACTCCGTACATCACCGATGCCGTAATCACGACGCGGGTCAGAACCACCAAGCTGCAGGCAATCGCAGCCGTAGCGACCGCAGAAACAAAGGTGGTAATCCCGTTCCAGAGCTTATAACGAAGGCTAACGTAAGCAAATGCAAGCACCGCCATTACCGCGCCCGCCAACACGTTTCTCACTAAAAACGCCGTATTGCCGCCGGGCAACTTTTCTAAGACGGACTGCCGGTAGCTCATCGTCGTTGCAAAATCCTGATCGGGATACGCCTCGCGCAGCTCTGCTTGCAATGCGTCCTTCAAATCGGTGAGGTCTGCATCCAAACGGAAGGAATATACCAGCTCGTGCTCCGAGGTAGAAACGTCGTCATAGGAAACGGCAATCGCCTCTAATCCTGCATCTGCAATCGCCTTTTCGCAGATGTCCTCGATGTCATCTCTCTCTTCTTCGTAGAAGGTATTTGCCATCTGAACGTTTACCACCAGCTTTTGACAGGACTGCGTATTGACAGCGTTGTTGACGCCGAAAATCGCCATAATCACAACGCCGATCAAGACGATAACGGCGGTGATAACGCTCCATAAAATCCATTTCGGGGAAGTTTTTGCCGTAAAGTTCTTACTCATCGTCGTCATCCTCCCTTACCAAACCAAAATATTCGTATTTATCCTTGCTTGCAGAAAGGAGTAAATGATTGATTACACGGCCCCACAGCAGGTTGCAAAGCGCACCAGCCGCCAAGCAGATCAACGTCTGCCAGCAAAGGGTGGATACACCTGCAATCCCTACAAGCATCGCCAACGCGGCGAGCGCAAGAACTGCGTATACGTCCACGGTCAACATCATCGTGCTCTTGTAGCCAGCCGCAACGGAAGAATTTACCGTTTTGCCCAAGCCAACGAATCCTTTGATTGTCGCGTAGTTTTTCACGTGGAAGAAGAGCATCAACACCAAGCCCAGCACGTACACGAGCGCAGTACCCAGAGTGAATTCAAAGATACCAGGCACGATAAACGCCATCGCCAAGCCCGTCAAACAAAGGTATGTGCACGCCATATAAGCAAATACGACGCCGTATTTTTTACAAAGCAAAATTGCCACAACGATTGCCGCAACCGTCAACGAAGCCAACGTGATCAGCATCGCTGCCGCACCATTTTCACCGTAGGGGTGGGATTGCGTACGGATTTCGCTGCTTACGTCCCTAAACGAGAAGGAGAAACCGCCGTGCTTTAACGCCGAATTCAAAACGATTACGTTCGATTGCAAGAAGTCGTTTGCCTCTGCCTCGTTGTAAGCGCACTTCAAAACGGTACTCGATGCGATGTTCTCCGAGAAAATGGGCATCATCGCCATTTCCCCAACGAACAACCACAGCCCCTTGCTCGTATCCTGCGAAGTAGCGGTGCTCTGCGAAGGAATCGAACCAGCCGCATTCAATCTTTCAATCAAGTCTGCACCCTTAGAGGTCAGGCTCACACGAATATAGCGATACGCAAACTGGGAGTTTACCGCAAACGATTTGATGAAGTTCGACGCCTTGCCGTCGTCGCCAGACACCGCCAGCTCGTCCACCTCTACGCCGTCCAACTTCAAGGTCAACTCACCGGTCAACGCAAACATTTGCAAGGTTTGCTTGGGGTTTACGTTCCCAGCCGTGTTTTCGTCATAGTTGGATGCAGAGGAAGGAACTTCTACACGGAAAGCGTAATTGTCCACAAGCGACACCGAATATTCCGTATATCCCTTTTGGCTAAACCGTTCGGAAATTACGGCGTAGAGCTCTTTTATCTCTTTTTTGAAATCCTCGGAAATTTCATTGCCCTCGGTGATGAAGTCCGCAGACTTATCGAAGTACAGGCTGCCGTGGCGAATGAAACCCGTCCGCTGCTCTTCCAAAGCCTTTCTCGCCTTTTTCACAGCCTCTGTTTCTTTGCCAGCCGCTTCTTTTTCCGCCGCCTCTAATGCCTTTTCCGCCGCTTCAAGGTCGTTCTTATACTGCGCCTCGGAGATTACTCCCTCCGGATAGTAATAAGCGTAATATCCCCCTTCGTAATCGGAACCGAAATCGATAAATTCCGTCGTGACCGCATTCCAACCCTTCAACCCATCGTTCCAGGGAAACCAGAACTTGGGGCAAGCGGTGAATAAAGTCAGGACGACTAGTACGACGGTAATCAGCACCATCAATACTACTGATTTCTTTTTGCCCATTTGTTGCCTCCTAAGTTTTGCCAAGGCTACGCCTTAGCATACAATAATACTTTTTAATTATACTCTATTTTTTGCTTTCCCGTCAAGTTTTTCTACGCTTTACGGCAATTTTTTTGACGGTTTTTTACAAATTCTCGCTGCTTTTTAAGCGTTTTTTCTCCGCCAAGATGTGCATAGCACATTCTATACGCTTTTTCATCATCGCACAGGTCATCTCGTAGGGTGTGTCAATGTCGCCGCAGAAATGGTAATTGTTGGCGTTGCAGCCCCCCGAACAAATGAACTTTGCAAAGCAATCGCCGCATTTTTCCCTCGTGAACAGGCAGGAATTTTTGAACTTTTCACGAATCTGCGGCTTGGTAATCCCCTCCCAAACGTTGCCCATATAGAACTCTTTGTCCGCTGCGAATTGATGGCAGGGATACAGGTCGCCGTTTGGCAATACCGAGAAATACTCGTTGCCCGCGCCGCACGCCGAAACACGCTTCGAAAGACAAGGTCCACCCTCGAGGTCAATATTGAAATGGAAGAAGTTGAACCCTTCCCCCGCCTCGTGCATCGCAAGGTACTTTTCACAGAGCCGTTCGTATTCCGCCTCGATGGCAGGCAGATGCTCCTCGGTCAGTTTTAAATCCTCTAAATCGGTGACGACAGGCTCCATCGAAATGCTGTCAAAGCCCTCGCGTGCCAAGAAGACTACGTCTTCCGCAAAGTCCAAATTCTTCGCCGTGAACGTGCCGCGGACGTAATAGCTCTTTTCTCCGCGCAGCTGCACGAATTTTTTGATTTTGTCGATAATCAAGGCATACGTGCCCTTGCCGTTTACCGTCTTACGAATGGCATCGTGCACCTCGGGACGCCCGTCCAAGGAAAGGACGACGTTTTCCATTTCCGCGTTGAAGAACGCAATCGTTTCATCGTTTAACAGCAGCGCGTTGGTCGTCGTCGTAAACAAGAACTTTTTGCCTGCCTTCCCCCCCTGTTCTTTAGCATACGCTACCGTCGCCTTCAAGACGTCCAGGTTCATCAGCGGCTCGCCGCCGAAGAAGTCCATTTCCAAAACCTTTCTCTTTCCGCTGTTTTGGATAAGGAAATCCACCGCCGCCTTTGCCGTTTCCAGGTTCATGGATTCTCTTTTCGAATGGTATGCACCCTCGTCCGCAAAGCAGTAGCGGCAACGGAAATTACAGTCGTGGCAGATGTGAATGCACAGCGCCTTCACCTCGTCCGATTTCATCGGATACGCCTTGACCTCGTCTTTTCCAAGTAAGCCTGCCGACTTTAACCCTTCAACGTCGGAAAGGATTTCTGCGATCTGCTCGTCCGTGATATAGGTAATATCGACGTCCTGTCCAAGCTCCTTCGCCTTTAAAAAATCCGCGGTCGGCGTGTCGCATTCGTGCAAGGATGCGCTGCCTACGTCGTAAATATAGTTTTTGTCCCGATAGTTAAATACGTGTATCATCTTTTTTCCTTATATACGCAAAACAAGGGAAAGCATCGCTTCCCCGTGCCCACATACGATTCGTTGATTACGGCAAAAAAGGACGCGTAGCATTACGCGCCTTTTCGTCGCTTTAAAGCCAAGATTATTTGCGTTCGATCTTTTCTTCTCTGGTCACTCTTTCACAGGATTGGTTGCCTACCGTGCAACTGGTTTTGCAAGCCGACTGGCAGGTGCTTCTGCATTCGCCGCAGCCCATTACTTTCTTTTCCTGAGGTTTCGCAATCGTTTTAATCATAGCGTTCGTTCTCCTATGTGTTTGGATTTTATGCATTTATTATAATATACTTTTTCTCAAAATGCAAGTGATTTGTAAAACTTTTTCCGCATTTTCGCCCAATGCTTACGCCTTTTTGAGGTTGACGGCGGCAATTCCCGACAAAACGCCCACCCCAAGCCCTAAAGCAAGGTCAATCAGTATCTTCCAAGACCAGACAAAACTGCCGCCGATTGCCGAAAAGGAAAGGTGGGTAAGCATCGTGAATATCACCCCTGCTAACAGCCCCTTCTTCCAGCCGCCCTCGGTGCGGAAAAACAGAAAACAGCCCACAGCCAGCGACAGCCCTTTCAGGGTCTGCGCAACCACCAGCTGCGCCGTTTGCCCCATAGGCGCAAACTTGGCAATCAGCGCCAACAAAAAAGCAAATAGTACCGAAATTAACACCCCTGCGATGGCAGCCTTTATACTCTCTAATACATTTTCCATAAAAAACACCTCCGACATATCCTATGCCGAAGGCGTTGTTTTTAGAAGATTATTCTTTGTCCTCTGTCGAGGTTTCGTCTACGGGTGCTTCGTCTACGGGTGCTTCCGCCACTTCCTCTGCAGGAGCAGCTTCCTTTTTCGCATCCGTCTGGTAGATGGCAACCATATCGAACTTCATATAGCTCTTGCCGTGGGCTTCGTCGCCCGTTTCCAAAACGAAAGTTTTTGCCGCATGGTCAACCTCTACGACGACGCCGCAGATACCGCCGATGGTCTTTACATTGCAGCCGGGCTTTAAAGCGTTCAAGGTTTGCTGTACTTCTTCCTGTCTTTTCTTGTTAGAGCGACTGCTGAAAAACCACATACCAACAAGCAATAAAGCGCCAACACCCAAAAATACCCAAGTCATCCAATCGCCGTCTTTCGAATCAGGCGAAGCTGTCATCAAATTCCATAAAAACATATTCATTTCTCCTTTTTTGTTTTCTTATTTTTTATTTTATTTTCCGAACCATCAACGGCGGAAAAAGCGACGAAGGATAATACTGCCTAAAATCAGCAATAACCCAGCACCGATTAAAATATACGGCAACATAGTCTATTCCTCCCCATCGTTTCTACTATAATGATACCCTTTTTTTGTCGTTTTGGCAAGCATTTCCATATACTTTTTGAAAAAAGCAAGGATTTTCATCTGCATTTCACGAAAGAAGTGAATTGAAAACTGCGTTTTCGTGAATTACACAAGGGAATTGAGTGAATTGCGACGTTCGTCGCGTGAATTGACGGCATAGCCGTCGTGAATTGAACGCAAAACGCGTTCGTGAATTGCAAGGCTTTGCCTTGCGTTATGGAAAAATTCTAAATACTGCCGCAACGATTGCCACAGGCAATCAATTCACGTTTTGCTTAGCAAAACATTTCACGCCGTGGCAATTCACGATTTGCACAGCAAATCATTTCACCGCAAATCCAACGCGAAAAATAGCCGTAGGAAAATGCAAGTAAGACAAGGCGCGCGAGTATTTCCGCAGGGAGTGTACTAGCCGTACACGACCAAGGGAACACGGAGCGCAACGCAGTATTGCGCCGCACCTTTATAGACGTTTCGCGTTGCAGTTGCAAGCAAGACGAGGCGCGCGAGGATAACCCGAGGGAGTTTACTAACCGTAAATGACCGAGGGTTGCCACAGCGTAACAACGTATTGCGCCGCAAATCCAACGCGAAAAAAATTACCATTTGCCCGAGCCGCCGTACTTCTTATAAAACTCCTGCGTGTATTCGCGCAGGTAGCCACCGAGAATGGCGTTTCGCATCCCCTTCATCAGCTTATGCAGGAAGGTGATATTGTGCAGGGATAAGAGCATCGCCCCGTACATTTCCCCCGTGTTGATGAGGTGGCGAAGATAGGCTTTCGTATAGTTCTTACAGCAGTAGCAATCGCACTCCTCGTCCAAGGGGGTAAAATCCTCTTTAAACCTGCCGTTGCGAACGACCACCCTACCACGCGAGGTCATCGCCGTACCGTTGCGCGCGATACGGGTCGCCAAAACGCAGTCGAACATATCCACACCGCGCAGCGTGCCCTCAATCAAGCAGTCGGGCGAGCCTACCCCCATCAAGTACCTGGGTACGTCCGTAGGCAATCTGGGCTGTAAGTCATCCAGCAATTCGTACATTAACGGTTTCGGTTCGCCTACCGACAAGCCGCCGATGGCGATACCGTGCTTTACGAAGGGCAGGGTGCGTTCCAAGCTCTCCGCACGCAGGTCTTTGTACATATTCCCCTGCACGATGGGAAAGAGGGCTTGGTCGGGCTTATCGTGGAACTTATAACAACGTTCCAGCCAAGTCGCCGTACGCAGCATCGCCTTTTTCGATTGCTCGTGCGTGTAGCCGTATTCGCTGCACTCATCGAACGCCATGATAATGTCCGCGCCGAGGTTTTGTTCCACCTGCATCGCCTTTTCGGGAGTGAAGAAATGCTTGCTGCCGTCCACCGCCGAAGAAAATTCTACCCCTTCGTCGGTGATTTTATTCAGTTTTCCCAAGGAAAAGACTTGAAAGCCGCCGCTGTCCGTCAAAATGGGCTTATCCCAGTTCATAAACTTATGCAAACCGCCTGCTTTTTTGACGATTTCGTCGCCCGGACGCATATACAAGTGGTAGGTGTTCGACAGAATAATCTGCGACCCTGCCTCTTTTAAGTCGCGAGGGAACACCCCCTTGACCGTCGCCTGCGTGCCTACGGGCATATACACGGGCGTTTCAATATCTCCGGGCGGCGGATGCAATACGCCGGCGCGCGCGCCCGGTTCCGGGTCGGTTTTGATCACTTCAAAAGAAAAAAATTCGTTGTTCATACTTCGTTTCCCTTTTTATTTGTTTCATTGTAGCATACTTTTTCAAAAAAAGCAAGGGTTCTTGCAAGAAAAAGAACGGCCACAAAGCCCCAAACTCTATATAAAAACAGAAAGAGATAACCCATCGGTCATAGCCGAAACGTTATCTCTTTTTTGGGTGAAGTTTTCGCTGACGCGAAAGTGAAGTTGCTGCGCAGCGAAGTTTGCGTTGCACACAAGTGAAGTTAAGTTTGCCCACTTTGCCACAGGCAAAACTTCACTATCCGTAGGATAACTTCACTTACGAAGTAAACTTATCTTGCCGCTTTTGGCAAACTTAGTTTAGCGTGCTCAACGCATACCTGCCCCGATTATTCGAGCTCAAACGCACCCGTATACAGTTGGTAATACGTGCCTTTTTGCGCAATCAACTGCTCGTGCGTGCCACGTTCGATGATTTTGCCGTGGTCAAGCACCATAATCGCATCCGAGTTCATGAC
>JAFQVL010000033.1 GCA_017408045.1 Clostridia bacterium | reverse complement strand
TTATTGCAGGGGGACGTTGGCAGCGGCAAAACTGCCGTAGCCCTCTGCGGAATCTTTATGGCTGTGAAAAGCGGCTATACGGCGGCGTATCTCTCTCCCACCGAGGTACTTGCGGAGCAGAACTATAAAATTCTGCAAAAATACTTTCCCGATTATACGGTAGGATACCTTTCTGGCAGTATGACCGCCAAGGAAAAACGGGCGATAAAGGAGAGGGTGAAGAAGGGGGAAGTCCAAATCCTTTGCGGCACGCACGCGATTTTGGAGGGGGACGTGGAGATTCCTTCGCTCGCTTTCGTGGTCTGCGACGAACAGCACCGCTTTGGCGTGGCGCAGAGAAACGCTTTGAGCGAAAAAGGGCAGGGAGCAGACGTGCTGGTCATGTCGGCGACCCCGATTCCAAGGACTTTGTCCTTGATTTTCTACGGCGACCTGGATATTACGACGATTACGGACAAGCCTAAGGCAAGACAAGAGGTGTCCACTTCCATCATTCCCGAAAGCAAATACGAGGATATGCTCTATTACGTGGAAAAGGAAGTGCGCGCAGGCAAGCAGGCGTACTTTGTCTGTTCCAAAATCGAGGACGACGAGGAAGGGGAACTCATCAGCGTGAAGGAGTTGCACGAACAACTTTCATCGGCTTTGCCCACCGTGCGGTTTGGATTGCTGCACGGCAAGATGAAGGAGAAGGAAAAGACGGAGGTCATGACCGCGTTCAAAAACGGGGAGTTGGATTGCCTCGTATCCACCACCGTCATTGAGGTCGGGGTAGACGTCCCGAACGCGACGATTATGATCATCTACAACGCCGAACGTTTTGGCTTGTCGCAGCTGCACCAGTTGCGCGGGCGCGTGGGCAGAGGAAGCGAAAAAAGCTATTGCTTTTTACTCATGGGCGCAGAGTCGGAGAGCGCCAAGGAACGCTTGCTGACCTTGAAGAACAATTCAGACGGCTTTAAGATTGCGGAAAAGGACTTACAGATGCGCGGCAGCGGCGATTTCTTCGGGACGAGGCAGTCGGGAAAAATGCTGACGGACATCAAGAATTTGCGGTATTCGACCGAAGCGATTTTCTTGGCGAAAAGGCTGTCTGACGAAACCTTTGAAGGGCGGTTCGATACGGAAGCGTTGCGGGATGCTGCTGTGAAAAAATACGACGCGTTGAAGGACGTCGTATTAAATTGACGTAAAAAAAAATAAAAAAAATGTTTTTCCAGTATTGACGAACGGGGAAAAGTGGTGTATAATAAAGATGATACGGGCTTGTAAGCAGCCCAAATACCGAACGGAGGAATTAACCTATGGCAGAGAAGAAAGTGGAGATGAACGTAAACGTGAACGAATTTGTGTTTGACAAAAACGGGTTGATTCCCGTAATCGCGCAGGATTATGAAAGCGGCGAGGTTCTGTTGCTTGGCTCAATGAACCAAGAGGCGGCGGAAAAAACCTTTGAAACGGGTTTTGCGCATTACGTAAAAGACGGTAAGGTTGCTAAATTCGGCGGCTCGATGAACACGCAAAAGGTGAAGGCTGCATTCCTGACGGCAAACGGTACTTCCCTTCTTATCAAGGTGGCGCAAAAGGGTATGGCTTGTCCCGAAAACAAGACGTATTCCACGTACGCAAAACAGATTGTTGGCTCGTACAACAGCATCGGCGGCGAAATGCTGGGTAGATTGCAGCGTATGATTGAAAGCTGCATCAAGGACCCCGAGGAAGGTTCTTACACCAACTATCTGCTCATTCGCGGCATCGACAAGATCGCCAAGAAGGTGGGCGAAGAGGCGGTAGAGTTGGCGATCGCTTCCAAGAACGCAGACAAGCAAGAAACCGTCGACGAAGCGGGCGATTTCCTCTACCATATGATGGTGCTGCTTGCCGCAAAGGGCGTGAAGCTGTCCGACGTCGGCGCAGAGCTGTGCAAGAGAAACCGTTAATTTGTAAAAAACCAGACGAAAAGCAACCCGAATCGGGTTGCTTTTTTCATTCTTTTCGCTTTTTCGACAAACGCCGCCAGAAAACCTTTTGCCTTTTTTGTTATACTTTTTGCGCGAAAGGAGAATGGTATGGCAAGAAAAATCGTAATTACAAGCGGAAAGGGCGGCGTCGGGAAATCGACGATGACGGCGCTAATCGGAATCGCGCTTGCAAAAAAAGGAGAGCGGGTCGCTTTGGTGGACGCTGATTTTGGATTAAACAATCTGGATTTATATCTTGGGTTGGAAGGGTGCGACGGGTACGCCATTCCCGACGTTTTGGCTGGGAAGTGCCGTGTTCGGCAGGCGCTTTTGCGACACCCGAAATATCCCACGCTTTGGCTGCTGAAAGGGGACAAGGACTCCTTTCCTATCAACGCCCAGACCTTAAAGGGTCTGATTATGCAGATGGAGGGGGAGTTTGATTACCTACTCATTGACAGTCCTGCCGGGGTAGGCGAAGGCTTTTTGGCGGCGGTTTCTGCGGCGGACGAAGGGGTGGTGGTCGTTGCGCCGCAGTTATCCTCGGTACGGGATGCGGATAAAGCGATACAACGAATGAAAGGGCTGGGTATCCATACCCTGTCCTTGCTGATCAACGGCTCGCACGGGGATTTGGTGGTGGAAGGCGAGGAATTCTCCCCCAAAGAGATTGCAAAGCTATTAAAATTGCCCGTTTTGGGGGTTGTGCCGCACATATACGGCCTCTCTTGCGAGGGGGAGTTGACACCGCATATCGCCGTTCGGTATGCGGCGGAAATCTTGCGTGGCGGTAAGCGGAGAGTGTACGACCCCACAAAGCGGTATTCGGGCTTTTGGGGGAGTATTCGCAGGGGCTTAAAAAGGAGTTTATGACATGGGAAGAATGTTTCAACGGGCATACGAGGTCTTGCAAGCGGATAAAGCGGTGCTCGACGACGAGAGTAAGGCGGTCATCGAACGGGATTTGGAAAAAAAGCTGTCGGAATATTTCGAGCTTAGCGGTGGATTGCGCTTGGAAATCGTATCGGGTGAGGAAGGGTGCGCTCTTGCCATCACCTGCAAAGTGGAACGGGTAAAGCGGTTTCGCATTTTGCCGTGAGGGGGGTGCTTTTTAGAGAGAAAAAAGAAAAAATAGGTGGAAATATGCCTTTCCAAGCCGTTGACTTTTTCATCTACTTTTGATATACTAAAATTAGTATACAAAAGGAGCACGAATAGGATGCGGAAAGGCTTTGATAACAAAAAATATCTTTCGCTGCAGTCGGAAAAGATTGAAGAGCGTATTGCGGAATTCGGGGACAAACTGTACTTGGAATTTGGCGGCAAGCTGTTCGACGACTATCACGCCTCCCGCGTATTGCCGGGCTTCGAGCCAGACAGTAAGATTAAGATGCTGTTAAAGCTGAAGGACATCGCCGAGATTTTGGTGGTCATTTCCGCAAACGACATCGAAAACAATAAGTATAGAAACGATTTGGGCATCACCTACGATGCGGACGTCATTCGCCTTTTGGAAATTTTCAAGAAAAAGGGCTTGTACGTAGGCAGCGTGGTGATGACGATGTATCAATCGTTGCCGCGCGTGGACGCGTTCATTCGCCGCTTGGAGAATTTGGGCGTAAAGGTCTATAAGCATTACGCCATCGAGGGCTACCCCTCTGACGTCCAGAAGATTGTTTCGGACGAGGGGTATGGTAAAAACGAGTTCGTGCCCACGGAGCGTCGCTTGGTGGTGGTGACTGCTCCCGGCCCTGGCAGCGGCAAGATGGCAACTTGTCTTTCCCAGCTCTACCACGAAAACAAGCGCGGTGTGAAGGCTGGCTATGCGAAGTTTGAAACCTTCCCCGTTTGGAATTTGCCCCTTTCCCATCCCGTCAACGTAGCCTACGAGGCGGCGACGGCGGACTTAAACGACGTAAATATGATTGACCCCTACCATTTAGAGGCGTACGGAACGCTGTCGGTCAACTATAACCGCGATGTCGAGATTTTCCCTGTCGTGAACGCGATGTTGGAGAGGATTTTGGGCAAGTCGCCCTATCAATCGCCCACCGATATGGGGGTGAATATGGCAGGTTTTTGCATCGTCGACGAGGACGTGTGCAAGGAGGCGAGTTGCGACGAGGTCATTCGTCGCTATTACGACGCGCAATGCGATGCCAGAAAGGCGCGTGTCGGCAAAGAGGTCGTGGGGAAAATCGAACTGCTGATGAGCAGGCTTGGATTGACGCAAGAGGATAGAAAACCCGTCCTGCCTGCGCTCAAAAAAGCAGAAAAGACGAAAGGCCCTGCCGTGGCGATTGCTTTGCAGAGCGGCGAGATTGCTACGGGCAAGACGAGTAAACTGCTCGGCGCGTCTGCGGCGGCGCTGTTGAACGCCTTAAAACAGTTGGGCGGCATTGACGACAAAATCCAGCTGATATCCCCGACGGTCATCGAGCCCGTGCAAAAGTTAAAGGTCAACCATATGGGGGCGGCAAACCCTCGTTTGCACACCAACGAGGTGTTGATGGCGCTGGCAATCTGCGCCGTAGAGAATGAAACGGCAAAGTTGGCGCTTGGACAGTTGGACAAGTTGAGAGGGAGCGAGGTACATTCCACCGTTCTGCTTTCAGACGTCGATTTGAAAACCCTGAAATCGCTGGGTATGCATATCACCTGCGAACCGATTAAAGATTAAGATTTTCGCCGTGCTTTGCGCGGCGAATTATTATGATTATGAGCATCAAACTTTCCGACCATTTTACCTATCGAAAATTATTCCGTTTTACCATTCCCACCATCATCATGATGGTGTTTGTTTCCATATACGGCGTGGTGGACGGTTTTTTCGTATCGAATTTCGCAGGGGAAACGGAGTTTACGGCGGTGAATTTCGTCTACCCGGTGCTGATGATTTTGGGCGCGGTGGGGTTTATGGTCGGTGCAGGCGGCAGCGCGCTCATCGGGAAAAACTTGGGCAAGGGCAGGACGGAAAAGGCAAACCGTATCTTCTCGCTGTTCGTCTATTTGACCATCGTCGTCGGGGCGGTGTTGGCGGCGATAACGATAGTATTCTTGCGCCCGATTGTTGCCCTGCTTGGTGCAGAGGGAAAGCTGTTAGAGGACTGCGTTTTATACGGCAGGATTATTTTGCTGGCGTTGCCTGCGCAGATGCTGCAATTTGAGTTTCAAAGTTTTTTTGTCACCGCAGAAAAGCCCAAGTTAGGGCTTTGGTTTACCTTGGCGGCAGGCTGTACGAATATGCTGCTCGACCTGCTGTTGGTGGCGGTGTTCCCTATGGGTTTAGTGGGGGCGGCGATTGCCACCGCGGTTAGTCAAGTGGTGGGCGGTGTGTTGCCTCTTGTCTATTTTTTCCGTCAGAACAACTCCTCGTTGCTCCGTTTAGGGAAGACGAGCTTTGACGGAAAATCGGTGCTGAAAGCGCTGGGGAACGGCTCTTCGGAGTTCTTGGCAAACGTGGCTATGTCGGTGGTTTCGATTTTGTATAACGCGCAGTTGATGCGCTATGCAGGAGAGCCGGGCGTGGCGGCGTACGGCGTACTCATGTACGTCAATTTCACCTTTTTGTCCTGCTTAATCGGGTATTCGGTGGGGATTGCGCCCGTCGTCAGCTACCATTACGGCGCAAAGTCGCAGGAAGAACTGAAAAACGTCTTTCAAAAGAGCCTAACGGTGGTGGCGGTGATGTCGGTGTGTATGCTGGTGGCGGCGCTGGCGTTGGCTGTACCCGTGTCCGAAATGTTTGTTGGGTATAATACGGACTTAGAGCAAATGACCGTTCGCGGCTTTTTCATCTTCTCGTTTGGGTTTTTGTTTGCGGGGGCGAGTATCTTTGCATCGTCCTTTTTCACAGCCTTGAACAACGGACTGGTGTCGGCAATCATTTCCTTTATGCGTACGCTTGTATTCCAAGTGGCGGCGGTTTTGGTTTTGCCGTTGGTGTTTACGTGGTTGGGCGGCGATCCGTTGGACGGCATATGGCTGTCTATCGTAGTGGCAGAAGTGGTGGCGGCGTTGGTGTCCGTCGTCTGTATCGTCTGCAAGCGCAAACAATACGGATATTATTGACGAGGGGTTTCCTCGCCCGCAGGTTGAAAGTGAAGTTTTGGGCAGGTCGCCCAAAGGGAAGTTTTGCTTAACGGCAAAATGGCAATTGTATACAAATAAAAAACTCCCGTGTTGGGAGTTTTTTGTTTTTAGAGGAATTAAGCGTTGTTTTCGGGCGTAGCCATTAGCCTAACGAGAGTCGAAATCATCCAATAATCCCGTTTCGGTAATCGTTCTATTTTTTCAGCCAAGGCAATACACTCTTCTTTATATTTTTCCTGAAAAAAGGTATAAGGATGGATTTTCAACATTTGGCAAATTAAAAGGAAATATTCCATCTTTAAAGGGGAACGACCTTTTTCAATGGCAGAAACTTGTTGTGCGGTTATCCCTAACACCCTGCCTACTTTTCGCAAAGATACCTTTTGCCGAACTCTTTCATCGTGTAATTTTTTCAAAACGAATTCATACTGCATCAATTTTACTTCCTTAGGATATAATATCGTAGCATTATTTTAATACATGCAATACATGTAAGTCAAGTATTAATACACGCATTCCATGTAAAATAGAAAAGAGGGAAAGATATGATTACCACGATAGAGATTTCAAAAAAGCTTGCCGAGGCGATTCGCCAAAGCGGTTTCACGCAAAAAGAGATTGCAGATAAAATAGGTGTAAGGCAACAGCAAATATCCAGCTATTTAAATGGAAAAACGCTGCCTGCCTTAGATACTTTATCGCGGCTGTGTACGGTGTTAGATTTGGATTCAAACGAAATTCTTTGTGTAGAACGCTCAAAAGAATATTAAAAAACTATGGGGGAGAACCGCGTGGGTTCTCCTTTTTCATTAAGATATAGTCTATTATATTATGACTAACGGTAATATGTCAAGCATAATTATGCCCATCGGTAATAAAATATGGGAGAGAGGTGTGCTATGACTACCATGGAACAGATACAAAATGCATTAACGGAAGCCTTGAAACAGCATTCGTTTACACAAGCAGAACTTGCAGAAAAGATAGGCGTCACGCAGTCCATGATTTCCCATTACGTTAGTGGGAGAAAAATGCCTGCGTTGGATACTTTATCGCGGTTGTGTACGGTGTTGGATTTAGATGCGAATGAAATCCTTTGCGTAGAAAGACCTAAAATGTATTAAAAGCGTCTTTTTTTGGGGTGATTGATACTTTATCAAATGAAAACATATAAAAAACCACGGTTTGTCCGTGGTTTTTTGTTTACGATATGGTTAGAGTAAAGTGTATAGATTGACGATAACTTTTTTCCTTTGGATTGCGTATTGATACGCGATTTTTGTTCCGCTATTGCGGTTGGTAGATTGCTGGTGAGAGGGAATATAATTTTCGTCGTAATAAAATATACAATAGGTAGAATTGTCAATCATTTCTCGGTTTCTCTCCACGTAAGAGTATTTTCCTGCCTGTTCTAATTGCGTTGGGAAATAGGTTTCCTCGTACGTCTCTAATAAGTATTTTTCGTAATCCTTATTTATATAGGGGTAGGCAGAGCGCACGTATATCCGTTTGATGAAGGGATAGCGCGTCTTTAATTCGCTGACGATTTCCAAACATAAATCGTTAAACTCGCTTTTACTGCCGAAGAAAAAAGTAGTAGTTCCCTTGCAAATCAGTTCTATGATGGTTTCTCTTAAAGCAGAGGCAAGTTCTTCCCTTTTATGTATATGTCTATGCCCGATAAAGCAAGCCTTCATATTTGCGCCCCATTTTTCGTGGAATACCACAAAAATTATACCAAAATAGAGGCAGTAAAGTCAATTTCGTGGAGTTCCACGAGAGAAATTTTTTTTAATTCCCTATAATAATTTCGTGGAACAACGATAAGAAACTCCACGAAGGTGAGTGTATGCATATCAACGATGCGATTATTAAGAGAATTGAAGAAATTTGCAAACAGAAAAATATAAACGTTTGCGAAACGGCATTGAATGGCGGAAAATCTCCGTCTGCGATATATGATTTGATAAAAGGTAGAACGAAATGCTCAAAGGTATCCACCATAAAAGCCTTTTGCCAAGGCGCAGGGATAACCTTGTCGGAATTTTTCGACAGAGAATATTTCAATGATTTTGAAGAATAAAATAAAAACCGCCCTTTTTGAGAGGGCGGCTTTTTTTACGCATTACGCGGCTTTTTTCTTTTTGCGGACAATCTCGACAATGAAGAGGATTGCGGCGTAGGCGGCGGCGTACATCGGCGCCATGACCCAAGCGGTCAACGGTGTGCCCGACAACAACGGCTCGGCAATGTGGAAGGCATCGCTCATACCAAACGTGTGCATCAGGAACGCCCCCACGGTCAAGTAGCAGGTAAACCCGAACAGCGTGCAATACCACTTCTTATACGTGATTCGGATTTGCTTGAATAGAAACAGCGCAACTACCGTGATCGCCGAAAGGCTGTGGTGGAGCAAGCCCGAAATCGTGGGCAGGTAGAAAAAGGAAATGTCTTGGTCGAGGAAGGTGGCGTAAATCACGGTGGAAACACCGCCGAAAATCCCCAACAGCCAAACGAAATGCAAGGCTACGTTGTCCTTTTTTCCAAGCAGCACGGCGAGGGATAAAACCAAACTCGTCATACCGCAAAAGCTGTCGGGAATGATGCAGTACCAACGCACCGTATCATACCGAAAGACTTGCGAGAGGCGGTTGGTCATAATCGCCACGAACAACGCCGCGGCAATCCCCTTCAAAACGAGGGTTTGCGCCTTTTCGCTGGTTGCGTATTTCTTGGCGAGCAACAGCCCAACGACCGCCACCACCGTTGTAATGACGATATACAAGATATGTTCTATTCCAAAAAGCTGCGGAGCCATACTCTTTCTCCTTTGTATAAAAGTATACTTATTCAATCGCTAAGACGGTCAAAACGCCGTCCTGTACCTGAAATTTTACGTTGTATTCTCCAAACGCCATACCGTAGACGCGCTGCGGTTCGTCCTGATAAGAGGGGCGTGGGTCTTCTGCAAGGCAATCGGTCAGCCCTGACAGTTTGTCCGAGGGGAGCTTTGCTTGCAAGCCCTCGGCAAAACGAACCGTCAGCCGTTTTTCCGACACTCCGTCCGCATAGCCGCCGATTGCGCCCTCAATGCAGTCCGCGTGGGGCAGGTACGGCTTGACGTCCAAAATAGGCGTTCCGCTCAGTAGGTCCGCGCCGCCCACCGTCAGGCAAACCCCCTCGTCCGTCTTTTCCACGGATAGTAGGCGTACAACGCTCAGCCCGATGCCGTTGGGGCGAAAGGGAGAGCGACTGGCGAACACGCCCACTCTCGTATTCCCGCCCAAGCGCGGGGGGCGTACGGTGGCGTGAAACTCCGCCGTCCTTGCCTCGGAAAAGTCAAACAACAGCCAAACGTGCGAAAAACCGTCCAACCCTTTGAACGCCTCTTCTGCGCCGTAGGGGGGATAAAAATAAATACGGCTTACAACGCCGTCCGCTTTTCCGCTTTGACGGGGAATGCCGAATTTTTCTTTAAAATCGTTTTCAATATAGCCGATGGCTTTGACTTGCTTTTCCATAACCACATTATATGCTTTTTGCGGAAAATTGTCAATGCTCTTGACTTTTTTTTGTAAAAAAACTATAATAAACGTATGAGTTATGCACCCAACGACCAACAACGGGAAGTAATAGAAAACCTTTCCGATAATATTCTGCTGTACGCCTCGGCAGGGACGGGCAAAACCTTTACGGTGGCGCACCGTGTGGCAAATATCCTCGCCGAAAAAAGAGCGACGGCGGAACAGATATTGTGCCTCACCTTCACGATTAAGGCGGCGAACGAAATGCGCGAGGACGTCGCCCGTATCGTGGGCGATAGCGCAAACGGAGTGTGCGTGCAGACCATTCATGGGTTTTGCTATCGTCTGCTGTGCGAAGAGGAGCGGTTGCGCTCGGACAGATACTTACAGCCGCAGGTCATCGACGAGGTGGACGAGGAGGAGTTGTTGGAGAGTATCTATCTGCAAAATGCTTCTCGTTGGCGTGTGGAGAACGCTCTGCGCCGCGCCTTATCGAAGACGAATACGGAAACGTTGGAAACTCTGCCCCTGCAAGCGTTTGACGGACGGATAGGCTGGGTGCTCAAAGAGGGGTTTTTGACCCGAGAAGGGAAATGGTTGCCTGCCCCGGAAAAAGAAAAATTACAGCCGCCAAAAGAGGCTTGCCCGAACTGCGGCGAGGTGTATACCCAAGGGGAGCAGACTTGCCCTGAATGTGGTGTGGAGCTGCCTGAAATTCTGCCCTTCCCGATTACCGAGCCGCCGAGGCTGTTTGCAAAAAAGAAATCCCCCTTAATGGGGATTGTCAGTTGGATACGCCACGCGCGTGCGGAGTTGGAGCTGCATTGCGGGGACGACGGCAAGGATTACCTTGCGACGTGGCTGCGATTACAAGAGGAATATCCGCAAAGGTACGCCTCTATGCTTTCCTATTTTCAGCCTGCCTACGGCGGCAAAGGTGGCGGTGCGGAAATAGACGAAGAGGTCGAACGGTTGCTGCTTTCCCACGTTGGGGCGCTGATGACAGAGTACGAGCAACGATTGATAGAGAGCAATCAACTGGACTTTGACGACCTGATTTTACGCACGATGGCGTATTTGTCCGACGAGGAAACCTGCCTGCGCTACGCCAAGCGGTACGCCTATATCGTCGTGGACGAGATGCAGGACACCAGTTTGACGGAATATACTTTGCTTAAAAAACTGTTTTTGGGCAATAACGTGATGATGTGCGGAGATTTTTTTCAGACGATTTACGGCTGGCGTGGGTCTGCGCCAGAGTTGGTTTTAGAGGATTTCCGCAATCATTTTCAAGCGAAAGTGTACGCTTTTTCGGAAAATTACCGCGCGACGAAAGCGCTTGCCGAGGCAAGCTTTGGGTATCTCAAAAATACGTATCCCACGCTGATGGGAAAATTTTTCCCTGCAAAAATGCAGGTAAATAGCGAGCAAATCGGGGAGAAAATTCTCTGTTTGGGCTTTGATAATTATCGGGAAGAGGCGGCGCAGATTTACGCGTACGTGCAAAAGCACCGTCCGCAAAATCCTGCCGATTTGTGTATTATGGCAAGGTCGAATTCGTACGTTGCCTCTCTAACTTCGGTCTTTGAAAAATGTAACGCGGCGCAGAACAACGACGAAGACAAAGTCCGCTTTTTTACAGTCGAAAAGGACCACGGGTTCTTCAAGCGCGCGTGCGTCAAGGACGTGCTTGCCGTCTTAAAATTGCTCGTAAACCCCGACGATCGTATCAGTATGGAGCGCATCGCAGGCAAGTATATCCGCGGCGTTGGCGCAAGGACGTTAGGGCGGCTGCGAGAATATGGAGAAAAGGGCGTTTCCGTCGTTTCCTTTTTAGAGGAGAGCGCTATTTGCGGCAACGACCCTTATCGGGTATTGCTGGACGGAGCGCAAAGGGGTGAAATCGTCGTGTACGACACCGAAACGACGGGCTTGGATTTATCCAAGGATGAGGCGGTGCAGATTTCTGCCGTGCGCCTAAACGGGGCAGGGGAAATCGTAGACACGCTGGACTTGTTCATCGAGCCGACCGTGCCTATCGGGCAAGGCGCGTACGAAACGCACGGGTTTGACCTTGCATATATCCGCGCGCACGGCGGACTGACCCCGAAGGAAGGGCTCGAAAGGTTTTCCGCGTTTGTGAAAGGCGCGGTTTTGGTGGGGCATAATAGCCACCGCTTTGACAGTCGGCTCATTCGCAGGCAGTTGAAGGATTTGGGCTTACCGCCCCTTTGCGTGCAGGGAGAGTATGATACTTTGACGATTGCAAAGCAACTGCTGCCTGGGTTGCCCGATTACAAGCTGTCTACGCTCTGCGCCCATTACGGGATTGTCAACGAGGCGGCGCACAACGCTCTGGGGGATATTACGGCGACGGCAGCGGTGCTGTGGAGAATGTTGCAAGAGGGGCTTTTGCCTACGGCGGCTGCGCGGCAGGAGCTTGTGGAGCGCTACGCCCCCAAGTTTACAAAATTTTTTACCTTTTATCGGGAACTTTGCGACCTGTTGGCGCAGGATAAGGTCGGGGAGATTGCAGCGCGGATTGTGGAGCGTATGCGCCTCAAACAGTATTATCCTGCCGAGGGGGACAGAGAGGCGCTTTTGGACGTCGTACAGACGTTGCAAGGGGCGGCGGTGTACGACGGTGAGGAGTTCTTATCCGCTTACCTTTCGGACGCGGCTTTGTCGGGCAGTCAAATGGACGTGCTGCTGAAAAAGCTGCAAAAAATCCCCATGATTACCGTCCACCAAGCCAAGGGCTGTGAGTTTTCCACCGTCATTTTGGCAGGGGTGAGCGAACGGTTTTTCCCGTCCGCGCTCTCCAAGGGCACGCCGCAGGAAGAAGAGGAGAAAAAGGTGTTCTACGTCGCAATCACGCGCGCCAAGGAACGGCTGATTATGACGAGGGTATCCAAGGACTATCACACGGGCAAGCATATTCCCGTCAGCCCGTATTTCCATGCTATCCCTGCGGAATACGTATGGACGAACCGTAGGTGGGAGGAATAAATATGGCGGTATTATCCGTTTTACAATTAAACGAATACGTCAAAGGCGTGTTAGAGGACGAGCCGCAGTTGCAAGCGGTTGCGGTAAAGGGAGAAATCTCGAACTTTATCCACCACCGCAGCGGACATATGTACTTTACCTTGAAGGACGAGGACAGCCAAATCAAGGCGGTGATGTTCAAAAATGCGAATATGCGGCTGCAATTCCGTCCTAAGGACGGGCAAAAAGTGGTGGTGATGGGCTCGGTGTCCGTTTACTCCCCCGGCGGTCAGTATCAGCTGTACGTAGGGGCGATGAAGCCGGACGGCGTCGGCGACCTCTATCAAGCGTATGAGGAACTGAAAAAACGGCTGAGCGAGGAAGGCTTGTTCGACCCGATACACAAAAAGCCGCTACCTGTCTTTCCGCAGAAAATCGGCGTGATTACCTCGGCGAACGGTGCGGCGGTGCGGGATATTATCAACGTCGCAGATCGGCGTTGTCCGATGGCGCAGCTACTCTTATATCCTGCGCAGGTGCAGGGGGCAGGTACGGACGAAGCGTTGATTGCCGCTTTGGATTATTTTGATAACCGTGGAGATATTGACGTTATCATCATCGGTCGAGGCGGCGGTTCGATAGAGGATTTGTGGGGCTTTAACAGCGAAAAACTGGCGCGCAAAATCTTTGCGGTGAACACCCCCGTGATTTCGGCGGTCGGACACGAAACGGACTTTACGATTTGCGACTTCGTTGCAGACAAGCGCGCGCCTACACCCTCTGCGGCGGCAGAGATTGCCGTGCCCGACTTGAACGTCCTCAGGCAACGGCTGGACGGAATGGCAGAGCGTGCTTGCGGCGGCTTGGTAGGCGGCTTGTCGGAGCGTATGCGGCGGCTAGACGACGCAAGGCTTGACTACGATGCGAAGAACGTGGAAAGGCTGCTCGGATTAAAGCAAGAACGGTTGAAAGGGCTGGCAGGGAAGGTGAACTCCTTGAGCCCGCTCGGTGTGCTTTCCCGTGGCTATGCGGTGGTGAGTAAGGACGGAAGGGCGGTGATAGACGCTTCGTCCGTCGAGGTGGGCGACAGCGTAGAAATACGCTTACAAAAAGGGAAATTAAAAGCGAAAGTGGAGGATAAGTAAGATGCAGGAAATGACGTACGAACAGGCTTTTGCAAAGTTGGAAGAATATACCCAGCGGCTCGAAAGCGGGGAACTGACCTTGGACGAGAGTTTGCAGGTATTTGAAAAGGCGGTGGCGCTCATTCGCTACTGCGGGGAAAAACTGGACGGCGCGAAAAAGCAGATGCTGGTCTTAGTGGAAGGCTTGAATGGGGAAATGGAAGAAAAACCGTTCAATCCCGAGGACTATCGAGGCTAAAAAAGGCGGTAAAAGTCGGGCAGAGTAGATTTTTTATAAAAAATGCTACAATCCCCCTTTTTTAATTGACGGACGGGAAAAAAAGTGATAAAATGATATTTGGACGAAAGCGATTTCTTTCTGCATTCGTCGGTATTAAATGGCAAAAAACAAGAAAATTACATTTTTGGAGGAATTTTTATCATGGCAAACGTAAAAGTTGCAATCAACGGCTTTGGCCGTATCGGTCGTCTTGCGTTCAGACAGATGTTTGGCGCAGAGGGTTATGAAATCGTTGCTATCAACGACTTGACCAGCCCCTCGATGCTTGCACACCTTTTGAAGTATGACTCCGCACAGGGTAGATACGAACATGCAGAAACCGTTTCCGCAAACGACGAAGCAGGTACGATCACCGTATGCGGCAAGACCATCA
>JAFQVL010000032.1 GCA_017408045.1 Clostridia bacterium | reverse complement strand
CTTTCTTTCACAAAAAAACCGCAGAAAAGCAATTCTTATCCCCCTTGCGCACACTCAAACAAAAAAAGCGAGGACGTTTTTGTAGCGCCCTCGCTTTTGGCATAATTCCTAAAAATCATTGTTTATCTCTCGCCTACCGACGCCGCCACCACGGCGGGCTTTTGCAGACATTTTTTCACAATCGAAACCGCCAAGCAAAGCACGGAGAACACAAGGGCAACAATGCTTGCGCCCATATGCAAACTGCTGTTGATTGCTTCTCCCATCGACTTGCCCATCTCGAAAGCAACTTCCCCCAACGCGGTTTGCCCAATAATCCCCGATACGAGTTGCACCGCCGCACAGCATACCAAAGGAATCGCCCAACGCAGTCCGTTCGTTTGTTTTTCACCTTCGGTATTCAGCACCGCCGTAAGCACAAACCCTACGCCGCAGCCCACCGTCGCCAAAGCGGCAAATTGCTGCACGAAAGAGAATACGCAAGAAAGGCTGATTGCGTCCAAATGCTCGTTATAGAACTGCGAGCCCTGCGCCAGTCCCGTGAGGGAAACCAAGAATATATTGTTCCAATATTGCGCAAAAGAAAGTTCAAACATCGTACCACTTTCCTCAAAGGAAATGCCGACGAACGCGCCTTTTCCCACCGCAAAAGCCACTACGGCAAATACCGAGCCAACTACGGCAAGCACGGCGTTTACAATCGTTTTCTTTTCTTTCCAAGCCGCGCCCTTGCGCACGAGATTGCCCGCAGCGTAGATTGCCACAAAGATTGCGCACAGCACAATTCCAGCCACCGTCGCGCCGTTATAAGTCAAAAGCATTTTCACCAAAACCGTTACGCCGTTGCTGCTTGCCGCCACTTCCAGCACAAACACATTCAAGGCGTACAGCAAAGCCGAGCCACAAACGAGAACCAAAGCCGAGCCTACCCCCCATTTTGCGCCGTTGTTTTCCTTACCCGACGTTGCAAAGCGAATAAACCCGACGATACAAACCGTGGCAAAGGCAACCACACAGCCTATCATCGCTACGGAAATCACCGTCCCCGATATTGCATAGACGTAGCCTGCCGCCTGCGGAATATCGCTTTTAAAGGGATCACTCGTCTCCGTCAATTGCGCAATTTCCTTATAGACGTCGCCAAAGAAATAAAAGATATTATGCGTTTCAGCGGATAACCCTAAACCCGACGCCGCCGATTCGTTGCCCGACACCACCGCCGTGAAACCAACGAAGAAGACGAATATCAGCGCAAGCACAGCGCAGGTAAGTCCTGCGCCCGAACGAACCCAAGCAAACACAGAGTTCCATATCTTTTGTTTCTTTTCAGAAGAAATCGGCTTTTTCTCACTTTTCACTTCGACAACCGCAGCCGTTTGCTTTGCCTTTAAAGGTGTTCCGCAATTCACGCAAAACGCGCCCTCTTGGTATGTACCGCAGGAAGGACAAGCCACCTTCCCGTCCGTCCGCGCCCCACAATACTCGCAGTATACGTGGGTTTCGTCAACAAATTGCCCGCAGGACGGGCAGGGCTTTTTACCGTCAAGCCTTGCGCCGCATTCGTGGCAATACACCGCGCCTTCTTCCGACACAATCGCATTACATTTTTTGCAAATCATATTCGTATCTCCTTCGTGTTTTTTATTTTGCGTTCTTTACACCATAAAGAAGAAGGACTTTTTGCCCGAGAGCAACTCTTCGTCAATCTTCCAACCGCCCTTGCCGTCCTTGATTAAGCCGAATTCACATTCCTTCGCGGTTTCATATAACTCGTCGCCGTCGTAGCCGACGAAACGGTCGCTCATCTTCTCCAACATCTCCTTTGCCCCCGCCGTGAACGCCGAGGTCGTGATGAACATACCGCGACAATGCTGTTTGCCCTCTTTTGCTTGACGATACGCTACCGCGCCGATGAATTGCTGCAACAGCGTTTCACCGATCCACCACCTTTCGTCCGTCGGCTCCCAGTTC
The DNA here is from genome assembly GCA_017408045.1 of Clostridia bacterium. GTDB lineage: Bacteria > Bacillota > Clostridia > Christensenellales > Borkfalkiaceae > Scatosoma. Next base: position 14,429 of record JAFQVL010000032.1, on the reverse strand, counting down.
TTCGCCTGAATATAGATGGTTTCTCTAAAGCCCAAACGGTCGGTCAACTCCAACTCGCCGTCGATGCCGCCGTCGTACTCACCCCCCGAAACGCGCAGACATTCCAGCCGTCTGCCGTTCATACGGGAGTACCGTTCCAACAGATAAATCGCATAGTATTCAAAATAGTTGCCGCCCAGCGAGCGCAATTTTTTCAAGAACGCCTCTTTCAAAGGGTCCACCTTTGCCGAATGAGTGGCGTTGCGCGTCGTCGTTTCTTTGCGTACTTTTGCCGCAGGGGTTTTTACCGCAGGGGCTTTCTCTGCAGGTTTTTTCTCTGCGGATTTTTTCTCTGCGCTTGCCGTCTTTTCTTCCTTTTGGGGCGTTGGTGTTTCTTCTTCCGATGCAGGCTTGGTGTTTGCCAACTCGTCCGCCTTTTCCTGCGCCAAGTCGCCCACCGACTTTTTGGGAGCAGCCGACTTCTTAGCAGACCGACCCTTGTCGAACAGTGCGCTCAAATCGTACACCGGGGCAGGCGCCGCCGTTTCCACCTTGGCAAGCGCCGTCTTTTCTTCCGCTTTTTCCGTCGTATCCACCTTGTTGGAAAGGTCTATTTCGGCTTGTTTTTCCTCGTTCGTCGCAGACACGGTGCTTTCTTTTTCCGCTTTAGGCGCATTTTCGGGTAATTTTACAAGGCTGCCCTCTACCAGAATTTCGCCCGACTCTTGCATTACGTGCAGAACAGAGCCAACCCTGCCCTTTACGTCGTTTAAATTTGCGTTTTCAGAGGTCGGGTACTCCTCTTGATAGCGCAGGGCAACACGGTCGACAAGGTCTGCCCATTTACATTCCGTTTGCAGTACCTCTTTAGTCAGTTTTTTGACGATTTCTTTCTTTTGCGCCCTCGTCAAAGCCACAGACTTCTCCTCTTTTTTAGGCGAAGATTTTTCCTCTTTTTCCTGCGTTTTTTCGCTGTTTTTTGCCGATTTTTTGGCGTTTTTTTGCCCTTTTTTCGCAGGTTTTTCCTCTGCTTTTTCAGGGGGTTCAACGGATTCTTGCACTACCTTTTCCTCGGTCATACCAACAGCCGTTTCTTCCGTCTTTACCACCTCTTTCGTCTGTTTTTTGCTCGCGCGTTTTTTCGTGGCTTTCGCCGCCGCAGGCGCGTTTTCCGTTTCCGCCACACCCTGTTCTACCGTTTCGCGCTGCGCCTCGTTTACCACTTCGGGTTGCGCCTCAACCGCCTTTTTGCGAGCGCGTTTTGCAGGCGCTTTTTTCTTTGTTTCCTCTTGGGCAGCCGCCGTTGTCTTCGGCTCAACCGTCTCCGCTACCGCAACCGCCACTTCCGCCGCCGCGTCCGCCTTTTTAGGCGCGCGAGGCTTTCTTGTCTTTTTTACTTCTTCTGCCATATTATGCTCCTTACTTTTGACGCCTTCCCAGACCCCTTTTAGGGCTCGGTACAAATTTGCAAAAGTTCCCCGATGCAGGCAAGTTCGGTATCCGTCTTACCCTCGAGAAACGCCTTCATAAGGCGTAAGGCACGTTTTTTGCCACCTTGCGTTTTTTCCTCTTCGTATGCAAGCGAAGCGCATTTTCTGAGCGTGTGATAGGTCGACACGCTCGCGCGCGAGCCAACCGAACACTCTCGGCAGGTAAACTGTCCCGCGTCGAAATCAAAGTAGGGTTCGTCCTCGATTTCCGCGCCGCAAATACCGCAGCCGTCCAAATCGACAAAGTACCCTGCTTCGCCCGCCGCCGTCAGCATAAACCCGACCAGCGTTTCCAACGCGTCCGTTTGCGCGTATGCAAGTTCTTTCATCGCCTGCACCGCCGCCACGAACAAGGAATGTAGCCGTTCTCCGTCGGGCGCAACCGCCTTACAAACGGCAACGATGCCGTTTGCGGCGTAGAAACGCTCCACGTCCAACCGCAAGGGATAAAATCCGTCGTATAAATAGGCGGATTTTACCGTATAATGCTCTCCCTTTTCCACCAGCACGTATTCGGCAAAGGCAAACGGCTGTGCCGCAAACGCAAGCTTGGCTTTGGGTTTACGCACTCCCTTGATGCCCGCAAGCAGGATTCCTCGCTCCGCCGTGAACAGCGTGAGCAGCTTGTCGTGGTCTTTATAATCTATCCCGCCAAGCACCAGGGCGTCCGTTTTCCATTCCATCTTTCGTCTTACCTTTTCCTTTCGTAGCTGTGAACAACAGCGCTTGTTTTCAATGATGTTTGCCGTTGTTCAATTCTAAGAACAGCATATAGTAGGCAATACTGCCCGTTTTTTCAAACATATCCCACGCCAGCCTTGCCGCGCCTTCCGGGTTTTTTCTCTCTTTCACAACCAGCCCTCCTTCCTATCCACAGTTTGTGTGAAGGGGGACTAAGCTATACCAAAAAGGTAAACCCGAAACGCGAAACCTGCCGCCGAGGGATACGACGCCTTTTTATTATTAGGCTCTATCACAGAGCCTTGTTTATCGTACCCTATCGGGCAACGATTAAAATTCTTCGTCCTCTTCGTAGCCGTATTGCTTTAAGAGGTTGGGTCTGTCGCGCCAGTCCTCTTTCACCTTTACGTAGGTAGTCAAGAAGACCTTTGCACCCAAGAATTTTTCCATATCCTGACGGGCAAACGAGGAAACCTCTTTAATCGCTTTCCCTTGCTTGCCAATCAAAATCGCCTTGTGGCTCGCCCGTTCGCAGACAATATCGAGGTTTACTTCCCACACGCCGTTTTCCTGCAAACGGAAAACGTTGATGACGATTGCCACGCCGTGCGGAATTTCCTTATCGAATTTCAAGAGGATTTTTTCACGCATAATTTCGGCAATCATAAATTTCTCACTCTTGTCCGAAACGATTTCCTGCTCAAAAATCTTTTCCCCTTCGGGCATCTGCTGCACCAAAAATTCCTTCAGCGCCTTGACGTTTCTGCCCTTTCTCGCCGAAACGGGGAATACGTCCAAATCCAAGCCCGCGTCCGAGAATTTTGCCATATCGAGGGGGATATTTTCCTTGGGCATAATGTCGATTTTCGTGTACGCAATCGCCATGGGAATACCCAGCTCTTTATATTTGCGCATCAGCGCAAAATCCTCTTCCCCCACGCCGTCGTGCCCGTCCACGACGTAGAGGATATAATCCACGCTGCGCGCGCTGGTTTCCACCGAACGCATCATACGGTCGGTCAACTCGTTTCTCGCTTTATAAATCCCCGGCGTATCCACGAATACGATTTGGTAATCGTCCTCCGTCAATACCCCTAAAATTCGATCCCGCGTCGTCTGCGGTTTGGGGGAAACGATACTCACTTTTTCCCCTACGAGCACGTTGATGAGCGTGCTCTTTCCTGCGTTTGCTCTGCCGATTACGGCTACGTATCCACTTCTCATTCTCTAACGATCCCTAATTTTCCTAAAACGTATTCTTCTTTTTGGCGCATTTCCGCCTTGTCCTCGTCCGTCATATGATCGTAGCCAAGACAATGCAACACGCCGTGCGTCAACAGATAATGCAGCTCTCTTTCCAGCGAGTGTCCGTATTCCGCCGCCTGCTCCTTTGCACGTTGCAAGCAAACGACCACCGAGCCGATAAACAGCCGATCCTCCTCATCCAACTCGTACGGGTAATCTTCAGCGCGCAGCGCCTCACCCTTGATACCGTCCAAGGACGGATAACTTAAAACGTCGGTGATCTTGTCCATCGAACGGGTTTCACGATTGAGTCTGCGAATTTCCTCCTCGTCCACCAACAAGAACTCGAAGGAAAGGGGACAATCCGCCTCTACGACGTCCGAAAACGCCCCTTCTAGCGCAGCCACTTTTTCTTTGGAGAGCAACCCCTCGTCAGCATCAAAACAGAACTTCGTCATACCTCACCCCGCGCCGAGCCGTCCGCACCTCTGCCGTACTTAATATTCGGATATTTAATGCGGTTATGGTACACACCCGAAAGAGTTTCCACCAGCGTCTTGCGGATAATCGTCAAATCCTGCATCGTGATATTACAATCGGCGAACTGCTCCAGTTCCATACGCTCCTCAATCACACCGCGAACCACCCTCTCTACGTCCTCAGGGGTACGCTTCGGCAAGGAACGCACCGCCGCCTCCGAGCCGTCTGCAATCATGATGATTGCGGCAATCTTCGTCGTCGGCTTCGGTCCGCAATAGGAAAAGTCCTCGATGTTCAGCTCGCCGTCCGTCATCTTCAGAGCCTTCGCATAGAAATAGCGAATGGGCAGCGTGCCGTGATGCTGCAACGCAACGTCCCCTAAGAACTGCGGCAGTCGGTGCGAACGAATCAACTCGCTGCCGTCCTGCGCATGCAGGCGAATGATGTCGGCAGAAAGTTCCGGCGTCAACTCGTCGTGCGGGTTGTAATCGTGCTGGTTTTCCGTAAAATATTCCGGCTGGTGCAATTTCCCCACGTCGTGGTAATACGCCGCCGCGCGGGCATAGTCGACGTTTTCATTGAGCGCCGCCGCACACGCTTCCGCAAGCTGCGCCACCATCACCGAATGGTTGAACGTACCGGGGGCTTCCTGCTGCAACTTTCTAAGCAGCGGCGCATCGTGCGCCGTGATTTCACGCAGACGGTATGCCGTCAAGCAGTTGAAAATCCACTCGTAGATGGGCAATATGAACAGGAATAGGATTGCCGAGGTCACTCCCCCGAACACACCGTATCCCATTTGCATCAGCATATCCGGCCAAAAAGTTTCGCTGGGCGTAGGGATTTCCACGTCCACGATATCCGTCAACTTTAAGAGGAAAATAATCAAAATAATCGGAATGACGATCAGCACACCCACCACTACGACACTAAACCGCGTCTTTGCCCTGTTGGCAAGGAAAATCGCCAGCATACCAGCCACAAAGGTGATGATGAGCGAGGTATACGCCGTCTGCGTAATGACCATACGAGCGCTGACGATATCCAAAAGGAACATCAAAATACCGCTGAAAATATTTAAGAAGATTGCTTCCTTTCTGCCGATTAACGACAAAATCAATAGCGCCACCAACGCCACGGGACGGGCAAAAATACCGTACGAAACGGTGCTTTCCCCTACCGATACGCTGCTACCCTGTTTCCCCAACAGGAACGCAACCACGATATACACGTTTAAAACGGTAAAAATCAGCGCGATGGATTTTCCGCTAGTCAGGGTGTGCCGACTCTCAAAGAAAAAGTAAATATACATCACGATGGTCAACATCAAAAGGCAGAACACCATATACAGATAATCCGCGCCGTTGTCGTTCATCTCCTCCGCAAGTACGTCCACCTTATCCCACAGAAGCAATACCAGCGACACCAGTACCATAACCAGAAAATGCACCACGAACAGCACGATGCTTTTGGCCGCGGTGTTTTTCGTCCATTTTACTTGTCTTCCGTTCATCTTTCTTTCTTCTCCTTTTGTGCCACGGTTTCCTCAGCCGCTTTTTCCGCATCCTTCTCGTAAGCGCGAATAATCCGCATTACCAATGGATGCCTTACGACGTCCTTCGCCGTTAAGCGCTGTACCGCTACCCCCTCTACGCCGTCTAAAATCTTCGTTGCGTGTATCAAACCACTCTGCTTGCCTTCCGGCAAGTCCATCTGCGTAATATCGCCGGTGATGACCGCCTTGCTCCCTTCCCCCAAACGGGTGAGAAACATCTTCATCTGTTCGCGCGTCGTGTTTTGCGCCTCGTCTAAAATGATAAACGCATTCGACAGGGTTCTGCCGCGCATATACGCAAGGGGCGCAACCTCAATGTCCCCACGCTCCATCAGTTTTGCATACGTTTCCAGCCCCAACAACTCCTGCAACGCATCGTACAGCGGACGAAGATACGGGTCTACCTTTTCGTGTAAGTCCCCCGGCAGAAATCCGAGCTTCTCCCCTGCCTCTACCGCAGGACGCGTCAGAATAATCTTGTCCACCTGCTTGCTCTTATACGCCATCACCGCCATACAGACGGCAAGATAGGTTTTCCCTGTACCCGCAGGTCCTACCCCGAAAGTGATCGTGTTTGCCTTGATCGCCTCAACGTACGTCTTTTGCCCTACCGTCTTGCATTTAATCTGCTTTCCACGGGAACTGACCGCAATCACGCCGCCGCAAAGGCAGGCAATCTCCGAGGCTCGTCCCTCACGGGCAAGCTCGATACAATACGCCATACGACCCTTGTCCACCGTTTCGCCGCCCTCCGCCAAAGTCAGCAAAGAGGTCAGCACCTGCTCCGCCAAAGCAACGTCTGCCGTTTCCCCTTGCAAGCAAATCTTTACGCCGTCTACGTAAGGAATGACCCCCAACTCGCTCGCCAGAAAGTTTAAGTTTTCATCAAACGTTCCCAAGATCCTTGACAATTTATCAATTGATCCGAAATCCACACTTATTTTACAACGTGCCAAATGCTTTCTCCTTCTTTGGTCTTTCGATTTTCCACGCGTGCGCGTATGTAATAACGGGCGATTTGCCCGTTGGTCAGCTTAGGCTATTTTTCGTGAAAGGGCGCGGTCTGAACCTCGACCACCAGCGTAGAGCCCACCTTTTTTAAACTGCAAAAGCCCACTCCGTCTAAGCGTAAAATCTCCGCAGAGATAATATCTACCCGCTCGGTGGTATACGGCTTATATGGCTCAAGCCCGTGCCGCCCTAAAATCTCGATTACCGACTGCGTGTACGCCGTTGCCCCCGATACCCGAATACGCAAAACCAAGGTATCCGAAAGCAGGGTCAACGCCAAAAATATCACGCCGCCCAGCCATAAGCCTGCGCGCTTTTTGAACGTAGTCCACGCCTTTTTCCTTCCCGTCGGCGGCAAAATCCGCGTGGTATAAGGGGTATACTTACCGCTATTATAGCACACATTCGGATAAATTGCAAAAATTTTTTCGATATCTTTGCTATCAACCGTGAAAAGGATTTGATTTTTTTGCACTTTTTGGACGTTTTTTAGGCAAATTCCCTCTCGGCGAAGTCGGTTTAATGCCCGATAGGGCATCATGCCTTCTATCAATACTCGCTCGGTCATACTCCCTCCAAAAGGGATAGAGTACGCACTTTGCCCAAAACACACAGGTCGCCGTCCGTATATTTTCCGATGGATAAACCCTCACCTTCCACCGCGATACTGCAGGCAGAAAAGCAGACCTCTATGCGCTGTTCCGAGAAATCTCCCAGAGCCTTTACCCCCTCGAAATACGCCGCCCGTAGGGGTAGAAAAATCGCTCGCGCGCCCGTAAACGCCAAAAATGCATCACTTTTTGCCAGTTCGTCATACAATCTCATAATTCTCTCCGCTTTTAATATACGCCAAGCGGGGGGAAAATATGAAATTCTATGCCGTCTATTGACCTAACGAGTTAAGCAAATTGTCCGTTGTAGAGGGCGGCGTACGCACCACCCTTTGCAAGCAACTGTTCGTGCTTGCCCTGTTCGACCACCTGACCTTTTTCCATGACCAAAATGAGGTCAGCACTCTCTATCGTAGACAGACGGTGCGCAACGATAAAGCTCGTTCTACCCTCCATCAGTTTCGCAAAAGCATCGGCAATTTTCAGTTCCGTGCAGGTGTCAATCGACGAGGTCGCCTCGTCCAAAATCAGCATCGGGGGTTTCGTCAGCATAATTCTTGCGATACAGAGCAACTGCTTTTGTCCCTCGGAAAGGTTGCCGCCGTCCTCGGACAACACGGTGTCGTAGCCCTTTTCCATACGGCGAATAAAACTGTGGGCGTGCGCCGCCTTTGCCGCCGCAATCATCTCCTCGTCGGTGGCATCCTCTCTGCCCAACTTAATGTTTTCGCGCACCGTGCCGCTTTTCAGCCACGTTTCCTGCAATACCATACCAAAGCTTTCACGCAAAGAAGAACGGCTAACTGCCCGCACGTCCTTGCTTTCAACGCATACCTGCCCCGCCGATACGTCGTAAAAGCGCATCAAGAGGTTAATCATCGTCGTCTTACCGCTGCCCGTTTTGCCAACGATTGCAACACGCTTGCCCTGTTCTACCGAAAGGCTTAAATGCTGTATGAGCGGCTTTTCAGGTAAATAAGAGAAGGATACGTCCTCAAACGCCACTCTGCCTGCGACGTCCTGCAATTCTTCCGCCCCTTCATCGGACGGCTCTTCCGTTTCGTCTAAGAGGGCGAAGATACGCTCCGCGCAGGCGATCGCGCCTTTTAATTCGGTGATAACGCCCGATATCTCATTAAACGGCTTCATATACTGACTGGCGTAAGAAAGCAGTTTTGTCAAGCCGCCGGGCGTAAAGCCGCCGCCGACTACCGCAAGTCCACCCAGCAGCGCCACCGCCGCATACACGAGGTTGTTGAAAAATCGAGTGGACGGATTGACCAGCGAGGAATAGAAAGTGGCGTTCATCGCCGCCTTTTCCAGCCGACCGTTAATTTCGTCGAATTTTGCTTGGCTCTCTTCCTCTTGACCGAAGGCGCGCAACACTTTTAAACCAGAGATGCGCTCTTCCGCGAACGCCGTCTGTTCCCCTCTCGTTGCCGCCTGTGCATGGAAAAAGCGAGAGGTTCTCGTGGCAATAAACCGTGCAAGCAGCAAGGAAAGCGGGCTGACGAAAATAACGATAAGACCGATCTGCCAGCGGGTAAGCAGCATAAATACGACCGTCCCTGCAATCGTCAATACGCCCGTGAAAATCTGCGTAAAGCCCATCAGCAAGCCGTCCGAAAAATGGTCGGCGTCGGATATGATGCGGCTAACCGTGTCGCCGTGCCCACGCCTATCCAGATAAGAAAGCGGCAGACGAGAAATCTTGTGAAACGCCTCTTTTCTGAGGTCGCGTACCACCCCTACCGAAACGTGGTTGTTACAAAGGCTCTGTAAAAACTGCGCCAACGCAGACAGCAGCGTACAGCCGCCAATCAGCGTCATAATCTTCGTCAATTCGCTCCACAAAATCCCACTCTCGACAATGCAGTCAATCCCCTCACCGATGAGAATGGGAACGAGCAGCGAAAAGAATACCGACACCGCCGATAATAAGAGAGAGAGGGACATCGCCCACGGATAACGGAACGTGTACTTCAAGATACGGGAAAGCGTCCCTTTTTGAGGCTCGGGCTTTACAGGTCTGTCCGTTCTCATACAGCCACCCCCTTTGCCGCGTCCGTGTGCTGCGAACGGTAAATCGTTTGATATTCCTCGCAGCTTTCAAGCAACTGTTCGTGCGTGCCCTTTCCTACGACTTTGCCGTCGTCCAGCACCAAAATTTGGTCGGCGTTCTGCACGGAAAAAGTGCGTTGCGATACGATAATGACCGTGGCGTCCAACCCTCTCAACGCCTTTTTCAGCGCCGCGTCCGTCGCATAGTCCAGCGCCGACGAGGAATCGTCTAAAATCAGGACGTCGGGCTTGCGTGCAATCGCGCGCGCAATCGTCAAGCGTTGCTTTTGACCGCCCGAGAAGTTTTTACCCCCCTGCTGCACTTCGGCATCCAAGCCGCCTTTATCCGCCACAACTTCCAACGCCTGCGCCACTTTCAGAGCTTCATACAACTCCTCATCGGTAGCGTCCGACCTGCCCCACAGCAGGTTTTCGCGGATTGTGCCTTTAAACAATCTCGCCTTTTGCGGCACGACGCCTATGCGCGCACGCAAGTAGTCCTGCATGGATTTTTCACGCACGTTTTTACCGTCAACGTACACCTGCCCCTCGTAAATATCGTAAAAATGCGGGATTAGGTTGACCAGCGTCGTCTTGCCGCTGCCCGTACCGCCAATCACACCCAACGTCTGCCCGCGCCCCAGCGCAAAGCTGACGTTCTCCAAGGCAGGGTCGCCCCCGTCCGAATAGCGCATACTCACGTTTCTAAACTCGACAAAGGGAGCGTTCTCGTCCTCTCCGATTTCTTCCAACCCCTCGTCCGTTTCCAAACTCGGTTGCATTGTAAGCACCGCGCCGATGCGCCCACCGCTTGCCACCGCCTTCGATACGCTAACGATTAGGTTTGCAAATTTGATGAGTTCGACCAAAATTTGCCCCATTAAGTTATACAGCGCAATCACGCTGCCCTGCGTTAACAAGCCGTCCTCTACGCGGATTGCCCCCACGTATAAGAGCAACAATATCCCACCGTTGACCAGCACATAGGTAAGGGGGTTGGTAATCGCCGAAAGCGCGCCCACTACCTTCCTGCCACGGGTGAGTTTTTCGTTGCGCTTGTCGAAAATTTCCTCTTCCTCTTTCTCCCTACAGAAAGCGCGCACCACTCGAACGCCCGTCAGGTTCTCCCTCGTAGACAGCGTGAGCGCGTCTAAGTCCTCTTGCGATTTTTTATACAGAGGCATCGTACCCAGCATCACGGAAAATACGACCACCGCCAAAGCGGCAACCGTCAAAATAAAAGTGAACACCGAGCCAGGGTCTACAATCCACGCCGTGATCACCGCGCCAAAGACGATGAACGGAGAGCGTAAAAATAAACGCAACGCAAGATTGACCCCCGATTGAAGGCGGTCAACGTCCCCCGTGATTCGCGTCAGCATCGTCGACGTTCCCAGTCGGTCGAAGTCCTTATAGCTTAAAGATTGCAGCCTGCGGAAAAGTTCGCTGCGGATTTTTGCAGACACCCCCGTTGCCGTACGCGCCGCAAAATATTGCGCAACGACGGCAAATACACAGCCCAGCACCCCGAACAGTACGAGGAGCAGGCTCATCTTGACGATATAGTCCACGTCTGCATGCACGTAGCCAGCCCCTTCCACGTATACGCCTAAGCCCTTGTCAACGAGCAATCCGACCACGACGGGAACAAGCAACTCGAAGGTCGCCTCCAACAGTTTGAAGAGCGGCCCTAATATGCTGTGCCAAATATACGGTTTAAAATATGGAAAAAGTCTTTTCATACGTTGCCTGTCATATTGCTTTGGTTAACGCGCAGAAAACGAGCGAAACACCCCGCACGGGCGAACGCTCGTTATCCGTTAGATAAATTGCTGATACAGCGACTTATACGCCTCGATCTCCTCTAATTTTGCGCCCTCGTCTGTGGAAGAAAGCTTCTCGTTGGTGCGATACATTCTGCACGCATTGATAAATCGGTTGGTGAATACGCCGAACACGATAAACGCAACCAGCGCCACCGAGCCTGCGATAATCGTCGGCAAAACAAACGAATCGTCCTTCACCGTGAAATTGCTAAGACCGAACACGATCGTCAAAATCAGCGACACCAAGAAGGGCACAGCCGATACGCCAAAGCCGATCCCACATTTCAGCCGTCTGGGCTTTAAGACGGCGCGGCGGCGCGCCTGCGCCTCCTCGAACTTTGCGCGAAGAGGGGTTTCCTCCTCCACAAGCTCGTCGTAGCGGCGGCGGAATTGTTCCTGGAAACGGATACGGATTTGTTCGACAGCCTTGCGACCCAAGTCATATTCCAAACTGTCGTATCCTTCTTCGACGTACTCATCCATCAGCGCATCGGGATTCGAAAAATTCTCCGTCTTTGCGCGCCAATAGCCTACAGTCGCTTCCGTAGCCACGTCGTCCAACATCAACGCCTTTTCAAATTTCAACTCTGCCGAGCGATAACTGCCTTCGGCAAGCAAAGCCTCGCCCTCGGCAAGCAACCGTTCGTACTCCGCGCGCTTTGCCTCGGCTTCCTGTTGCTTTTTCTTTCTGAGCGCCATCGCTTCCTCAGGGGAAAGCCCTACAAGATCCTCGTCGTCCTCGGTGTATTCAGGCAATTCGAAGGTGTATTCTTCTTCCCCTTCCACAAGTTCGTCCGTTTCCGCCAGATCGTCCACGACGTCCATTTCCCCGTCCTGCGTTTTTTTGATACGGATTTTTCTACCGATTTCTTCGTCTAAAATTCTTTCTTCCATACTCTTTTACTCCCTCTTATAATGCAAACGGTGATTTCAAAAAAGTCTGCTTTTGCGGGTCAATCGTTTTGAGTACCGCCGTTCGGCATTTTCCCTTGTAGCGGCTCTTTGCATAGCGGCAAAGTTCCGCCGTTTCAAAGATAGCAAGCACCGCGCTGCCGCTGCCCGTCATCACCGCACCCAAGGGCGAGAACGAGAGCGCCGCCTCCAGCGCCGTCTGCACCTCTGCACAGAGCGCTGCCGCAGGCAAGTACAAGTCGTTTTTTAAGCACCTTCCTACCTCTGCCGCATCCCCCTCTATCAGGGCAGAAATCGCGCGCTCGGTACAGCCGATAGGGTTGTCCGCGGTATTTTGCCTGTCGTACTCCCGATAGCAAGCCCCCGACGAAACGCCCGCGGACGGATAAAGCATCAAAAGATGCAACGGCTGGTTTACTCCCTCAATCGGGGTTATGATTTCCCCCCTGCCCTGCATCCGTGCATAGCCGCCTTTGAGCATATACTTTACGTCGCTGCCGAGCTGCTCTGCAAGCGCCTCCAACTGCGCCTCAGTCGCCGCGCCGTACAGGCGTTGCATTCCGACGAGCACCCCTGCCACGTCCGCAGAAGAGCCGCCCATACCTGCGCCAATAGGGATATCCTTATACACGGTGATGTCCGCGCCGTCCGTACCGAACGTTTCCGAATACCTCTCTGCCGCTGCTAACGCGTTGTTCTTTTCGGGTGGAATACTCTCGCTTCCCTGCCCGTGCATCCAAATCGAGGACAGCCTACCCTTGCGCTTTTTTAAGCGAATGGAATCGTATACGTCCACGCTGGCAACCAGGGAATCCAGATGATGATAGCCGTTCTCCCTGCCGACAATCTCTAAGGTTAAGTTGACCTTCGCATAAGCGCGCACCGTCGTTTCGTTCATTCGCCCACTCCGTTAATAACCAAAATTTCGGCGACGAGATGCCTCGCCGCCGAAAAATCTCTTTTTAAATTGTAGCATATTCTTCGCAAAAATACAATACTTTCGCGCTTTTTTTGCGGTTATTTTTACAAATTTTCCCGCTTTTGACGGTAAATGAGGATTCTCTCTTCCCCTTTTAAGGGGAAAGTCAGCTCCGGATTGCTTTTTATCAGTGCCTCCTCCGTCATCGAAAGCCGCTTTGCCAGCGTCCACGCATCCTCGCCGCAGGCAGGCATATAGACGGAAACCGCGCACGTCTTGATAGGCTTTTTCGCCCCCTCTGCCGCCTCGGAAACGTACGTCATCGCCCCCTCAGCATACGGGGTCATGCGTACGCGTACCGTTCCTTCCGCTTCCGTTTCGCCGTCCGCGCGAACGCGCAGACCAAAGCCGTAGACGCTACATTCGACCTCCGCATCCGTCCAAGCCTTCCCGTCCTGCTCCGCGCCCAATATCGGCAGAAGAAGAGGCAGAGAAACGTCCACCGCCTCCACGCCGCCCTCGGCGCGTTCATACAGCGCTTTTGCCGTGATTACACCCTGCAACTCACAGCTGTTTTCGCTTTTTTGCAGCGCCGCTTCCGTCTTTGGACAAACCACCGTAAGCAGCTTTCCCCCTTCGGGCAGGCTGCCGCTAAAAATGGGCGTACCATGGACGCGTTCGGTGTGCGTTTTTGCCTCCAACGCGTACCTGGTGGCTATATTTTCCCGTTTTAATGCAACCTCTACGTCCGTTGCGTACGCATCCACCACACAGTCTATCTCTGCTTTTTCGTACGCGCACGCCTCCACCTGTACTTGATAGGAGAGGACGATTTTGCTCTTTTTTCGTTCCTCGTCGGTCGCCGCTGACACTCGCGCGGAAAGCACGCGCAACTTAGCGCAGCAAGCGGTACTCGGCAACACGGTATCCAAAAGCACCTGCGCCTTCATCGGGGTCATACGCTCGTACGAGCATAAACTGCCGTCCTCTTTCAGCAAGCAAAAATGCATACACAACTCACCCGAAACGTTCACCTCGCCGATGCCCGTTCGCACCTCGGTAATGGCGGCACATTCGGTGTGCAGCAATACGTCTTGCGCAAAATCGCATTCAAATTCATCCTCTTCCTCTACCGTCGTTGTCGCCGTATAGCGGCTGTATACACCCGCCTGTTGCTTGCGCACTTGCAGACCCTCGCCGCCCGATACGTAGGTATAGCGCCTCTCGCCAAAGACGGCAAAATCCGCCTGTACGATGCAGGATGCAACCAACTGACCGCCCTCACGACGGAGTTTGACACCCTGCACCGACAATTCACCCGAAGGAATATGCGCAGGCGCAATCTGCGGATTTTCTGCCTTATGATAAAATTCCGCCCCACGTTCGGTACGGCAAATTCTACCCTCGACGTCCTCGTATAAAAACGCCAACACCAGTTTGCCGCTGTATTCAATTTCTCCGTTTCCGCAGGTAGCCTGCTCCAAGCAGACGGTCGGCTCGCATAATAGCACCGACGCAATCTCGCTACCGTTTAACCGACATTCGACAATCGACTGCCCCGTTGCGCTAAAAAGCCGACAAATCGAGCTTACACTTTGATAATTTGCTTTCATATCCACCCCTCGCGTTTTTCGTTGGTTTTGTTTCCTATTAAGAAAG
>JAFQVL010000031.1 GCA_017408045.1 Clostridia bacterium | reverse complement strand
TCTGTGGAGAAACCATCTACCCGATGACCTTAATCACCTGTTATCCGATTGGTATGATTAAGATGATCGACGGGGACGAGGAGGATGAAAAAATCATTGCCATTCCCTTTGGCGACCCCACCTATAACGGGTACTATGATATTCACGAATTGCCTACCCACGTATTTGATGAAATGATGCATTTCTTTGAGGTGTATAAAGCGCTGGAACATAAGCATACTACCGTCAAAGAGATTTGTCATCGCGACGAAGCGGTGGATATTATCAATAAGTGTATCGCAAACTACGAAAAAGTCTACGGGAAAAGGCGGAGGTCAAGATGAGCAAACTATACGTCGTCGTGGATATGCAAAACGACTTTGTTTATGGCAGTTTAGGCAGCGACGAGGCGCGCGCGATTGTCCCTACGGTACGTTCTTTGGTGAACGCTTGGCGGGCGTCGGGGGAAGAAATCGTTTTCACCCGCGATACGCACGGGGCGGACTACTTCTCTACGCAAGAGGGGGAAAAATTGCCCGTTGCCCATTGCCAAAAAGGAACGGACGGTTGGCAGATTATCGAGGGCTTACACCAAGGCGAACGGGTGTTCGATAAGCCTGTTTTTGGCAGCGAGGAACTTTGCGCGTACGTGCGCGCGGGCGACTATAAAGAAATTACGATGATTGGCGTTTGTACCGATATTTGCGTTTTGTCAAATGCGGTGCTCGTTAAAACCGCTTGCCCGTCTGCGGTTGTCAAGGTGGTGTCGAATGCTTGCGCCGGCACTACTCCTGCGGCACACGATGCGGCGTTGCAGGTGCTTTCCTCAATTCAGGTGGAAATTCTTTAATCGTTTTAAAAAATAGATTGACAAAAGCCCAAGGGTATTGTATAATACAATAAATAGGTTCTGTATAATACAGTAGTGCTATTTTTTGGCGCGTTGGACTTGTTTCGATAAAAATCGAAGTGGAGGTTATTATGACGGAAATGCAATCGTTAAGGCTGCGCAGCGCGAAGGCTCGACGCAAGGCGATCTTTGCCGGAATTTTATATCTGATCGGCACGGTAGGATTGGCGGTAGCGGCGTTCTTACCGCTGACGGTTGGCGTAGTGGTCGGCAGCTATGGGGAGCTTAATATCACGAACTTCTGGCAGCCGATTTGGGATGTGTGTATGAATTTTGCCGGCGTTATTGCTGCGCCTGCAGACTACGTATTGCCATTGACGGCTTCGCTGTTGTATACTTTGATGCTGTTGTTTACGCTGATCAATGCGTTGCGTTCAATTTCGAGATTGGACCATCTTTGCATGAAGGGCAGCAAGCGTATCGGCTTTAACCAAAACAAGTTGGCAGTAGATGCGATGGGTAAGATTTTTGCTTGCTCGTTCTCGTTGGTGGTGGCGCATACTCTGCTCATTATGGCGATCTTCCCTGCAGAGGGGGCGACCTTCTCGTTGATCGGTATGATTGTCGGCGGCGTGGCGTTGCTTATTCATTTTGTGGCTACCCCTGTGGCGGCGTTTGTCAGCCGTTTCACCGTGCGTGAAACGATTGCGGAGTTCCCCAGAAAGCACGGAATGTTCTCTCCCATTCTTCGCAACTTCTTCCAAGTTGCGGCAATTGGTGGCATTGCGTTCTTCCTGATGAACTATCAGCGCGACGCAGCGGCATCTATTCTCACCGGCTGGGCAAATCCCATCGAGGGCTGGAATACCGTTGTGGGCGTATTTACGGGCGACAACGTTGTCAACGGTCTGTTCCGTTTGCTGTCGCTTGGCTTCTGGCTGGTAGGGCTGATTTGTTTCCTTGCGATTTTCCGCCATGCGGTAAATCCTACGGAATACTATGCTTGCGGCAAGAAGGCAAGAGGTAGAAAGGTCGTTCGTTTCTTCTCGTTTAACCTGTTCCTCACCCTGTTTTTGGTGGTGCTTGCGCCCATCGTTCAGGCATGGATTGTCGGCGGCGCGTTCCCCGCAAACATCGGCGAATTGTTCTTGCAGAACCTTTCCGTCATCTATGCGATGGCGATTGCGCTTGGCTTGTTTATCATTGAGTGTATCATGAAGAACTATCCTAAGGTCAAGAAGGCTTATCGTCCAAAGGCAGAGGAAAAAGACGAGAAAGAAGAAGAAAAAGAAGACAAAGAAGCCGATAAGGACGAGGGCGATCAGGACAAGGAAATTCAAGAGCCGTTGATCGACGACGTTCCCGATGAGGAAGAAAAGAAGTCTTCCGACGACGAGAAGGAAGAAAAGCCTGCGTCAAGCGAAGAGCCTAAAGAAAAATCTGCGCCTGCAGTGGAGGAGCAGAAGGAAGAGCCTGCTGCTGCACCGGCTGCGCCGTTGCCCCCTTCGCCTAGAGCGAAGCAGGCAAGAGCCGCAAAGAAAAAATGGATGAAGAAAGGTTTGGAGGCTCGCCAAAAGGCAAAGGAAAAGGAAGAGGAAAAGAAATAAACCGTAATAAAAACGCACACCGCGAGGTGTGCGTTTATTGTTTTGGTTAACCAAAGCAATATAATCCGAACCAGCCCAAAATCCGTCTTTTGAACGCTTTTATGGCTTGTCGTCATCATAATACTTTGGTATAATATCTTCCTTCGCACCAAAAATCATTTCAAAATCCTTCCTTTTGGGTGCGAAGCAATTTTATAGCGAGAAAATTTTCGTCCTTCTACAAGGCGAAAGCCGCAGGTAAACCTGCACGGTTTATCAAGGATTTTAACGAAGTAGCAGGCAAAATTTACCGCTAAAAATCTTGGTTTGGCTTATATTGTTTTGGTTAAGCGTATCCATTATTGGCTTGCGAATACACGCACGGCAAGCACCGTCATATCGTCCTTTGCAACACCGCCGTAATGGTCTAATGCCGCCGCCAGCAGTCGGTCTGCAAATTCCTGCGGATTGCTCCGTGGCAGAGCTTGTACCGTTTCGTACAGTTCTACGGTCGAGGGGAAGGCTTCTGTGATACCGTCGCTTAAAAAGACCAAGGTGTCGTCGGCGCGGAAGGGGTAGGATGCGGCGGTGGGGTGTATGCGCTCTAAAATGCCCAACGGCAGGCTGTCGTTTTCCAAAATCTGTAGCGCGCTATCGGAGAGAATAAAGCCCGTAGGCGACCCGATTTTGATAATATCCACCCTGCAAAAATCCAAATCCACCACGGCAATATCCACGCAGGCAAAGGTTTCTTCCTTTGCAAAGGAAAGCAGTCGGTTGACGGTGGCTAAGGTCAACTCTGGCGGCATATTCGTACGGTAAAAACTTTCTAAAAGATTGAGGGTATTTTCGGAAATTTGCCGCGCGTATTCTCCGCTGCCCATACCGTCGGAGAGGGACACTAAAAACCGCTTTTCGTCAATCCTGAGTACGGTGTGGGTATCCCCGCTGAAAATTTCCCCTTCTTTCGTCCTCGTTGCGACCCCAAAAATGGCGTCCAAAGGGGGCTTTTTTCGTAGGATATAGCAGAATTTATCTCGGGCAAGGGTCAATTTTTCCACCACGCAGAAGGGCTGTGCAAGCATATGACTGACGGCAGACGACAATTTTTTCACGTTTGCTTCATGGGCGACGACGAGGGACACGGTCAGTTCCTCACTTCCGTAAATGAGGATTTCCGTGCAGACAATCCCTGCTTTCAGCAGCGCGTCCTCTAAAGCACGTTCCTTTTTGGTGTATAGCGTAATCGGTTCGCTTTGCTCCAAAGCGAGTTTTTTGGCGATTTCGCTGACCCCTAACGCTTGGTTGGCAAGCAGCTGTCTGCCGCAAGCCGCCGCCTCGGCGTCCTGCATATACGTGCGATACTCACCCAGTTGCTGGTTGAGTGCGTGCAGTAGGTCGCTTTGCCGTCCGCAGATGCCTGCGAGGGAGTGGGGGACGTCGATGAGGCTGACTCTGCCTTTGATGCACCCGACGTCGATCATTTTTTGCAGGCAGGGGAGCAGCCCCTCGGCAAGACAAGCGCCGTAGCCGCTGCAACGCTTACAGACACCGTTTAAGATCCTGCCCTGCATATGCTCCTTGGCTTCCGTTTCGCCGTTCATGTTGCCTAACGTTAAAAAGGTGCTCTGGATTTGCTTGAATAGGCCTGAAACTTCAAACAGCCGTTCGGCGATGGCGGTGCGGTTTCGGTTGATGGCAAGTCGCGATAAATGTCGTTCTCGGTAAAAGACTAGCGTAGTTGCCGCTTGCTGTAAAAGAGCTTGCGGCGTCAATAAAAAAGCGATAATGGGCACAAGCACGCATACGAGCTGCGCGACGAGCAAGGGGGCTTCCAGGGCGTAGATACCGTCTAAGTATCCAAAAAACAGGTAGGTGCAAAGCAGGGAGAATGCCTCTCCTAATTTACCTGTTTTCGAAAATGCGACCAACACGACGCCGTAGAAGAAAAAGCGTTCCATTGTAGTGCCGCTTACAAGTAGGGGTGGCAGGGCTAAGACGAAAGCACATACCGTTCCCCAAGCGTCCTGCGTAATGGCGCAAAATACGAGTAGTAGGTAAAATGCAACGCCCGTGTAGGCGGTTAAGCCGAACAGCCGCGCAAACCCCACGCCGCTCAGGGTAAACACGAGCAGAGAAAACAGGCTCTCCTCTATACGCAATTTGCAGCGCAACAGCTTGTTCTTTACGGCGTTTGCGGCGACGGCGCAGACAGCGGCAAGCAAAAGACAAAGCAGACACACAATCGTCCTTTGAAAGAGTAGGGTTTGTAGAATAGGCAGCGAAAAGGGTAGCGGATAGAGCGGGGCATCCGTTAAAAACGCATACAGCAGGAGGGCGGCGGTGAAAGCGGAAAAGGGCAACAGTAGTTTGCCTTTTGCGCTCTTGCCAAACAGCTTTGCGCGCAGAAAAAAGGAAGATAATAAGAGGAGTGCGCTACCTATGTAAATCCACGGCAAAACGGGGGAGGGGACAAGCAGCGCAGAGGCGATAAACGAAGCGGTGGGTAGCAGTAAGGGATAGCCTGCCGCCCCTAAACCGAGCAGTAGGGAAAGCCCAAACGGCTCGCCGTATTCTCCCACGTGTGCCAAGGCAAAGACGCAAAGGCAGAGGGGGATTTGCTTGATACAAGACAAAAAATCGAAAGGTTTTTTCATAACGTTCTCCTTTCCCCGTATTTTATCACGCGCGCGAGGGGGAAATTCGTCTGCTTTTGTAAAAATATGGCAAGAAAAGAAGAAAGCCACGCCAAAATAGGCGTGGCAGGTATGCGATCATCTCGTATTGTGGCCCAAAAAGTCCTTTTACGGTTTTTGGTCTACGGGAAAGCCGAGACTGATTAAAATGGCTCGGTTTACCCGTATCATCGTCTGCGGTGGCAGTTCGCCGATCCGTTCTTTTAGCCGTCGTTTATCCAGCGTGCGGATTTGTTCTAACAAAATCACGCTGTCTTTTGCCAGACCGTAGGCGGACGGCAGTTCGATATGGGTAGGCAGTCGCGCTTTGCCGATTTTGCTGGTGACGGCTGCGGCAATGACGGTGGGGGAATACTTATTCCCGATGTCGTTTTGCACAACCAACACCGGGCGTATGCCGCCCTGCTCGCTGCCCACCACGGGGGATAAATCCGCATA
>JAFQVL010000030.1 GCA_017408045.1 Clostridia bacterium | reverse complement strand
TATGTATATCAACGTTGCCAAGGAAATGAGCAAGGAATACGGCAAGGAAATCCCCTTGGAAGTTGCTAACGACGGCGACGTAACGGCGCTTGCTGGGGCAATTGACCTTGACGACAACTGCGTTTTGGGGATCGCCATGGGTACGAGCGAAGCGGTTGGCTACATCAACGCGCAGGGCGGTATCAACGGTTGGCTTTCGGAGCTTGCATTTGCGCCCGTTGACTTCAACGAAAGTGCTATGCAGGACGAATGGTCGGGCGACTTTGGCGTAGGCTGTAAGTATTTCTCGCAGGATGCGGTGATCAAACTTGCAGAGGCTGGCGGCTATCAATTCGAGGCTGGGCTGACCCCTGCGCAGAAATTAAAGGTCGTACAGAAGATGATGGACGAGGGCTCTCCCTTGGCGGCGCAGATTTACGAAGACATCGGCGTATATTTGGCGCACACCATTCCTTTCTATGCAAAGTTCTACGATATTAAGCATATGTTGCTGCTCGGTCGTGTAATGGGCGGCAAAGGCGGCGACATTGTTCTGGATACCTGCAAGAAGGTGATTGCGGAAGAATATCCCGAATTTGCGGCGGTAGACATCGGCTTGCCCGACGAAAACAACCGTCGTGTAGGGCAGAGTATTGCAGCTGCTTCCCTTCCTGCATCTAACAAATAAGTGAGAGGTATTACAAATGAAGTGCTTTAAGAATGTGCTCGTCTACGTGGCTGGCGAGGGCGTGAAAAAATGTACGGTAGAATTTGACGAAACCATTCGCACAATCGGCGAAACGTCGACGGCGGAGGAAATCGTATTGCCCGAGGGCGCAATCGTATTGCCTGGGTTTATCGACCAACACATTCACGGTGCTGGTGGCTCGGACGGTATGGACGCGACGGTTGCGGACTACGAAACGATTGCAAAGACGGTTGCAGCAGAGGGTACGACTTCGTTCGTGATTACGACGATGACCCAAAGCGTGGAAAACATCACCAAGGCGATGCAAGCGGTGAAGGAATACCGCGAGGGCGAGCGCGACGGCGCAAGAGTTGTAGGTATCCACTTAGAGGGCCCGTTTATTGCGCCTGCGTTTAAGGGCGCGCAGCCCTTGGACTACGTTGCTAAGCCTTCCGTGGACGTCTTCAAGGCGTACAACGAGGCAAGCGGCAACGCCATTAAAATCGTGACCCTTGCCCCCGAGGTAGAGGGCGCAGAGGAATTGATTGCATACCTGACGGAAAACGGTATCGTATCTTCCATCGGGCATACGGGCGCAAAGTGCGAAGACATCGAAAAAGCGATTAAAAAAGGTGCGTCTAATATTACGCATACTTACAACGCGCAGACGGCTCTGCACCACAGAGAAATCGGCACGGTAGGCAGCGCGATGCTCTACGACGAATTGAACTGCGAATTGATTGCGGATACCATTCACGTTTCCGTACCTGCTATGCGGCTTTTGATTAAAAACAAGCCTGTGGATAAGGTTTCCCTGATCACGGACGCGATGCGTGCAAAGGGGATTCCCGACGGAGTGTCGGAGCTTGGCGGCCAAGTCGTTTACGTAAAGAACGGCGAGGCACGTTTGGCAGACGGAACTTTGGCAGGCAGCGTACTGCGAATGAACCGCGCGGTACAAAACACGGTAGAAAAAGTGGGCGTACCTTTTACGCAAGCGGTGGATTTTGCGACGATCAACCCTGCGCGTATGCTCGGGATTGACAAGGAAACGGGCTCGATTGCCGTTGGCAAGCGCGCGGACTTTACCGTAATCAACGCAAATTACGACGTTTTGTATACCGTATCAGGCGGTAAGGTGATTTACAAAGCGTAAAAAACATAATCTTGCTTATACTTATTTCCTCTTATAAAAGGCGTGTCGATTTTGTCGGCACGTCTTTTACTTTTGTTTTACGCTTTGCCACGTCTAAACAGTCGGCGGTGTAATCCTCTATCAACGCATAACGTGGCGAAAAATGTCATATGATAAAAAGTGAAGGTATTTTCTTTTTTTTGCCGTGGGCGACGGATTTTCTAAAAAATATGCGGAAAAGGTCTTGAAATACTTTCAAAATTGAAAAAAGTATGGTATAATAGGGGACGATAGAGTGGAAGATTTTGCGCTTTTTTTGAAATCCAAGCAAATGCAGTTGACCGTGTACGACTTTGCAAAGGGGAGTACCATCGGGGTTGGAGGAAAGGGCTACGCTGTGTTTCCGCGAAGTTTTACCGAACTCATCGACGTTGTGGACGGCTGCAATGCGCGAGGGCTTCCCTATCGCGTCTTGGGCAATTTGAGCAACGTCCTGCCCCCTGAAAAGGACGAAAAAACCGTCTATATTATGACGAAACGCTTATCGGGCATCACAATGGGCGAAGCTCCTTTGGCTTACGCGGGGGTGTCCTCGGGCGAACTATTAAAGGCGTGTAAAAAGCACGGGAAACTCGGCGCAGAGTTCTTGGCAGGTATTCCTTGCACCGTTGGCGGCGCGGCGTATATGAACGCAGGGGTTGGCGGCAGATACTTTTCTGAAATTGTCCGCTCCGTCATTGTCTATGAGGACGGGTGTCTGCGTACTTATCCAAAAGCGGAATGCGGCTATTCCTACAAGCGCAGTCGCGTTATGTCGGGCGGCGTGATTTTAGGGGTCGTGCTGGAGTTGAAAGACGGCTCTTCGCAGCTTATACAAGAGGAGATCGCGGCGCAGTTGCTGCGGCGCGCGCATCTGCCCAAGGGGCGCAGTATGGGCTGCGTGTTCAAAAACCCTGAGGGGGAAGTCGCTGGCAAGTTGATTGAGGGCGCAGGACTGAAGGGCTTGCGGATAGGCGGCGCTGTGGTATCGGAACAGCACGGAAACTTTATCATAAACGACCAAAACGCCACCGTATCAGATGTAAAAACCCTGATAGAGAAGATACGGGAAACCGTTTATCAAAAATACGCAATCCGTTTGACGGAAGAGATAGAATATTTATAGGTGATAGAATGATTTTAACGGCAGATTACCATACGCATACCCCATATTCGCACGGCAAAAACACCGTTGCGGAAAACGTGGCGCAGGCGGCGAAAATAGGCTTAAAGCAGGTGGCGATTAGCGACCACGGCTTTACCCATCTTGCTTATGGCATACGCAGAAAAGAAGTTGAGGCGTTTATGGCAGAGTGCCGTGCGGCGGAGGCAGAATACGGTATTCCCGTGCTTAGAGGTATTGAGGCAAACGTGGGCGGCGTGAAAGGGGATTGCGACCTGACGGAGGCGGACTACGAAAATTTCGACGTCTACCTTTGCGGTTATCACACGACGACGATATACAAACGCTTTGGGGATTTTTTCTTTAACTGTATGGGCAATATTTTGCATCACCACTTAAAGTTGCCGCAGACGAAAACGCTATACAGACGAAACACGCAGGCGTATATTGCAACCATTCAAAACCACCCGATTGATATTTTGACCCACCTTTCCTTTCAATGCGTATGCGACACCTTGGAGGTCGCAAAATGCGCCGCCGATTACGGCACGTATATTGAGCTTAACAGCAAGAAAAGGCATTTGACAGACGAACAGCTGATGGAGATTGTGGATAAGACTTCGGCTCGGTTCGTTGTGGATTCCGACGCTCATTCGGCGAGCCGCGTAGGGGATACTGCGTTGGTGGAGGAGCAGCTTGCAAGGCTGCATTTCCCGATGGATAGAATTGATAATATCGACGGAAGATTTCCTTCTTTCCGTTTTACTGAATTTAAAAAGAGAATGTAATATGAACTTTACCTTAGAAGTCAAAAAAGAGATTATCAATCGTTCGCTGGCGAAAAAACGAACGCTTGAAGAGGCGATTGCCGCAAAAAAAGCGGCGCTTTCCGCTTTTATCCGTACCAGCGGGCAGCTCGGTTTTTATGAGGGCTTGCCTAACTTTTTCATCACGACGGAAACGGAGCGGGTCGCGGAATTTTTCACCTCTCTTTTTTACGACGTCTTCGGGTTTGAGTTGTCCGTCAGCGCCCATCACAATAAACTTAGCGGACGGGACAAGCTGCTCTTAACCTGCCCTGCGACGGAGTGCAAACGGGTCTTGAAAGACTTAGGGCTCTTGCGCGATAAAGGGGACGGCTTTAAGGCGTGGATACCCTCTGCGCTCGTTCGCAGCGACGAGAGCAAGGCGGCGTATATTCGCGGCGCGTTTTTGGGCAGCGGCAGTTGCATTTTGCCGAGTGAGGAGAACGGCACGGGCTATCACCTGGAAATCGTCTTTGGCGAAGAGGGGATCGCAGACGAGTTTTGCGGCTTGCTGGAAGACTTCGAGTTGTTTGGAAAGCGTGCAGAACGCAAGGACACCTTTATCGTCTATATCAAGAGCAAGGAGATGATTTCCGATTTTCTTTCTGTAATCGGTGCGGAAAAGGCGTTGGAAAGCTTTACGGAGCTTCTGGAAATTCGCGACGAGGCAAACCAACACAACCGTGCGACGAATTGTTATATGGGGAACTTGGAAAAGACCCTACAGGCATCTTCAAAACAGGTACGCGCGTTGAAAATCTTGAAGGGAAAAGAGGAGTTTTTAGAGCTTTCCCCCGAATTGCAGGCGTTGGCGAACGCGCGTTTGCGCTCGCCGATGATGACCTTGCAGGAGCTTGCAAACGAATTAAAAATATCAAAGAGCTGTTTAAGCCACAGAATGCGAAAGCTGATGTCGGTGGCAGAGAAATACGTTGAGGAAAAATAGAAATGACGGATTTTGTGCATTTACATTTGCATACGGAATACAGTCTTTTGGACGGTGCGGCAAAGGTGGACGATTTAATCGACTATTTGGTCGAAAAGGGCATTGACGCTTGCGCGGTGACCGACCACGGGAATATGTACGCCTCGCTGTATTTTGCCGAGGAGTGCGTGAAGAAGGGGATTAAGTACATCATCGGTTGCGAGTTGTACGCCACGGACGACCACTTTGACAAACGCCCCGGCACGAAGACGGAGCATATCGTTTTGCTTGCTAAAAACAAGACGGGGTATAAAAACATCGTCAAGTTGGACTCCCTTTCCTATATCGACGGCTTTTACGGGAAACCGCGTATCAGCTACGACTATATCAAACAGCACAGCGAGGGGGTTATCTGCCTTTCTGCGTGCTTGGCAGGTAGAATACCGCAGTACCTTTTGGCGGGCGAATACGAGAAAGCAAAGGCGTTTGCAAAGGAAATGCAGGACGTATTCGGCGAGGATTTCTATATCGAGCTGCAGGACCACGGGATTGCGGAAGAACGGCAGATTATTCCTGAACTCATCAAACTTGCCAAGGAATTGAATATTCAGCTCGTTGCCACCAACGACGTGCATTATATCCGCAAAGAGGACTGGGAAGCGCACGACGTACTCCTTTGTATCCAAACGAAGAAAACGCTGGCAACGCCCAAGCGTATGAAATTCGACACGCAGGAATTCTATATGAAGTCGGGCGACGAGATGTTGGAACTTTTCAAATACGTCCCCGAGGCGATTTCGAACACTCGTGTCATTGCAGACAAAATCGAAGAGCCCGTTTTTGATATTACGCCTTACGGCGACCCGATTCGCGATACTTCGCTCATTCCCTTGTATAAGCCGGACGACGGCTCTACTTCCCCCGACTATCTTACGAGATTGACGTGGGAGGGGATTCCTAAACGCTATTCGGAGATTACCGAAACGATTAAAAAGCGTGTAGAATACGAGCTGAGCATCATTATTAAAATGGGCTTTGCCGACTATTTCTTGATTGTATGGGACTATATCAACTGGTCGAGAAACCACGGGATTCCCGTAGGGCCTGGACGAGGCTCGGGCGTAGGCAGTATCGTTGCCTACTCTATCGGGATCACGGACGTTGACCCGTTAAAATACGACCTCATTTTTGAACGGTTCTTGAACCCTGACCGTGTTTCAATGCCCGACTTCGACGTGGATTTCTGTACGCGTAGACGGCACGAAACGATTGAATACGTGCGTGAAAAATACCACCCGGAAAACGTAGCGCAAATCGTCACCTTTGGTACGCTCGCTTCGCGTGCAGTTATTAAGGACGTAGGGCGCGTTATGGGCGTGCCGTATTCGGAAACGGATAAGGTGGCAAAGCTCATGGACGGCAAGTCCACGATTCGTGAGTTGCTGGGTCTGAATATCCCTGCTTTAGAGGCGAAGTTAGAAAAAGAGGCTGACCCTGAGAAAAAAGCGGAATTAGACAAGAAGCTCAAGGAATTGAAGAAGAAAAAGAACGTAGAATTCTTGGAAGTATACGAAAACAACGAGGAACTT
>JAFQVL010000002.1 GCA_017408045.1 Clostridia bacterium | reverse complement strand
GCGGAAACGGTAATAATACAATCCTCTTTCATGGATTTTTATGCGAATTTGCCATCCGTTTTCCGTCTTTTGCATTGGATAGGATACACATTCTGCGCCGTCTTTGTTCAAGACAAAATATGCCGAATTGGAAAACTCGGCATCGTCCGTTGTAAATAGATTGAAGCACACCTCTTTACCGGTCGGTATGCCGCCTATTACGCTTTTACAGCGAAGGTCTAAAGGATTGTAATAAATCGAACTCATATTTTAACGAAAAATAGAGGAAAAGCCGTAAAAATACAGCTTTTCACCCTATTTACTACTCCATTAGTGGATAGGTTTCAGATTCCAAATATTTTCTGCGTACTCACGAATACTTCTGTCAGCCGCAAAGTACCCTGCCGCCGCGATATTGCGCAAGGATTTTTGGTTCCAAGAACGCTTGTCGTTTGCATACAGGTCGGAAAGCTTATCCTGCGTGGTCAGATACGATTGATAATCTGCCATACACATATACGGATCGGCTATGGGCGTACCCGTCAGCAGATAATTGGCAATATCCGCAAAGCTTTCGCCGTTAAAGCCGACAATCAACGCTTCAATGACCTTACGGAGCATAGGATCGCTGTTGTAGTAAACGCTTGCGGAATAGCCGTTGCGCCAAATATCGTCTACTTCGTGCGCCTTCAAACCGAAGATGAAAATATTGTCAAGCCCTACTTTTTCGCTCATTTCAACGTTTGCGCCGTCCAAAGTACCGATGGTAAGCGCACCGTTGATCATAAACTTCATATTGCCCGTACCACTTGCCTCTTTACCCGCCAAGGAAATCTGTTCGGATATTTCAGTTGCAGGTATCAACATCTCCGACATGGTAACGTTGTAATCTTCCATGTAGACAACGTTCAGCTTTTCACGAATCTTGGGATGCTTTTTGATGTCTTCGGCAAGGAAACAGATCAGCTTGATAATTTTCTTTGCCATATAGTAGCCTGCAGCCGCCTTTGCTGCAAAAATATACGTCTTAGGCTGCATAGGCATATCGGGATTCTCTTTTAATTGGATATAGTCGGTGATAACGTGCAAAACGTTTAAGAGCTGGCGTTTATATTCGTGCAGACGCTTTGCTTGCACGTCAAACAAGCTGTTCGGATCGATGACTGCCCCCTGCTTTTTCGCCGCAAACTCGGCAAACTGCTGCTTTTTCAAACGCTTAATTTCTTCCAGACGTTTTAATACGCTTTCGTCGTTTTCATATTTTAAGAAGTCGGCAAGCTTGGAAGCGTCTTTTGCGTAGCCACTACCGATACATTCGTCCAACAAAGCACAAAGCTCTGGATTCGATTGATTCAGCCAACGTCTATGTGCGATACCGTTGGTTACGTTGGTAAATTTCTGAGGAGTATAATCGTGATAATCCTTAAAGATGCTGTCCTTAATGATATCGCTGTGCAAGCCGGATACGCCGTTGACGTGATGCGAACCGTGTACGGAAAGGTTTGCCATTTTCACGGTATTGTAGGACATAATCGCCATTCTTGCGATTTTATCCCAGTCGCCGGGGAATTTCTGCCACAAGTCCTCGCAAAGTCTACGGTTAATTTCCTTCAAAATCGAGTAAATACGAGGCAATCTTCTTGCGATTAAATCTTCCGGCCACGTTTCGAGCGCTTCTGCCAAAACCGTATGGTTGGTATAGGCGCATACGGAAGTCGTAATCCCCCATGCTTCGTCCCAGCTCATACCGTTCTCGTCAATCAGAAGTCGCATCAATTCAGGGATTGCCAAAGCAGGATGGGTGTCGTTCAAATGAATTGCCGCCATTTTCGGAAGCAGCTTTAAAGAACCGTATCTACGCTTGTGATCGGCAAGGATATTCTGCAAGGATGCGGAAACCAAGAAATATTGCTGTTTCAAACGCAAGGATTTACCCTCTGCGTGGTTATCGGCAGGATACAGTACCTTGGAAATCAGTTCGGCATCGTTGTCCTCTTGCATAACTGCCGCATAGTCGCCCTGCGAAAAGAGCTTCATATCGAAGTTCTGTACACTTCTTGCCTTCCAAAGTCGCAAAACAGACACAGCCTTGCTGTCGTAGCCAGAAACCATGATATCGTAGGCAACAGCCTGCACTTCTTTGGCATCACGATAGACGGTCTGCAACCCGTGCTCCGTCCACGTTTCCTCGATGTAGCCATCGAATTTTACGGTGAAAATTTTGTCGCTTCTTTGCGTCAGCCATACTTCGCCGCCGGGCAGCCAAACGTCAGGCAACTCCGTCTGCCAGCCGTCCACGATTTTCTGCTTAAAAAGACCATAATCATAGCGAATGGAATATCCCATCGCAGGATAATCGCCAGTTGCTAAGGCGTCCATAAAACAAGCCGCCAATCTGCCCAAACCGCCGTTGCCGAGCCCTGCGTCCGGTTCAAGCTCGTACAATTCGGAAAGGCTGACGTCGTAATCCTTCAGCGCTCCTGCAAAAGCATCCGCAACACCAAGATTAAAAATGCTGTTTTTCAGCGATCTACCCATTAAAAATTCCATGCAAAGATAATACACTCTCTTTGCCTTCTTGGCTTTGGTTTCCAGGTGAAAATTGTGTCGCTTTTCCAACATAATGTCGCGCACGCTCATCACCACCGCTTTATACAGCTGCTCTTTTCTTGCCTCCGAAGGAGCAATGCCGAAATATCGGGATAATTTCCCTTTAATCAGCTCTTTTGCTTCCTTCTCCGTAAATTGGTTGTTCATATATTTCTCCTAAAAAGTTTGTTAAACAGGTTTCGTTTATAGACCGAGGGTCTTTGCATAAAGCTTTTTATATTCGCTTGCGGAATACGCCCACGAAAAATCGGTAGCCAAAGCCTTTTTCATCAATTCTATCCATAAGGGCTTATTGTTATACAAGTCGATTGCCTCGTGAATCACGTACAGCATATCGTACGGATTGCAGGATGCAAAGGTAAATCCGTTCCCTCCTGCGCCGTAAGGCTTGATGCTGTCGTACAAACCACCCGTTTCACGTACGACGGGAATGGTTGCGTATCTGGAAGCAATCATTTGCGACAGACCGCAAGGTTCGCTGATAGACGGCATCAAGAAAATGTCCGCGCCGGAATAAATTTTTCTGGATAAGTCGCCGTTAAAGGCTATATTTGCGGATACCTTTCCTTCGTAGCGAACCGCTAAGTCTCTAAAATAGCTTTCATACGCAGAGTCGCCCGTGCCAAGCAATACGAATTGCAAGTCCTCGTGCAGAACGTTCTCGATGGCACTCTTGACAAGCTCCAGCCCCTTATGAGACACCAAACGAGTGATCATCGCAATCATCGGGACGTCTTTTTCGGGTAAACCAAGCATCTTTTGCAGCTCCCGTTTGCATTCGGCTTTCCCTGCAAAATCGTCTGCCGAATAATTCGCAAAGAGCGCACTATCCGTTTCGCAGTTGTAGGAATTTACGTCAATTCCGTTCAAAATACCCGTCAACTTGCCTGCATTACGACAAATAATTGGGTCTAAACCGTGCGCGTATTGCGCCGTCATAATTTCTTTTGCGTAGGTCGGGGAAACGGTAGAGAATTGTTCGGATACCTCTATCGCTCCTTTCATCAGGTTCAAGCAGCCGTTGTATTCTAAGTAATGCATGTACTCGTTGGGAATACCGAACAGCTCTTCCAACAGATCCAAGGAATACTTCCCTTGATATTCGATGTTGTGAATGGTAAAAAGAGCGCGAATGTTTTGATATTCGGGCTTATCCTTGAACACCGTTTTTAAGTAAACGGCAGCAAGCGCCGCTTGCCAGTCGTGGCAATGCAATACGTCGGGATAAAAACCGATGAAAGGCAAAATTTCCATAACCGAACGAGAGAAAAAGGCAAATCTTTCCCCGTCATCGTAATATCCATAGCAGCCGGGACGCTTGAAATAATATTCATTATCAATGAAGTAGAAAACTACCCCGTTTTCTTCGCAGGTGCACACGCCGCAATACTGATTTCTCCAAGAAAGAGGCGTGAAGATATTGCCCATAAAAGACAATTTGCGTCTCTGTTCAGGTTTCATATCCGAATACAGAGGCAATACCACGCGAATATCGTAGGAAGGATCTTGCGCAAGCGCCTGCGGCAAAGAGCCGATTACGTCTGCTAAACCACCGGTCGCAATAAACGGTCTTGCTTCAGAGGCAACGAATAAAATTTTCGTCCGTCCGCTTACCGTCCCTTCCTTTTCAGCGGGTGCGGGAATCGGCTTTTTCTTCTTTACAACCTCCACGGATGCTTTTGCCGTCGTTTTTTTCGCGGTGGTAGCTTTCGTAGAGGGCTTTTTTGTCGTACTTGTCTTCGTCGTGGTCTTTTTCACCGTCGAAGACTTCGCTGCGGTTTCTTTTTTTGTGGTCTTTACTTCGGACATAATGAACTCCTAAAATTGATATATGTTAGGCTACTGCCTTAGAGATGCTTTCCTTTTTGAATGATGTACGGCAAGCTTTCGCAACCAGCCAAATGGCGTTTGGAAGTGATAACAACGTTCTTATCGGTGATAACGCAATCAATCGAAGCACCTTCAGAAATTACGCTGTCCTGCATAACGATTGAGTTGCGTACAACCGAGCCTTTGCCTACGCGAACGCCACGGAACAAGATAGAATTTTCTACCGTGCCCTCGATTTCACAGCCATCGGAAACGAGAGAGTTCTTCACCTCCGCTTCTGCGCCGTATTTAGAAGGCGCGCTGTCGCGTACTTTGGTGTAGATATCTCTGCCGCTGAACAGTTCGTCGCGAACGTCCTTTTGTAAAAGCTCCATATTATGCTTAAAGTATGCCGAAACGGAGTCAATCCCTGCATAATAGCCTTCAAAATTATAACTAAAGATACGGAGATTGCTCAGTTGTTTAATGATGACGTCCTTGCTAAAGCTTCTAAAGCCGTGCGCAATGCTGTCGTTGACGAGGTTTAATAAGAATTTACGGTTGAATACCATAATGCCAAGGGATACGGTTGCCTCCCCTTTTGTGATACCACGGTCAACCTTTTTTGCCTCGTAAATACGTCCGCTTTCATCCGCGTCGACCAAAAGATAATCATGCGTTTTTTCCACGATTCCCTTTCTTGTTACGATCGTTATGTCTGCATCCTTTTTCTCGTGTGCGTTGATAATATCGCTAATGTCAAACTTTGCAACGGCATCACAGTCGTAAAGTACAACATACTTTTCATTTCTGCGGGTAAGGAAGCCCGTCAAAGAGGCAATCGCCTCCATTCTGGTATTGTCGTACATCTCTGAGTTTTCAGAAAAAGGAGGAAGTAAAATCAAGCCACCGTCCTTTCTTGCTAAATCCCAGTCCTTGCCGCTGCCGATATGGTCGACGAGCGAACGGTAGTTGTTGTTTGCGGAAAGCCCTACCGTCGTAATCCCAGAGTTGACCATATTGGAAAGAGCAAAGTCGATAATTCTATATCTACCGCCGTAAGGGATAGACGCCATCGTTCTTCTATGCACCAGTTCCGGTACGTTTTCTTCGTGAGTATGACTAAAAACTACACCTACTGCAGTTGCTGCCATAATGACTCTACCTCCTTACATTTTAATATCGTTTTCGTGTTTCTGTCCTTCGGAAACCTTCACGCCGTCTTTCACGGTGATACCTCTACCGAGTACGACGATTTCCGCGGAAGGATCTTTGGGGACGCCCACGACCGCATTCGCGCCGATTTCAACGTTTTCATCGACAATCGAGTAGGAAACGACCGCACCAGAGCGAACGACGCTATTTGCTAAAATAACCGCGTCCTTTACAATTGCGCCCTTCTCTACGATGACGTTGCTTCCGAGTACCGAGTTTTCAACGACGCCGTCAATTTCACAGCCGAGCGCAATCATGGAGTTTTTGACTACACCTGTTTCACCGATACATTCGGGGGGTGCTAAGGGGTTTCTTGAATGTATTTTCCAACTCTTGTCGCTTACGTCGAATACAGGGTTCTCGCCAAGGAGATCCATATTTGCTTCCCAAAGGGAAGAAATCGTACCAACGTCCTTCCAGTACCCTTCAAAGCGATAGGAGAACATCTTTTCCCCTGCGTTCAGCATCGCAGGCAGAACGTCCTTACCAAAGTCCTTAGAGGAGTTCGGGTTTGCGTCGTCAGCCTCGAGGTAATCAAACAGTTTTTTCGCCGTGAAAATATAGATGCCCATAGACGCTAACGTGCTCTTGGGAACTTTCGGTTTTTCTTCAAATTGATAGATAGAGCCGTCGGTATTGGTATTGAGAATACCAAAACGGGATGCTTCAGACAGAGGAACGTTGATTGCAGCAATCGTACAATCCGCGCCCGTTTCCTTATGCGCTTTCAGCATCGCGGCATAGTCCATCTTATAAATGTGGTCGCCGGAAAGGATTAAAACGTATTCAGGATCGTACATTTTCATGAAATGCATATTTTGATAAATAGCATTCGCCGTTCCTTCGTACCAAGAGGAACGTGCCTTTGCTTGATACGGGGAAAGGATATGTACGCCTCCAAACGTACGGTCCAAATCCCAAGGTTGTCCGTTGCCGATGTATTCGTTCAATATGAGCGGCTGGTACTGCGTGAGCACACCTACGGTATCAATCCCTGAGTTGATGCAGTTAGACAGCGGAAAATCAATAATACGATATTTTGCACCAAAGGCAACCGCCGGCTTTGCAATGTTCGTTGTAAGCGCATACAGACGGCTTCCTTGTCCACCGGCTAACAGCATTGCAACGCATTCTTTCTTTCTTTGCATAATAAACCCCCTATCAATCATTTTTTTCTTTTATCAAATAAATACAAGTCAGCTTGGGTAAGTCGAATTTAATCGAATTTTCCTTACCGTGGCTGTAAACTTTCTTTGTTTTCAGCACTCGTTTCCTGAAAGCGCCGCTGCCTCCGTAGCGGATCATATCGCTGTTGAATATAACTCGGTATCTTCCTTTGTCTATTCCAAGCGTATAATCCTTATAATCCTCGCCGGAGAAATTGACTAAAACCGCTACCTCCGCCCCGTGTTTGTCGCGGCGTTTGAAGGCAATAAAGTTTCTGTCGGCATCGTCTGCCGCAAGCCATTCAAAGCCCTCCCAGCTATCGTCGATCTCGAACAACGCAGGCGTCGTTTTGTATATGTCGTTGAGCGTCTTTACCATCTTGCTGAGTCTAAGGTGCTTGGGGTAGTCTTTTAAGAAGAACTCTATGCCCTCCTTATAATTCCACTCCTTAAACTGCCCGATTTCCGTACCCATAAAGTTGAGTTTTTTGCCAGGATGCGCCATCATATAGCCGAGAAATGAGCGTATGCCCGCAAATTTTTCTTCGTAATCGCCGGGCATCTTATTGATTAAGGAACACTTTCCGTGCACCACTTCGTCGTGAGAAATGGGTAAAACGTAATTCTCCGAAAAAGCATACATCAAAGGAAACGTCAACTTTCCGTGGGTATAACGACGGAACAAGGGATCGGTTTTCACGTAAGAGAGAACGTCGTTCATCCAACCCATATTCCATTTGAAATTAAAGCCCACGCCCCCTACGTTCGTAGGTTTCGTAATCATCGGCCAAGCCGTCGATTCTTCCGCAATCATCAATGCGTGCGGGAATGCGGCAAAAACAGCCTCGTTTAATCGCCGCAGGAATGCAAGCGCTTCCAGGTTCTTATTTTCTCCATAGATATTAGGGACCCATTCACCCGGCTCTTTATCGTAGTCAAGATAAAGCATAGATGCGACCGCATCAACGCGCAAGCCGTCGACGTGGAACTTGTCAAAGAAGAAGATCGCCGACGAAATCAAAAAGGAAAGAATTTCCGCTCTGCCATAATCGAATCGACGCGTTCCCCACCCCTTATTCTCCATTCTATCCCATTGAGACGCTTCGTACAAGGGTTCGCCGTCAAATTCGTACAAACCAAACGAATCCTTCGGGAAATGCGCAGGAACCCAGTCCAAAATAACCCCGATACCTGCCGCGTGGAATGCGTCAACAAGGTGCATAAAATCCGCTGGCGTGCCCAGCCGAGAGGTGACGGCAAAATAGCCGGAT
This sequence comes from Clostridia bacterium, assembly GCA_017408045.1. Lineage (GTDB taxonomy): Bacteria > Bacillota > Clostridia > Christensenellales > Borkfalkiaceae > Scatosoma. The sequence continues at coordinate 10,863 of JAFQVL010000002.1, read as the reverse complement.
ACTTGATACCCCCAAGAACCGTCGAAGGGATGCTCCGTCAAGGGCATCAGCTCCACGTGGGTGTATCCCATATCCGATACGTATTTCACAAGTTCGACTGCAAGTTCGCGATAGGTATAATATTCGCCGTTTTTCTTACGTTTCCATGAGAGAAGGTTTACTTCGTAAACGTTCATGGGAGAAGCGTAAATATTCGTATGCTGCAATTTTTTTCTATATGCCTCGTCATGCCATTTATGCGGTTTTAAATCGTACAACTTGGAGGCGTTAGAGGAAGACGTTCCAGGCGTTTCCGCATGAAAAGCCAGCGGATCTGCCTTGTGCAATACTCTGCCGTCCTGCGTGGTTATCGCATATTTGTAGGCATCGTATTGCTTTGCATGCGGAATAAAAAGCTCCCACGATTGACCGTCAATCATTTTTTGCATAGGATGAGAGCTTTCTGACCAATCGTTAAATTCCCCCATTACGCAAACCTTTACAGCGCGAGGCGCCCATACGCGAAAAACGTATCCGCAAACCCCGTTTTGAGTCAAAGGGTGCGCGCCGTAGGTTTCATAAAGACGGAAATTCTCCCCTTGATGAAACAGATGCAATGGTAAATTGGTTTTCAATACGTCCATTTTAGCTCCTTAAACGCGATAACATTGAAGAAAAGAAATTGTTATACAAAAATATTATACTACAATTTGCAAGTTTTTTCAATAGAAAAATGAAAAATTATTTAACATTTTTTACAAGCGCACCACTCACAAAAAATGTTAAAACAAAACACGTCGCGTGAAACAAAAGCCGTGAAACTATTATTTCTAAATTACTCTGTCTAACATAATACGTATGCCAAACAGAGTAATTGTATTCTATCACACATATTTATTATGTCTGACATACTTGTGCGTGTTTATAGCCGTAAATAACCTATTTTTTTTCATAATTTATAGAAAACCTAAAAAATACCCCGAGCCACTCGCCCCATCGCATAAAAATATGCCTGACCAAGTGCTCGGGTATTTATAACAAATATATTGTTTCACGGTTATTGTTTCATTTCATCAATAAGTCGAGAGATGACTTTTTCAATCTTCGATTGCAAATGCTGTTCGATTGTATTATTTTCTATAACGAAAAATTTATCTTGCAACAGTTTCGTTTTATTTTCGGGTAAATCATAGTCCCATTGATTTTTAATCCTTGCTTCAGCCGCTGCCCTATTTATTTGGTCGCGGTTGCATATTGCCTCAATGCGCCGTTCCCTATCGCGAACTACCACTATTACAAAATCAAAAGCCTCATCCAAGTTTTCTTCCATAAGAAGCGGCACTTCTGCAAAAACAATTTTCGATTTTGCTGCTTGCATTTGCAAAAACAACTCGGTCATAATCAGTGGATGTGATAACGCATTTAATTGCCGCAGCGCAGAGGCATTCGAAAAAACCAGTTGAGTGAGCTGGCTCTTATCCAGCCTTCCGTTTTCTAAGCAGGTTGGAAAGGCGGCTTTCAGTTGATTTTGAAAATTGTCGGTAGCATAAATATTTTTGTAAATTTCATCACAGGAGAAAACGGGATATCCTAAACCAGCAATATATTTAGAAACCGTCGTTTTTCCGCTGCCGATCCCCCCCGTGATAGCAACCTTTATTTTGGATTTCATATTATTGTTTCACCGTTATTGTTTCATTTCGTCGACTATTTTGCGTCGTACCAATCGTTTCCCTGCCCAACTTCAACCGTCAAAGGTACGGACAGCGAAACTGCGTTCTCCATTTCCGTCTTTAAAATTGCAGCAACTTCTTCCTTTTCGGAAATCGGACAGTCAATCAAGAGTTCATCGTGCACTTGCAATACAAGCCGCGCGCGGTAGCCACCCTCTTGCAGCCTCTTAGCAACCCCGAGCATCGCAAGCTTGATAATGTCCGCGCTAGAGCCTTGCAACGGCATATTCATCGCTGCGCGTTCACCAAACGAACGAACGTTGAAATTCGAGGATTTTAATTCATTGATGACCCTACGGCGACCCAGCAAGGTAATGGTAAAGCCCTTTTCCTTTGCCGTCAAAACGTTTTGGGTCATATATTCCTTCACGGAAGAATATTTTTCAAAATACCGCTCCATATATTCCTGCGCTTGTTTTGCAGAAATGGATAAATCTTTCCCCAGTCCAAACGCGCTGATACCGTAGATGATACCAAAATTAACTGCTTTTGCATTGCGTCGCATTTCCGCAGAAACGGCGTTTAAAGGCACTTTGAACACCTGCGAAGCGGTAATAGCGTGAATATCCTCTCCTTCTTGATACGCCTGAATCAGCTCCTTGCAACCTGAAAAATGGGCAAGCAATCGAAGCTCAATCTGCGAATAGTCGGCATCCAAAAGGACGTTACCTTCTTTAGCCACAAACAGCTTTCGCAGCACTCTCCCTTCCTCTGTCCGTACGGGGATATTTTGCAGGTTCGGATTCGCGCTGGACAATCGTCCCGTGGTCGTATTCACCTGGCTATACGTCGTGTGAACCTTCCCTTTCTTGATGAGCGGCTTAAAGCCTTCAAGATAGGTAGAATTCAATTTTTGCACTTGCCGATAGCGTAATATTAAAGGGATAATCGGGTGGCTTGCCGTGTATTTTTCCAGCTCTTCAGCCGTAGTTTTATATGATTTTGTCGTTTTCGCCTTTTTCGTTCCCGCACCGATTGCCAGCTTATCGAACAAAATTTTTCCAAGCTGTTGCGTGGAATTGATGTTGAATATTTCACCAGCAAGGTTATGAATTTTGGTTGTCAGCGCCTTTAATTCTTCGTTGTATTTTTGGGAAAGCTCCTCCAAAATCCTTTCGTTGACGCAAACGCCCTCTACTTCCATATTGAAGAGTACTTTTACAAGCGGCAGCTCTACTTGACGATACAGCCGTCGCTCCTCCTCCTGCAACGAGCCGTAATAGATCTCAAACAAGCGATATACGCCGTATGCGCGGTTTTCTACCGGTAAAGCGTGATGCAACAAGGCAAAGTCCAAGCCGGTCGTATTTGCTAAGCCGTCTGCAAGGCATTTTAAGATGCTTACGTCCTCAAAGTCTGTTTCGGGCGTGATATCCAGCGCATACAAAGAATGCAATAATTCTTTTACGTTGTAGGCAACAACGGTATGCTTTCCATAAAGAATCGTATTGTATAAGGGAAGAAGATCCGGTTCAAAAAAACCTACGTCCAACAGACCCTTTCGTATCGGAAAAAAGTATTCCACACACTCGCGCTGTATCGCCACGGGAGTTGCTTTGGGATATACGTGAACGCCCTTTGACGTACGGTCAAACCCTATAACGTCCGTTGTTTGTAAGGACTGAAGAACCGCCTCCATGGCTTCGCGTGAATCAACGACCACCTGCGTTGCAATCGGCTCAATTAAAGCACTAACGGGGCAGCTTTCCTCTTCTCTATCGGCATAGATAGATAAGGAAAGCAGGCTCTTAAATTCCAACTCGGCAAACTTTTCTTTGAGGGTATATGGGAAGGGCGTATGCAAAAAACAATCCGCTAACGAAAGCTCAATAGGCGCATCCGTCAGTATGGTAGCAAGCTGTTTTGAAAGATACGCGGTTGCGTGATTGTCCTGCAATTTCTTCTGCAACGCCCCCTTAATTTCGTCGATGTGCGCGTAGACGCCGTCCAGGTCTTGATACTCCTTTAACAGCGCGTATGCTGACTTCTCGCCTACGCCTGCAACCCCAGGAATGTTGTCCGATTTATCCCCCATTAAAGCCTTCAAGTCGATGATTTGCGACGGGGTTAATCCGATTTCATTTTCAAAATTTTCGGCGGTAAGCTCCAGCAGGTCGCTCACCCCACGCTTAGTATAACAAACGGAAGTTGCCTCGTCTACCAATTGATAGGAGTCCCTATCTCCGGTATAAATATACGTCTGCAAGGAAAAACGCTTTGCCAGCGTGCCGATGACGTCGTCTGCCTCGTACCCTGCTTTTTCGTAAATGCATACGCCCATCGTTTTGAGTACATCCTTTAATATGGGCATTTGCACAGCAAGCTCTTCAGGCATGGGCTTTCTTCCAGCCTTGTATTCCGCGTACTCTTTATGGCGAAGCGTTGGCGCATGTACGTCGAATGCAACAACCATATGGGTCGGTTTTTTATCGGATATAATTTTAAGAAGCAGTTTTAGAAAGCCAAATACGCCGTTGGTCGGCGTTCCAGTTTTCGTCGTGAAGACAGGCGTAGCATAAAACGCCCGATTCAGCAAACTATTCCCATCAATAAGCACTAATTTTTCCATATTTTTAATCCTCTAAAAAAAAGACTGAAATAATTTGAAAATTTTTAAAAAAATCGCTGTAAAATGCTTGCTTTTTTTTATTCTTTCCTATATAATTAAAAAGCTTTCAAGTGCGCCGAAGTGGTGGAATGGCAGACGCGACGGACTCAAAATCCGTTGGTAGCGATACCGTGTGGGTTCAAGTCCCACCTTCGGCACCAATTACGAGGAATACCCTTGCGGTATTCCTTTTTTGTTTTGGCTATGCACTTATATTCTGTGCATAGCCAATTTTATTTTACGGAAACTTCACCGTCCAAAATTTCGTAAACACGGTTCGCAATCGCCAAGGCAGCCGGCCTATGCGTAACCAAGACACAGGTCTTGTTTTGCAACGCCTGAATGGCGGAAAGCAACTCCTTTTCCGTCTGTGAATCCAACGCGCTGGTTGATTCGTCTAAGAGCAGAATAGGACGATTAGAGAGCAAAGCTCTTGCAATCGCAAGGCGCTGTTGTTGCCCCTCGGAAAGCCCCGCTCCCCTTTCAGTAAGTAAAGTATCAAGACCGTCCGGCAAGTCGAATACAAAGCCCGCTTGCGCCGTCATAAGCACTTGCCGAATCTCCTCATCAGAGGGTGTTTGCTCGGCAAAAAACAACACGTTTTCGCGAATTGTTCCCGTGAACAAGAAATTCCCTTGGGGTACGTAAGCAAATAGGTGGTTGATACAACGGGCACCTGCCAAGCGAGTGCCCTCAACACTTTCCACTTGAATTGCCCCACTTGTAGGCTCGTAAACCCCTAACATCAATTTAAATAAGGTACTCTTACCAGAGCCGGAATTGCCGACAATGCAGATAGTTTCTCCTTTGTTTATGGACATAGATACGGAATTTAACACCTTTTCTCTGCCGTAATCAAAAGAAATGTCCTCTAAATGCAACGCCGAAAAGTCGTCGTAATCCACATGGCTGTCGGGCGAAGCTTTGGTCTCTACTTCAAGAGTAATTTCCGCTAAACGTTCTGCGCTTGCTTGGCGAGAAAAAATAACGGGAACGATACCGGAAATAGAGGCAAACGGCTGCTGTAATTGATTAAGCAGCAAAACAACCGAAAGCATCATACCAAATTCCATTTCGCCGTTCAGCATTCGGAAGCTGCACCAAATGACGGCAAATATCAGCCCTACGTTCCCAAGTACGGTGGCAAGCAAGGTCATAAACGTGCGCAAAAGGTTGCGTTTCATTCTCGTGCGATAATATTCGTTGGACTGCTGCAAAGAGCGTTCTGACATTCGATTTTCCGCGCCATACGCCTTGATAGTCAATAATGATGAAAGTCCTTCCTGTATGAATGCGCGGCTGTCGCCGTCTGCTTGCATAAACTGCTTATGATACTGCTTGACTTTCTTTCTAAACAACGCCATAACCCCACCGCCAACGATACCGCATGAGACGTATAAGCCGGTGAACAGAGGGTCTAAAGTTATCAATGCCGCAATTGCGCCTGCGCATTGTACCGCCATACCGATTAAACTGGGCGGCAAGCCGACGGAATCGACGACGACTTCGCTAAGGTCCGAGGTCATTCGGTTTAAGAGGTCGCCGCTGTGATACTTACCAACCGTTGCATAATCCGCGCGTAAGAGCTTGCCAAACAGCACCGTGCGCTTTTCAGCCGTCATTTTACCGCGTATTTTTTCGGATTGATAATTATAAAAGACGTGCGAACCGATTTTGACAACCAAAATGCCTAATAATATCCCCGAAAAGAGGAGAATAGACTGTGTGTTCTTGTCCTCTGCGCCCTTCACTAAGAACTGCACAAAGTACGCAAAAGCAAGCGATGCAGCCGTCGCCAGCACGTATAATACGGTAATAAAAGCAATCGACGCCCTATAAGGACGCATTTCTTGTTTTAACCATGCTTTTCCTTTTTCGGACGTCTTTTTTTCTTTCATCATTTTTTCCTCTTCCATCCAAAGAATTTCAAAACACTTTTTACAGCATTTTTTATTTTTTGTTTCAGCCGCATCCAAAACCGACGACGCGGATAATTCTTCACTATACGGCGCGCATAGCGGAGATAACTTTCATCCGTACAGAGAACGTGCTTATCCTTATGGAAAAACTCCGTCAAGACGCCAAAAACGTCTTCCTCGGGCACGATTTCATCTGCATAGCAATTATCTCCTCGAATAACGTATCCGCTTTCCGTAGGATATAATACTCGATGCAGGACGTAGTTGTTTCCACGACGGTATAAAGCAACGTCTAAGGGCTTTAGCTTTTCCGTTTTAGGCCGAACAACGATGGTATCCCTACGCTGTTTTAGCATAGGAAGCATACTGGTGCCCACCGTTGGTCCAACGTATTTGCCTTCCCGTAAAAGCACCTCTTCAATTTTCAGCTTTTGCGTGTCTTCCACGTTATTCGGCGAATCCATTTTTTAATAAAATCCCCATAAAACGTTCTACGTCGGCGCGCGCAAGGCTCTCATCAACGTCATATTCGTTAAGGAGCGCCGCTACGCCCTCATCCAGCGAATGTTCTTCGCTGTAGAAATTCCACAGGAATTCCGCAGTACCGTTCAAGTTGATCATTCCGTGGAAATTTTTACTCATTTCACCTACGGGAACAGCAACGCATTCCCCGCCAACGGTTCTTACAACAAATCCTTTTTTAATTTTCATAATCCCCTCCCTTTTGCTTCCGCAAACGATTGTTTTGTCATTTCCTCGAAAGAGCATTGTACCGCCGCTTCCGATATATCACATTTGAGCAGCCAAGCCGGTACGGCATTGATTAAACGGTCGGCAAGCTCTAACGTCTTCGTCGCCGCGTTTTCTTCCGTGGGCAATAATAGCTGTAAAAAGAGCTTTGACGCCACCTCCGCAGGAGATAAGCGACGAATAGAATTCTCTTTCGCCTGCTCTAAAAAGCAAAGCCCTTTCAGCGGCGCTTTTGTATTGCTACCTCTACCCTCTTTTCCCATCCACGGCGTGCCGTAGGCAATGACTCCATCGTCGTTTATTTGCAAAATCGGCTTATCACCGTTCACAATCTTTGCGCCCTTAAACGCCTGCAACCATAATCCGGTATGGGTTGATTTGCCCGTTCCACTTCTTCCTAAAAAAGCATATGCGTTGCCGTTGTATTCCAAAACAGCGGCGTGCAAAAGCATACGATTGAACGGCGGGAGTTGTAAGCATATATTTCGATACAGGCAAATGTTCTCTATGTACCCATCGGGAAAATTTGGTGATTGCATTTTTTCCTTTTGCAATTCCTCCGCAGTCGCCGTTGCGACAATATCCACAGCTGTTTGCTGGTCGTCGGATAAATATGCGGCGCAAAAACGCGTTGTGTACGGATATTGGTTGCGAATATCAATCCGTAAATCAGCAATATTATAAATCATTTTGCCTCCAGCATTCCTTTTTTTTACGAGCAGTTTCTTCGAGATATTAAACGCGAACGTCGCCCTTCTGTCCAAGCAAGGCAGCGTGCTTTGTCAAAATCGGTAAAATTTCTTCAGAAATAAATTCAACCGTTTGCGAAGGCGCTCTGCCAATAAATTTCTTTGCGTCCAAAATATCGTCGATATGATCCCATACAGGCTGGAACATTTCATCCTGCTTGATTAAGTCGATCAAGTTATTTTCCTTGCCTTCGACTTTTACATTTTTGCCTGCTTCCATCGAAAGCACGCGAATACGCTCATGCAGTTCTTGGCGATTGCCACCTGCTTTTACGCATTCCATCATGATATTTTCCGTCGCCATGAACGGCAATTCGGCGCGAATATGCTTGCTGATAACCTTTTCGTAAACGACTAAGTTTTCAGCAACGTTCATATAAATATTAAGAATTGCGTCCACGGACAAAAACGCCTGTGCATTGACAATTCTGCGGTTTGCGGAATCGTCCAAAGTACGTTCAAACCATTGTGTAGACGCGGTCAGAGCGCTGTTTACGGGCAGGGAAATAACGTATCTCGCCAGCGCACCGATACGTTCGCTGCGCATCGGGTTGCGCTTGTACGCCATCGCGGAAGAGCCGATTTGATTCTTTTCAAACGGTTCTTCGATCTCCTTCATATTCTGCAAAATACGAATATCGTTGGAGAATTTGTATGCGCTTTGCGCGATCTGCGAAAGCACGCAAAGTACGTTGTAATCGAACTTACGAGGATACGTTTGACCGGTGACCCCATAGACGCTGTCGTAGCCGAGCTTTGCCACTACCTTCTTTTCCAAGAGCTTAATCTTCTGTTCATCGCCAGAGAACAGCTCCATAAAGCTTGCCTGTGTACCCGTCGTGCCCTTTACGCCGCGAAGTTTTACGTGGGACTTCAAATCCATTAGATTTTCGTAGTCCATCTTTAAATCCTGCAACCAAAGGGTTGCGCGCTTACCAACCGTAGTTAGCTGTGCAGGCTGTAAATGGGTAAAGCCGAGCGTAGGCACGTCCTTATATCGCAAAGCAAAATTCTTCAGCTTATCCATAACGTTGACAAGCTTATTTAAAACGATATTGAGCGCCTCGTCCAGCATAATCGCCTCAGCGTTGCAGTTGACAAAACAGCTGGTTGCGCCAAGGTGGATAATAGGCATTGCTTTCTTCGCCTTTGCGCCATACGCCTTTACGTGCGCCATAACGTCGTGGCGAACTTCCCGTTCGAATTGCGCGGCAAGCTCATAATCAATGTCTTCAGCGCATGCCTTTAATTCATCAACCTGCTCCTGCGTGATGTTTAAGCCGAGTTCCATTTCCGATTCGGCAAGCGCAATCCAAAGCTTTCTCCAAAGCTTAAATCGCTTTTCATCCGAAAAGGCGTGCTGCATCTCCTTGCTTGCATATCTTGTAATCAAAGGGTTGGTATATACGGAATTATCAATCATTTTTCCTCTCCTATTTAAGACTTCTTAGGTTGAGGATATTCGACACCAAAGGTTTCAGCGGAAACCGTTTTCATTTGCTGATCCTCATAGGGTTTGTCGTGCCAATCCGTCTTGACGTCAGCGATTTCGTCCACGACGTCCATACCCTCAATTACCTTACCGAAGGCTGCATACTGCCCGTCTAAATATTCTGCCGCCTCGTGCATAATGAAAAATTGTGAGCCTGCTGAATCTGGATGCTGTGCGCGCGCCATTGAAATCACGCCGCGCTCGTGAGAGATATCGTTTGCACGAAAGCCGTTGCCAGCGAACTCGCCGGGGATATGGTATCCGGGGCCGCCCGTTCCGTTGCCGTTAGGATCGCCGCCTTGAATCATAAAGCCTGCGATAACGCGATGAAAAATCAAGCCGTCATAAAATCCATTCTTGACCAGCGACAGGAAATTATTTACGGTGTTGGGGGCTTTTTCGGGGAAAAGCTCCACACGAATGGATTTACCATTCATCATTTCAATCGTTATAATAGGATTAGGCATATTTTAATTCTCCTTTTAATCTTCAAATTTTTCAACGGATACGCCAGCATCTGCAAACAATGCCAACGAAAATTCATCGGGATAGCCGTGTTTATAAACGACACGCTTAATGCCTGCATTGATGATGATTTTCGCGCAAATGACGCACGGTTGATGGGTGCAATACAAGGTAGCTCCATTGACGTTGACGCCCAGCCGAGCCGCCTGCACGATTGCGTTTTGTTCGGCATGCACGGCATAGCAGGTTTCTTGCATCGTACCGCTTGGAATATTCAGTTTTCTGCGCAGACATTCCCCACGCTCCGTGCAGCTTTTAATACCTGCAGGCGCGCCGTTATAGCCCGTAGTTAAAACGTGTTTATCTTTAACGATAATTGCACCTACGTGCCGATTTTCCTGATAACAGCTTGACCAGCCCGCCACCGTTTCCGTAAGCTCCATAAACCGTTTATCCCATTTATTCATCATGCATTCAATACTCTCCAAGATTATTTCTTTTATTGTAGCATATTCTCCCAAAAAACGCAAGACTTTGAAAGCAATTTCGCTGTTTTTTCCTTATAGATAAGGAAGATATACGACAAAAAATTGCAATCAGAAAAAAATCGGAAATAATTTACGAAAAAGCGCCCTTTTTTTGTTTGATGTTTCCAAAAAATGGTTTATAATAGATACGTATAAAAAATAGGTTGTATCATACAACCGTTCGGAGGATATTAAAAATGACGATTAAACCTTTATTCGATAAAGTTGTTATCGAAAGCGTACCCGTTCAGGAAAAGACGGCTAGCGGCTTGTTTTTGACCGCTGCTGCTCAGGAAAAACCCCAAGCCTACACCGTTGTTGCGGTTGGCCCTGGCGGTGTAATCGACGGAAAAGAGATTACTATGCAGGTCAAGGTTGGCGATAAAGTACTTTGCTCGCAATACAGCGGCTCTGATTTCAAAGTTGACGGGAAAGAGTTTACGATTATCAAGCAGAGCGACATTCTTGCTGTGCTCGAAGATTAACAGAATAAGGAGAGAATATCATGGCGAAACAGATTAAATACGGCGAAGACGCCAGAAAGGCATTAGAGGCAGGCGTAAACACCCTTGCCGATACGGTTAAAATCACGCTTGGACCTAAGGGCAGAAACGTAGTCTTGGATAAAAAATACGGCGCTC
>JAFQVL010000029.1 GCA_017408045.1 Clostridia bacterium | reverse complement strand
GCGGTGGCGGCGGTGGTTTCCGTTAATTCCCTGCTAAATACGATAACGATAAAAATCAGACCTCGAAAAAAGGTCTGATTTTTTTCCTTTTTTGCAAAAATACTTGACAAGGCGAATACTTCGTGATATGATGTATTGCGTAAGGGTTTATCAAGGATTTGGGCGAAGTAGTAGGCAAAATTTGCCGCTAAAAATCTTGGTTTGGATTATATTGCTTTGGTTGAGGAGAGGTATGCGATGGATATACAATTAAAACGAGGGCTTTTGGACGTGTGCGTCTTGGCTGCCATCAAGGGCGAGGAATCGTACGGATATAAAATCATCAAGGACGTCAAGCCGTACATCGAGCTTTCCGAATCCACCCTCTACACCATTTTAAAGAGGTTGGAGAGTGCAAAGATGCTGACGGTACGGACGGCAGAGCACGACGGCAGGCTGCGCAAATACTACCGCATCACGATTTTGGGACGGAAGAAGATAGAGGATTTCAAAAAGGAATGGAAGGAAGTGATGCAGATATACAGTTTTGTAAATCGGGAGGGGAAAAATGAATAAGCAAGAATTTTTAGCGCAGTTGGAAAAAGGCTTATACGGTTTGCCGCAAGCGGATATAGACGAACGGCTCGGCTTTTACAGCGAGATGATAGACGATAGAATAGAGGAGGGGCTCTCCGAGGAAGAGGCGGTGGCAGGTATCGGCTCGGTGGATTCCGTGATTTCGCAAATCGTTGCGGAAATCCCTCTTTCAAAGCTCGTAAAGGAACGAATCAAGCCGAAGAAGGATATTGACGCAAGTATGATCGTGCTGCTGGTGCTTGGTTCGCCCGTATGGCTGCCCCTACTGATTGCAGGGGTTTCGGTGGTGTTTTCCTTGTACGTGTCCCTGTGGGCGGTTCTGGTTGCGCTGTGGGCGGTTGCAGGGGCGGTGGCGGTCTGTGCGCCTGCATTCGTCGTATCGTGCATCATCCTTGTGTGCGTTGGAAAAGGCTTTGCCGGGCTGGCGACGCTGGGCGGCGGTATTGCTTGCGCAGGGCTGGCGATTTTGCTGTTTATCGCTTGTATCAAGATTAGTAAATGGGCAGGGATTTTGGCGAAGAAGCTCGTACAATGGACGAAAAAAGCATTTATGAAAAAGGAGAGAAACGATGGGTAAAAAAATACGTATATGGCTGATAGTGGCAGTTTCGCTCATTCTGGTTGGCGGAATTGTCTTTACGGTGGCGATGTCGTCGCTTGGATGGGATTTTGCCAAATTGAGTACCGCAAAACACCAAACGAGCAAGCATACGGTGTCGGAGACTTTTGACGGTGTTTCCATTTATGCGCAGGAGGCGGATATTCGCTTGGCGATTGCGGAGAATGGAGAATGCCGTGTGGAGTGCTTTGAAAAAGAAAGCGTACCGCATACCGTAAAGGTGGAAAACGGCAAGTTGATTATTGCCGCCGTGGATAACAGCAAATGGTACGAAAACATCTTAAATTTCGCGCAGGAAACGATTACCGTTTATCTTCCGCAAAGGGAATATACGCTCCTTTCAATAAGGAATTTGACGGGGGACGTAGAGGTGTCCAAAGACTTTTCTTTCGAGAGCGTGCAGGTTTCCACAATTACGGGAGATATCCGCTGCTTCGCCTCGGCAAGCGGTGGGATAGAGCTGAATACTACCACGGGGGATATTCTCATCGAGAATATATCGGTGAGCAGCCTGAGGCTCACCGTTTCCACGGGGCAGGTGCGCGCGATGGGAGTGAATTGTACGGACGGAGTGAACGTAGAGGTTTCTACGGGGGGCGTGTATTTAACGAACGTGGCGTGCAAAAGTCTTGTTTCCAGCGGCAGCACGGGGGATATTGCTTTGAACAACGTACAGGCGACGGAACGGCTTTCGATAGAGAGAGATACGGGGGACGTGCGCTTTGAAGGTTGCGACGGCGGCGAAATCGTCGTAAAGACGGGCACGGGGGACGTGAGCGGTACGCTGCTGACGGCGAAGACCTTTCTTGTGGAAACGAGCACGGGTAGGGTGGACGTTCCGCAAAGTTCGTCGGGTGGCAAATGCCAAATCAAGACGGGCACAGGGGATATTTATATCAGGGTGCTTGGGTAAGAGAATAAAAAAAAGAGCAAACACGCATTGTGTTTGCTCTTTTTTGGTGAAGTTTTTGCCAAAAGCAAAAGTGAAGTTGCTATGCAGTGAAGTTGTGTTTACACACAGTGAAGTTTTTGCTGAAAGCAAAAGTGAGGTTGTAATCATTTCCATAACTTCGCCGATAGGCGAAACTTCACTATCCGCAGGATAACTTCACTTACGAAGTAAACTTCACTTGCCCTTAGGGGGCAAACTTAGTTGTCGGCGTGTTAGGCGTTGATTTCGCCGTATTTGTAGACGGGTGCGCTCTGGGAGAAACGTTTTACCGATTCTACTGCGCTTTCGCAGCGGCTGCGCGTCTTGTAATGCTCGCCCATACACAGCAACTGTCCGTTGCCGCCGAGCAGTTTGAACAGGTAATCTCCGCGCTTGGTAATCGTAATGCGGAAGTTGCCTTTGGCGATATTCGCTTTGTGCGTAGCGACGGCGTTCACCGCGCCTTCGTAGGTGGTGTATTCCTCGCTGGTCAGCAGCTTTTCACCGTTGGAGGCAAACAGCTCGAAGTAGTACATAATGCCCACTTCCTCGTTGCCTTTGGTGTTGATAATCCATTTGCCGGTGTAGCCGTTTTCAGGTGCTTGGATTTCTGCCTGCGCCGTTTCTTCCTCGGCAGGGAGGGACATACGGATTTCTTCCATTTCGTCCTGTACGACGGCGGTGGCGGCAAAACGCTTTGTGGAGGCAATCGCGCGCTCGCAGCGTTCGAGGCTCTTATAGTTTGCGCCCGTACAGAGCAGGGTGTTCTTTGCGGTGAGCAGCTTGAATATGTAATCTCCCTTCTTGGAGAGGGTAATGCGGAAGTTGCCTTTTTCGACGTTGTCCTTATGCGTTTGAATACCCTTGATAGCGCCTGCGTGCGACGTGTATTCCTCGCTGACGAGCAACCGTTCGCCGTTGGAGGCGCGCAGTTCGAAGAAGTAGTTTTCCTCTGCTACGTTGCCCTCGCTATCCGTCAAGGAAAGCTGGCATATCACCCATTTACCCGTGTATTTCGCCGAAGGCTGCTTCGTCGCTGCCTTTACAGGCGTTTGTTTTTTCTCTGCGGCTTTCGCGGTCGCGTCTGCCTTCTTCTCTGCAGCTTTCGCGGTCGGTTTCGGTTCAGCCTTTTTCGTGGTCTGCGTTTCTTTTTTCGCCTCGCTTGCTTTCTTGGCGGTCGTGGGTTTTTCGCTGGCGGTTTTTGCTTTTTTGACTGTCGCCTTTTCTTTCTTGGGCTGCGCAGGAGCGATTGCTTGCGCCTCGGTAGGTTGTTCTTCTACGGGCTGTTCCTTTGCGGTTGTTTCAGGGGCAGTCGCTTGTTCCTCAGCGGGTTGTTCCGCTACGGGTTGTTCTGCGGCAGCTTCCGCCGTTTCTGCTTGCTCGGCAGGGACGATTTCCTCTGCGGCAAGCTCCTCTGCCTTTTCGTTGGCGCAAGCGGCAGCCGCCTGCTGCCTGTTTCTCTGCTTTTTCTTCACCGAGCCAACGACGATGAGCGTGATAATCAGGGCGACGATAGCAACGCCGCACGCAACCACGATCGTGCGCTGAATGGGGTTATCCAAGAGGTATTGTAAGATTCCTTTTACTAGGGTTTTTAACTTCGCAAGCATAGCAAACTCCTTATTTCATTCTGTTCTATCTTATTTTAATACAATTTTTCCAAAATGTCAAGACCGGAAACGGCAAAAAAGCAAAGCAATTTTTTCAAAAAAATTGACATTTCAAAAAAAATAGAGTACAATATGGGTATGAAAAATTATTCTACTTTGATTATAGGTGGCGGCGCGGCAGGGCTTTTCCTTGCGGCGAACGCTGCAACGGAATACGGAAAAGTCCTTTTGTTGGAACGTGGTGAACGGCTGGGCAAAAAACTTTCGTCCACGGGCAACGGGCAGGGAAACATCACGAACGCGCGCGTGGGCGAGGCGGCGTATTTTTCCGTGCGCGGGGACAAGACGCAGGAAAAGCAGGTGCAAGGGTATCTTGCGCGCTATGGGCGTAAGGAGTTGTTGGCGTTTTTGGAGCGGCTCGGCGGCTTATTTCTTCCCGACGAGCGCGGCAGGTACTACCCTGCAGGTCGTCAAGCCTCTGCCATTACCGACCTTTTGCGCTATGAAATTGCATCGCGCGGCGTGGAAGTGCAAACGGGTGCATACGTGCAATCGTTGCAAAAAGTAGGGGGCAGATACGAGGTTAAAGCGAAAATGGCAGAGGGCGTACGCACGTATTTTGCAGAGAACGTAGTCGTCTGCACGGGCGGTAAGGCGGCAAAGAACTTTGGTACAGACGGCAACGGCTATATTTTGGCAAGCGCTTTTTCGCATACGACGACGGCGTTGTATCCTGCTTTGGTACAATTAAAGACGGACGTGAGGCACACGAAAACCTTGAAGGGGATTCGGGTGATGGATGCGCGGTTGACGGCAACCGTGGACGGAAAGCCTGTGCAATCGCTGACGGGGGACGTTATTTTCACCGATTACGGTGTTTCGGGTGATGCCGTGTTCCGTATTTCTTCCTTCGTTGCAGACAAGCTGGATAGTGGCAAGGTCAGCCTTTTAATCGACCTGTTGCCCACCGTTGAAAAGGAACAGCTACTCACCATTTTGACGGAAAAGCAGAAAAATTATCCGCAGTTGCCTAAGGCGGAATTGCTTTGCGGTATTTTAAACAACCAGGTCGGTCGGGCGGTAATGAAACGCTACGGCGAAGAGGGTTTGTCTGCGGTGGTGGACGGCGTAAAGGGATTTGCTTTGCCCGTCTTGGGTAGCCTCGGCTTTGATTATGCGCAGATTACCAAGGGCGGAATTCCGCTGGCGGAGCTGGACGAACGCTTGCAGAGCCGCAACGCCGAGGGACTGTACTTTGCCGGTGAGATTTTGGACGTGGACGGCGAGTGCGGCGGCTTCAATCTGCAATGGGCGTACACCTCGGCGATGGTTTGCTTAGAGGCAATCGAAGAAAAATACAGGTCAAAAATATAGGGGAAGAATATGCAAGTAAAAACCCTTTCGGGCATTAAATTGTCCATCGACAAGGACGAACGCGAACTATTCAAAATCGCGCAAAAGCAGCTGGGGAAAACCCCCGGCTATTTTGCTATTCGAAAAAAGTCCTTGGATGCGAGAGATAAGGGGAATTTGCATTACTTATACACGATAGAATTTTCCGACGCTTTGCCTGCAGTAAAGCCTCCTTTGGAAAAGTTGCCCGCAGGCAAGCTCCCTAAAAAACCCGTGCTGATTGTCGGCAGCGGCCCTGCCGGGCTGTTTTGCGCGCTGCGACTTTTAGAGAGGGGGATTCCGTCGATTGTCGTCGAGCGTGGACCTTGTGTAGAGGAACGCGCGCAAAAAATCGACGTATTCTGTAAGGAAAAGCGGCTGGACGTAAACGGCAACGTACAGTTTGGCGAGGGCGGCGCGGGCACGTTTTCGGACGGAAAACTCAATACGCAAACGCATAGTCTATACAATCGGGACGTGTTGGAAACCTTCGTACGGTTTGGCGCGCCCAAGGAAATTCTGTGGTTGCAAAAGCCGCATATCGGCAGCGATCATTTGCGCTCGGTCGTGCGGAATATGCGTGAATATTTGCGTGAAAGTGGGGGGCAGGTACGCTTTGACACCCTTTTGAAGGATGTTTGTATAAAGGACGGCGTTTTGCAAAAGGCGCTGATTACCGACTTCAAAAGCGGCGCGGAAGAATGGATAGAGCCGTCTGCTCTCATACTTGCCGTGGGGCATAGCGCAAGGGACACCTTTGAAATGCTGCTTTCGCGTGGCGTGGAGATGACCCAAAAGGAATTTGCTATCGGGGTGCGCATCGAGCATTTGCAATCGGCTATCGGCTTGTCGCAATACGGCAAGGCGTACACCCGCTTGCCTGCCGCCGATTATAAGTTGGTATCGCACGCGCACGAACGCTCCGCGTTCACTTTCTGTATGTGTCCCGGGGGCGTGGTCATGCCTGCCGCTAGCGAGGAAGAAGGGGTGGTTTCCAACGGCATGAGCAACTACGCCCGCGCTGAACGCAACGCAAACGCCGCCTTGATTGCGCAGGTCAAGCAGAGTGATTTTGGCGGCGAGCATCCTTTGGCTGGGGTAGAGTTTCAACGCCGCATCGAACGAGCCGCGTTCGTGGCGGGTGGCGGTGATTATAGCGCACCCGTGCAGACTTTGGGGGATTTTTTGCGCGGCAGATGTAGCGACCGCTTTGGCGAGGTGTTGCCCTCGTATGCGGCGGGGACGGGCTTTGCCGACCTAAACGGCGTCTTGCCTAAAGTTGTCTGCGATAGTTTGAAAGTTTCCGTCGTCGATATGGATAGAAGACTAAAAGGGTTTGCAAATCCCGATGCGGTGCTGACGG
>JAFQVL010000028.1 GCA_017408045.1 Clostridia bacterium | reverse complement strand
TAAAAAAGGCAAATGAACCCATTTTGGGAAAAGGGTGAACCCATTGAAAGGAATTTTGAACCCATTTTGAAATTGTATCAAAATTGGTTATCTTTCACAAAAAATACTGCAGAAAAGAACACATTTTCTGCAGTATTTTTTTATCCAAGTCGCAGACTTGGTATATCATCACCGCACGAAGTGAGGTGGATATCATCAGCCCTTTGGGCTGGATATCATCACGCTCTTGCGTGTATTCCCCTGCGACTTGATGATATACAATGCTCCGCATTGATGATATACCGCAATAGATTGTGGATGATATACAAGGCTTGCGCCTTGATTTTATAGTAAAAATTCAGGCTTGTAGGGATAGTTTCGTCCTTGCAAGCCCCCTTATCACGGTTATAACGAACGCACCCTTTTGGGGTGCTTTTTTGTGTTTTTACAGGGTTTTATCCACATTCACCCCCATTCTGTTAGCAAAACCTGTCAGCAAAAAAACGCACCGAGGCGGTGCGTTTTTTGCATATTCCTTATTTTTTAACGTTCAAGATGTCATCGGCAGAACAATTTAAGAAAGTGCATAATTTTGAAAGGGTAGACAGCGAGGGCTGTATTCTCCCCGATAAATATTGCGAAATAGTAGGGCAGGATACTCCGATTGCTTTTGCGATTTCGGTTTTTGTTTTTCCTGACTGCTCGATTTCTTCTCTCAAATTTTTACTGATAATTTCGTCTAAACTCATTTCCATAACTCAATTATATTAGGTAGCGCTTAATTTTTCTTGACATTTAGGCAATACCTAAATATAATATTGTGTAATATGGGTGAAATTATGGGAAAAGTTTGTTCTTTCTTCGGACATCGACAAATAACGAATACGGAAAATTTGCGCAAAGTAATAAACTGTTTGGTGGAAAAGTTGATTGTAGAAAAGGGATATCAAATATTTTTATTTGGCGGACTTGGGGCATTTGATGAATTGTGTTATGAGATTGTTTCTTCTCTAAAAGAAAAATATCCAAGTATTCAAAGGATATATTGCGTACACGATGAAAAATATTTATTGCCAAGCAAACGCCCTGACTATTTACACAAAACAGTTTATGAAGAATTTATATACTTACCCTTGGCGTTTGAATACTGGTACAAAAGGATATATTATCGTAACTGCGAAATGATAGAAAAAAGCGATTATGTAATTTTTTATGCGAAAAACAAACAAGATAGTGGGGCAAATAAAGCATTAAAATACGCTAAAAAGCGCAAAAAAGAATACGTAAACCTCTTCGATGAGAATTAAGAGTAAAAATGCAACCCTATCGACTTGCATAGCGCACCCCTTGTGGGTGCGTTTTTTGCGTGGTGCGGGTAGGGCTTATCCACGGCTGTGCCGTGATGATATGCAAAACACCGTTTTGGTGATATACAATGCTTTCCATTGGCGATATGCAATGCTTTGCATTGATGAGATACACAGCCTTGCTGTGATAAAGGGGAAAGAGAAACGAGGACGAAAAAAGGAAAAAATAAAATTGCTAAAATTGCGTAAAAACTCTTGATGAAAAGGACTTTTTGTTGTATAATGGTCGTGCTTGCTTGCGCCGACTGATGGCGAAAAGGCAAACGAAACGGCTAGGAGAAAATCGCGATGGCGGAGAAAATAATGACGAAAGTTGCGCCCTTTAGAATGATCGGAAATCTGTATTTCGTAGGCACGAAAGAGGCTTCCTCGCACTTGATTGATACGGGGGACGGGCTCATCCTCATTGATACGGGCTACGAGGCGTGCGCGGACATGATTGTCGAATCTATGCAGACCCTCGGCTTTGATATAAAGGACGTGAAAATCATTCTGCATTCGCACGGTCATTACGACCACACGGCTGCGACGGCAAAGCTGTTGACGCTTGCTCCGCAAGCGAAGACGTACTTGTCTTTCCGCGATATTCGCTACATAAAAGGCTTTACGCCCGACTATGACATCTGCGACGGCGACGTGATTAAGCTCGGCAATACGGAAATTGAGTGTCTGTTCACGCCCGGTCATACCGAAGGTTCGGTGTCCTTCTTTATGGACGTTGAAGAGGACGGGCAGGTGTACCGTGCGGCGATGTTTGGCGGTTCGGGAATCAACCAACTGAAAAAGAATTTCATGAACGATTGGAAAGTCCCTTACCTTTGCAGAGGGCAGTTCTTTGACAGCACCGAACGCTTGATGAAAATCCCCGTCGACGTGATGATTGGCAACCATACTTGGCAGAACCACACCCTTGAAAAGGGTGAAATGATGAAAACCGCCACCGTCAACCCCTTCATCGACCCCTTGGAATGGGGCGCATACTTAACCAAATTGCACGACGGCTTGTGGAGAGTTATCAACGAAGAAAGCACCACGAGATTTGTCTGCTACGCGCACCGCGGGGCAAGTGAATACTTCCCCGAAAACACGATGACCTCTTTCCGCGAGGGCGTTAAAATGGGTGCAAACGGTATCGAAACGGACGTTCAGAGAACGAAGGACGGCGTGCTGGTGCTCTTCCACGACGATACGCTGATGCGTATGACGGGGGAAGAGGGTAGCATCTCTGACTACACCTACGAGGAGCTGCGTTCCTTCTGGGTGAAAAAGGGCGACTTGCAGGACAAAATCCCGACTTTGGCGGAGTTTTTAGTAGAATTTGGCGACAAGGATCTTTTCTTTGCTATCGAATTAAAGGTGGACGGCGTGGAAAAGGACGTTGTGGATATGCTGTATCAATACGGTGTGGACAAAAAGACGATTATTACCTCGTTCGGCTTTGAGCGACTGCGTAAAGTCAAGGAATACGACCCCCTCGTCCACGTGGGGTATTTGACGAAGGACGTAAGCGCCGAGGTGATCCAAAGAACGCTTGCTTGCGGAATTGACGAGCTTTGCCCTCGCGCAAGTTTGGTGACGGCAGAAGGGGTTGTTGCTTGGCATAGACTGGGCTTTAACGTTCGCGCTTGGGGTGTCGGCGACGAGGAAACGATGCGTAGGCTCTGCGAAGCAGGGGTAGACGGTATGACGGTCAATCCCCCCGACGTTTTATTACGGATTTTAGCGGAGAAAAACGCCTAAACGACGGTTTTTTGAGAATAGAAATAGGCAAAAAAATAAATCAAAAAAAGGGTGAAATTATGGAAATTTTGTATATGGGTACGGCTGCGGAAGAACGCATCCCGGGAATGTTTTGCAATTGCGAATTGTGTCAAAAGGCGTTGAAACTCGGCGGTAAGGATATCCGTACTCGCGCGCAAGCATTGATTGACGGCACGCTGCTCGTGGACTTTGGCTCGGACACCTACGAGCATTTTATTCGCGAGGGAAGAACGCTTTGGGATATTCATAGTATCCTGCTTACGCACTCTCATCCCGACCATCTGTCGTTGGAAGTTTTCTCTTCTCGCTACCATTGGATGAGCGCGGAAACTTGTAAATATCCCACGCTGAAACTCTACACCAGCCAAGGGGTCATTGATAAGATCTGGCGCGTGGTGGAAGCGCGTGGCTTGGAAAAAGAAATGATTGAAAAATATTGGGAGTTTATTCCTATGGAATACTTCCAACCGATTGACGTTGACGGCTACACGGTTACTCCGTTGCCCGCTCGCCACGCCGTGCCCGAGCAGGCGTTCGTTTTCCTCATTGAAAAGGACGGCAAGAGCATCTTCTACGGCAACGATACGGGTACGTTCGGTACGGAAGTAGAAGAATGGCTTGCTGACAACAACAAGCATATCGACCTCTTGAGTTTGGACTGCACGAAAGGGGACGTTGAAACCCCGTACTACGGGCATATGTCTATGAGCCAAGGTCGCGCGATTGCAGACCGCTTTATCGCGAAAAAAGTAGTGGATGAAAGGACGAAATTGTACTACACGCACTTTGCGCACGGCTGTAAGATGACGCACGACGAATTGGCAAAGGTTGCCAAAGAAAAGTACGGGTTTGAGATTACTTACGACGGCTTCCGCTTAAAAGTATAATTTCCTACAAAATGCTACGCAATACTTTGTCGAACTTGCGTTTTCCCTTGCTCGTGTACGTCTGTGTACACGTCCCATCGGGAAAGCCGCGTTCTTCGCGTCTTGCTTGCATTTTTTAACGGAAACACCTACAAAATACTGCTCAATACGGCGTTGCGCTGTGGCAACCCTCGGTCGTTTACGTTTCCGAGGGAAACGCCTACAAAACTGTCAATAAAAAAGACTGCAAGGTTTCGTCTTGCAGTCTTTTGTTTTTTGCTTATTGCAGCGCTGATTACTTCGTCTTTTTCAAAAGTTCGGACAAAAGGGGCTGCAGGGATTTTGCGATACGGTAGTACCCTAAATCGTTGGGGTGCAGCATATCCGTAAAGCAGCTGTCTACGTCTTCCGTGCCCAGCAGCGTTCTGCCGTCTACATAGTAGACGTTTTTGTCGCCTTCCGCTTTCATAATCAGGTAGTTGTTATAGACGTGTTCCCTCTTTTCCTTGATTTCCTTCATTACGTTGTCGTTCATCACGGGCATGGTAATCAAGATAATGGGGGTGGTGGGGTGCTTTGCGCGGATTTTGCGATACATAGGCATATGCACCGCTTTCAAGTCTTCCAGCGAGCGCACGTTCCCGTCGAAATCGAGCACGTAAATAGAGGGGTCTAAGTCCGCAAGATAGTCTGCCATAATCGGTTCGCCTCTGCCGTTGCCGGAGAAACCGAGGTTGATAAAGTCGGTGTCGCAAAGGCGGCCAAGAATGGAAACGTAATCGTTGCCTGCGCGGGAAACGCAAGCGCCTTGCGTCATGGACGTGCCGTAGACGACGACGGGCTTATCGTCGTAGGTGTAGGGCTTTGCGGGCAGCAGCTGGCAACCCTCTTTAAGCCCAACTTCTACGTCGTAAATCTTTTCGCTGTAATTGGGCATATAAATCTCTACGTCGTACACACCTTTCTCGCGGGTGTGGTAGATGCCGTCATAGCTCATTACGTCGTTTTCTGCCTTTTCCCATTGGTCAAACCCGGCGCGGAAGAACCCGTCATAAACCCCATTGACGTAAACGCAGAGTCCGCAACGAGCAAACAGAGAATAGTTCCAACTCATATTCAATTTTACCGATTTTACCCTTACGGTGATGTAAGGGGAGTTCGTTTTAAAACGAATACGTCCACCTACGGTGCAGCGCGCAAGCACCTTGACGCCGGGGCTGACTTGGTCTGCAATTTCGCGATTCATACGGTAATAGCAGCCAGCCTCTTCGTCGTAGAAAATGCCGCGTAAATCAAAGGCGGAATCGGTCGCTTTTCTCCAAACAATATCCGTTTCCGTGATTGCGGTTTTGGCAAAGTTTGTGTCGATTTTTGCAATGTCCATCTTCTCAATAGCCATAAAAAGTACTCCTTTGGGTGTATGGGTAGTTTTTCCAACCTTTTTATGAAAAGTATATCCTATATTTTGAAAAAGTCAAGTATTTTTTCATTTTTTCATATAAAAACCCCGAAAATGTTTAAAAAGTCAAAAAAATTGCGCCAATGCCTTTAAAAAACGGCTAAAAACGCAAGAAAAATAACTTGTACTAACGCCAAAATGAGTGTATATATATTACTTTATTCTACGTTTTTTAATACAAAAAAACAAAGTTCTATAAAATAGGGTTGACGAAAGTGGGGGGTCTCATTTATAATATAAATGGCGGTATGGGCTAAAGGCCTATTGCGCATGTAAAAAAATAAAAAAAGCACCCCGCGGGGTCTTTGTTGTGACATCACAACAAAGAAAACCTTTAAAAAGAAAAAATAAAAACTAAAAACGGTGGCGTAAGCAATGCGGGGCAGATAGGGTTTTTGTGCGGTTAAAAACGTCACTCCTTTAAATGAAAAATGAGATTTCGCCTGAAGGCGGCATCTTTATTAAATACAAAAAAATTTATTTTTCAAAAGAGGTGTTTTATATGGGAAATGGTAAAAAAACATTTGCAAAAGTAGCGGCTATGTTGATGGCGGCAACGTCGTTGTTCAGCACTGTCGGCTGCGGCCTGGGTGGGGACGACCACAGCGATGAAACGTACATCATGATCGAAAACTTCGGCGGTGGTGTCGGCGTAGAGTGGTTGAACAACGCGATTAAACGCTTTATGACCCACATCGGCGACAAGCAATACGAAGAAGGCAAGCCTGTTGTTATCGAAGTTGTTAGAAACGACACGGGCGTTCACTGCGACAACATTCAGTCGAGTGGTTCGCATATGTTCTTCTTCCAAGAGCCCTACTCCAAGTTGTACAACTTGATTCAGGTAGACGCGTTTATGGACATCACCGACATCGTTAGAGATGAGCCTTTGACGGAATATGGCGAAGACGTGACGATTGAAAGTAAGATGGACGCAAGATATCGTTTCGCAATGCAGGGTACTGGCGATTTTGCTGACAAGTACTATATGTTGCCTGGCCACGAGTCTATGTCTGCGGCGTCGTACGATATGGATCTGTTTGAAAAGTATGGTTTCTACTTGGCGCAAGAGGGGTCTACGTTCGAGTTCGACAGCACGCTGCTCGGCAGAAAGTTCTACTTTACAGACCTTGATGAAGAAAAGACGGTAGGTAACGACGGTATCGCTGGCACGGACGACGACGGTATGCCTACGACGTTGGACGAAATGGTTGCAATGTGCGAATACATCAAATACAACGGTATTGCTCCCTTCAGCGCGCCCGGCGGACATATCGACTATGCAAACCACTTGCTTGAAAGCTTGTCTACGGCGCTTGCTGGTTATGAACAGAGGGCGGCGATTACTGCGCTCTCGGGCGAGGTTGACTGGGTGACCGGGATTTCCGATGAGGAACTTTGGGCAGGCACGGGTATTAAGAGACCTATCATCGAAAGAGCGTCGGTCAACATGCAAACGGGCTATAAAGCGGTCAACCAGGCGAGCAGATATTATGCGTTCGCATTTATGGAATTGGCGTCCGAGGAGGGTTGGTTCTACGATCAATATACTAACCCCGACTACAACCATAAGGCGGCGATGCGTTCGTTCGTTTTGAACGGCCTTGGCAACTATGTTGAAATCGCTTCTCACGTAGAAGGTACGTATTGGTACAACGAAGCGGAAAGTTACGGTTTGTTTAACGACTATAAGACCTATTCGGGTGGTAAGACCGTTAAAAACGTCGGCTACTGGCATATGCCTACCGCTATCGGTAAGGATACGGATGGCAACGGTACTTTTGAT
>JAFQVL010000027.1 GCA_017408045.1 Clostridia bacterium | reverse complement strand
TGACGGCGGTATTGTCGATTAAGATGAAGAACGTGCAGTTCGAGGGGCAGACCAAGACCAAGCTTGGCAACACCGAGGCAAGACCTGCGGTAGAGGCGACGGTCATCGAAGGCTTTAACGTTATTTCGACGACCCGTGGTTTTAAGAAAATTCTTGAAGAAATCATCAAAAAAGCGCAAGGCGCGGCAAGGGTACGTATTGCGGCAAAGCAAGCAAAGGATAACGCCCGTGAGAAAAAGAGCATTGACGGTTTGACGCTCATCGGTAAGTTAGCGGCTTGTTCGGGTAGAAAACCCGAATTCAACGAAATGTTTATCGTAGAGGGCGACTCGGCTGGCGGCACGGCAAAGCAGGCGCGCGTTCGCCAATTCCAGTCTATTCTTCCCTTGCGCGGTAAGCCGTTGAACGTAGAGAAAAAGCGTTTAAACCAAATCCTCGAAAACGAGGAAATCCGTACGATGATAGGCGCAATCGGCGGCGGTATCGACCCTGATTTTAACTTAGATAAAATCAACTATCATAAAATCATCATCCTTTCGGATGCCGATCAAGACGGTATGCACATTCGTTGTATTTTGCTTACCTTCTTCTTCCGTTATATGCGTCCTTTGGTCAACGCAGGGCACGTGTATATCGGTATGCCGCCCCTCTATAAGGTGTATAAAGGGGATAAGGTGGAATACGCTTACGATGATAAAGAGTTAGAGTTGGCTATTGAAAAAATCGGCAAGGGCTATCAATTGCAGCGTTATAAAGGTCTAGGTGAAATGAACGCCGAACAGCTGTGGGAAACGACGATGAACCCTGCGACCCGAAACTTAATTCAGGTTACGGTAGAGGACGCCGCAAAAGCAGATCGTATGATTACGACCTTGATGGGAGATAAGTCAGAGGGCAGAAAGGAGTTCTTGGCAAAGTATGCGAATTTCAATAAGAAGGACGCATTTATGGAAAAATTAGAAGAAAAGGAGGGCAAATAAGCGATGGCAAAAGGTAAAAAAATTCAACCCGAAGAAATCGTACCGACCGGTCAGACGTACGTCGAGCCGTTGGAAAAAGTCCTGCATTCTTCGATGCTTCCGTATGCGGAGTTCGTTATTCTTGATCGTGCGCTTCCCCGCGTAGAGGACGGCTTAAAGCCGGTGCAGCGCCGTATTCTGTATACGATGAACGAGATGGGGCTTACCCCCGATAAACCGCATAAAAAGAGCGCGCGTATCGTCGGCGACTGTATGGGTAAATATCACCCTCACGGCGACAGCTCGGTCTACGATGCTATGGTGCGTATGGCGCAGGGCTTCAATATGGGCAAAACGCTTGTCAACGGCCACGGCAACTTTGGTTCTGTGGACGGCGACCCTGCGGCGGCAATGCGTTATACCGAGGCTCGTTTAGAGCCGCTTGCGCTCGAATTATTGCGTGATATTGACAAGGATACCGTACCCTTTTCCTTGAACTTTGACGACAGCTTAAAAGAGCCGGACATTCTTCCCGGTCGTTTCCCTAACCTTTTGGTGAACGGTTCGTCGGGGATTGCGGTAGGACTTGCAACGAACATTCCCACCCACAATCTTACGGAAGTCATCAACGGCGTCGTGGCGTATATCGACAATCCTGCCATCACGTTGGAAGAAATGATGGAGTACATTCCCTGTCCCGATTTCCCTACGGGCGGTATTATCGTTGCGAACGAGTTGATTCAAGCGTACAAAACGGGTAGAGGCAAGATCTCCGTGCGTGCGAAAATCTCCACCGAGAAGACGGACAATGGCAAGACGAATCTCGTCATTACCGAACTTCCTTATCAAGTGAATAAAGCGCAACTTTTGAAGAAGATTGCAGAGCTCCGCGAGGAGAAGAAAGAGGAAATGGCGTGCGTAGATTACGTTGCGGACGAATCCGACCGTACGGGTATGCGCGCTGTCATTCGTATCAAGAAAGAGGGAAATATTCCTGCGATTTTGAAGCTTCTGTATAAATATACAGACCTTGAAACGACCTTTGGTATCAATATGGTCGTGATTGCAGACGGCAAGCCGCAGCAGTTGGGCTTGATGGATATTATTCGCCATTACGTAAACTATCAGCAGAAACTGATTTTAAAGCGTACCTTGTTCGATCTTGACCAAGCGGAGAGAAAGTGCCATATTTTAGAAGGGTTAATCGTTGCCGTTCAAAACATCGACGAAGTGATTGCGATCATCAAGAAATCGGACAGCACGGCGGATGCGAAGTTGAAGCTTATGGAGCGTTTCTCCATTTCCGAGGTGCAAGCACATCATATTCTTGAATTGAAGCTTGCAAGATTGACCAAGCTTGAAATCACGAAGCTTGAAAACGAGCTGAGGGAATTGCAGAAACTCATCAAGAAGTTGACGGGTATTTCCAAGAGCAAGGAAAAGCAGTTGCAGGTGGTCAAGGAAGAAATCACCGAAATCAAGGAGCGTTATCCTTCCCCTAGAAAGAGCCGTCTTGTATTCACGGCGGATGAGGCGGACGGGCTTGTGTCCGTTTCCCGTGAAAAGGTGCAGGGTGAAAAATGCACGGTTGCCTACACGGCAGACGATCGTATTAAGGTCTTAATCGGCGCGAACGCCGCAGGCATCGAAAAGCCGATTGAAGGTAGATTTAAGCCGGGCTTGGTGGCTACTTTGCTCCTTAAAACGGCGACCGATAAGCGAATTATGGCGTTTACCAACTACGGAAACTGCTATAAGTTGGATATTTACGCGCCCGAATACGCGTGTCGTTTCACGGACGAAGGCGTTTCCTTGCAGGACGTTAGCAAAGAGGCGCTGGAAGGTGAAAAGATCGTGGCGCTCTTTGAATTGCCCGCCCGTATGCCTATCGGCAACCTGATGTTCTTTACCAAAAAGGGTATGA
This sequence comes from Clostridia bacterium, assembly GCA_017408045.1. Taxonomy (GTDB): domain Bacteria; phylum Bacillota; class Clostridia; order Christensenellales; family Borkfalkiaceae; genus Scatosoma. Next base: position 3,995 of record JAFQVL010000027.1, on the reverse strand, counting down.
TAAAAAAGACGGCGTGGAGCGAATATGACCAAAAGAAGGACGCTTTCCAAGCCATTAAGCTTGCCGAGGACGACGAAGTGCTTACAGTCGAGAATGAAACGGCTGATGACGATACGATTATCATCGTAACCAAGGGCGGTATTTGCCTGAACGCAAAGAAGGACGATATCCCCGTGCAGGGTAGAATAGCCGGCGGTGTTCGAGGGATTCAGCTCCGCGAAGGCGACTCCGTGCTTTTGATGACGCAGCAAAACGGCGACGGTGAAATCGTCATCGCGACGGACGAAGGAAAGTTCAAACGTGTCATCGTTTCGCAAATTGAACCGACGGGCAGATACAAGAAAGGTAGCGCCATCGTTGGGCTGCGCGAAGGGGCAAAAGTCTTGTCCGCAAGCTACGTAACCGTTCCGTACTATTTGGCGGTGGTTGTGAAGGGGAACTTGGTGTCCCAGCTTTCCACGGAAGACGTCTTTATCCTGATGCAGAGCGCCAAAGCAAAGCGTGTTCTTCGGTACGAGGAAGATTCGGTGGTCAAAGTATTCCCGATGCCTTATAAGAAGGCGGATTGATGGAATGTTTCTAAGATAGTTTCGGTCTAATTCGCAAAATTACGACATAAGATATTCCGTAGACAAAAACGGAGGGGGTCGTAATTTTGTGGGAATATATTGAAAAAAGAGCCAGAATGTGCGCGGAATATATTGTTGCAACGGGGTGTACCGTTCGGGCGTGTTCCGCGCATTTTCATATTAGCAAATCGACAGTACATAAAGACGTATCAGAGCGCTTAGAGATGATAGACGAGGACTTGTTTGAAGAGGTACGGGCGGTTTTGGATACCAACCTAAACGAACGTCATATCCGTGGCGGCGACGCTACGCGAAGAAAATATCTATCGAAAAAGGGATAGACTGTAAGAAGAACGAACGAAAGGGCGAAAGTCTTTTCGTTTTTTTTATCTTTGTGCTTGCATTTTTGCGGTAAATATGCTACAATGATGACAACACAAAAGGTGGTGGCGTATGAAAAGGACGGCAATTGTTGGTTTAGGGATTATAGGCGCATCGTTGGCGCGTGCCTTGAAGGCACGTGGGCTTTCCGTTGACGGCTATGATCAGCAACCAGAAACGCTGGACTTTGCGTTAAGAAACGGATATATTGACGGCGTAGCAGAGTATATGCGTTCGTACGACAACGTATTTCTTGCCATTCCGCCCAAGGCTGCCATTTCCGTGTTGCAGAATGCTACCTTCAAGGACGGAGCGTTTGTCGCCGATATCTGCGGCGTGAAAGGGGTGCTTGAAAAAGCGGTGTATGCCGCTCCTCGCAATTATCGCTACGTAGGATTGCATCCGATGGCAGGCAAAGAAACCTCGGGGATACAATCCTCTTCCGAGAAGTTGTTTTGCGGGGCAAATCTTGTCATCACCGTGGCGAAAAACACCGATGCCGATGCGCTGAATGAGGCGAGAGAGTTTGCGCGCCTTCTGGGGTTTGGAAAAATAGTAGAGTGTACGGCAGAGGAACACGACGCAAAAATCGCGCTCACCTCGCAGCTGGCGCACATTGTTTCGAACGCGTACGTAAAGAGCGAACAAGTCGCCCATTGCGACGGTTTTACGGGCGGTAGTTTTCAGGATATGACGAGGATAGCAGGCGTTGACGAACAGATGTGGACGGAACTGTATATGCTCAATCGTCCCCATATTTTAGCCGAGCTGGAAGGCTTGATAGATCATTTGACGGTCTACAAAAAGGCGATTGCGGAGGGCGACGAAGAGGGATTACGCCGCGCGCTTGCGGAAGGAAAGGCAATCCGTAAGAAGATTAAGAGGAGAAACGATTGATTTTTGCGTTTATCCTGAAATACGGTTTACTTTTTTGTCGGATTTTGTTATAATAAGTATAACCAAGGTAATATAATCGAAGCCAGCCCCAAAACTTTATGGTTTGTCGTCATCATAATACGTTGGTATAATTTCTTCCTTCGCACCAAAAATCATTTCAAAATACGAGCTTTGGGGTGCGAAGCAATTTATAGCGAGAAAATTTTTCGTCCTTCTACAAGGCGAAAGCCGTAGGTAAACCCGTCGGTTTAGCAAGGGTTTTAACGAAGTAGCAGGCAAAATTTACCGCTAAAAATCTTGGTTTGGATTATATTACTTTGGTTATCAATAAGAATATGGCGGTTGTATGCAAGAGGTGTTTTTAACAATATGGGCGGCCGTTGACCAAGAGGAAAGTCGGTTTTCTTGCAAAGCGGAAATGGAGAGTTCGTCCTTGTCCGCCGTTTTGCGCTATACGCAAGAAAATGCGCGCGTCGTAATCAACGTTTCGGAAACGGAGACGCGGATAGCGAGGGAAGGGGATTATTCCATGCGCCTTTGCTTACGTGAAAATTGCCGCACACAGGGTACGCTATCCATCGGTGGGAACGAGGGAGTATTGGACGTTTCCACAAAGCGTATTGCATATACGATGACGAAAAATTCCTTATTGTTGCAGTTAGAATACGCGTTGCACTTTGGGCAAGAGGTACAACAGATGCGTTTGAGGATAAAAGCTACGGCTTGTAAGCAATAAAGTCATTTCGCTCGGAGGGAAAATGAAAATCGAGTATTTGGGACATTCCTGTTTCAAGCTAACGGAGAGCACGGGGACGACGGTTATCACCGACCCTTATCAAAAGGTCGGCTATGAAATGCCGCCGGGACAGACTGCGGATGCCGTTACGGTCAGCCACGCACATTTCGATCACGACAACGTTGCGGCTGTGGGTGGTAATCCCAGTATCCTTCGCAAAGAAGGTTTTTATCAGCTGCCGGGCGTTGAGGTGCGCGGTATCAAAAGTTATCACGATACGAACGAGGGGCAGCTCCGCGGCGAAAACGTCATTTTCAAAATCCGTATGGACGGTTTGGATATTTGCCATATGGGCGACTTGGGAGAGGAATGCTCTGCGGAGCTGTTGGAAATGCTCTTGCCGGTCAATATTCTTCTCATTCCCGTAGGGGGAACGTATACGATTGATGCAGAGCAAGCAAAGGAATACGTCGACAGATTGATGCCCGACGTTGTCATTCCGATGCATTATCGCTCGCGGCATTCCACGATAGACGTTGACAAGGCGCAGCCCTTTTTGGATATGTTTGACAACGAAAGCGTAGAAGTTTGTCGCAAGAACGTTTTAGAATTTTCTCGCGACGATTTAACAGAAGAAAAAACGAAAGTAATCTTAATGGAACGGACGAAAACGAATGGTAGATAAGATTCAGGGATTTAAAAACGCCTGCAAAGAGCGGCTGGATGCATTTTCTTTGATGCAATTACGCCCCTACGCACGGGATATCGGCGTGGAAGTTCCCACCAAAAAAAAGAAAATGGACTTGATTGCGGATATCGTCGCCGTTTTATCGGGGGAGGTTGCGCCCATCGAGCGTTCTAAGCTAGGCGCGCCCGTAAAGGACGACCACGTAGATCCTGAAATCGAGCAGGCGATTGCAAAGCTTCGCTACGTTTGGTTTGCGGGGGTAGAGCCGCCCGTACGGTTGACGTACTTCGAATCGCAGGTTCGTACGCCGCTCGTTGTGCACGCTTCGGATAATTCAATGACCTACGAACAGTATCACGCGCAGGAAATCCATGCTGGACAGTTGGAAATCATTGACGACGTGCCTTGCCTCGTCGACAAGAGTGGGGATATCAGCAAAGAACGACTGTTGGTTTCCGTAGAGCTGATTCGGCAATATGGGCTGCGGGAAGGGGATATTATCACCTGCCACGCTTTCGAAAAAATGGGGGTGCGCGCGGCAAAAAATATCCTGTCTATCAATAGACTTTTTGCGGGTACGGAAAGGCGTTTCATTTTCGAAGATGAGCCGATTGCTTATCCAAAGAAAAAGATTCCTTTTACAGAAAAGCAGCCTGCGAACGATTCTGCGAAATATATGGATTTCCTTTTCCCGATTGCTTAAGGATAGAGGTGTTTGATTTCT